>CAYHFE010000110.1:0-16385 GCA_964355375.1 uncultured Verrucomicrobiota bacterium
TCCTCTCTCGAATAGCGGCTCGCCCGGTTGACGAGTGTTTCATGGAGAGCCCCCTTTCGCTTGGCGCGTGCCTTGGAACCCAGAACTCAGCTCAACACTCAAGGAAGTGGTTAATTGAATGTGGAGCATTGTGTGGTGAACCTAGCGGTCCCGTCACCGCAGGAGCGGAGGCTTCACAGTCCGGGCCGTTTGGCCGGAGGATTCCAGTTCTTGTGCCAGTAGAGACCCCACAGTTTCTCGAGTTTGACGGTCTCGACGTGGTTGTCGGCAAACGAAATAATCACCGCCCTGGGCAATTGGTTCTTGCGGTCGAAGTTCTTGGAGGCCGCGGCCACAGAAGCGGCGTGCCGTGGGACCGCGATGCGCGATAGCCCGCCCGCGGCGAATTTGTCTCCGTCAAAGAGGTTGCGGGCTGGCGTGTCGGCTTCGAGTGGCCATGCGTCCACCCAGATGGCGTCCGCAAAAAAGGGGGTTTGGGCGGGGTGTTGAATGTCGGACTCGCTCGCGAACATGTTCTTCTTCTCGCCATAAGGGCTCGCGGTGTAGAGGTAGCCGTTCAGCGAATAGCTTCCTTGATAGGCGTTGGGACCGTCCGCGACCAGCCAGGGCCGAGTGACCCAACCTTCGGACGACGAATCTTTCTTCAACTGTGCGGCGCTTCGCTCGGGGGCGGTGGGGCAGTAGCGCACTTGGCTGATGGCATCGTAGCGGGTCGCCAGTTTTTTCATCCAGAGATCCGGCCAACTGTCGTAATTGACCGGCTTGCCCTCATCGCTGAACAGGGGATTCCGCGCCGAGCAACGCATACCAGGCTTTGAGATCGGCCAGTTCCTTTTTCAGGCGCTCGCCCGCGCGCGGAAATTCGACGGGCCGGGGAGCGATCAGGCCGACCAGATGTTTCAGGTCAAATTGTTCGAGAAGACCGAAGCAGAACAACTCCGGCCGCTCGCTCACCATCCAATCTTGCTCGATCACTTCCTTGAGACTGCCCAAGGCTCCGGACGCTTCGACACCGGCGATGGCGCTCTCCTCCAGCGCGGCGGCCACCAGCGCCAACACACTCGAGCGCGGTCCGACCGCCACCAGGGTAACAGGACCGGATTGGTGTTCGCCTTGGGACCAGCGGGCGAGGCCAATTAATTGACTGGCCTGAATCCCGAGGGGGCGCTCTCCGACTGCCGCGACGAACAAAGCGTAGAGGTGATCGCGGCTCTTGATCTTGGATTCGCCAAAGTAGAACGGATCGACCGCCAGCACTCGCTGGCCCGTACCCACGAGCCGGGCGGCCTCGTCCACGAGGTTGGAACGGCCGACTTCGCTCACGAGAAGGACCGTGTTGGTGGGTTCGCCCTGGCTGAGTTCGACGACCGGCACCGTCCAGATGCCGCCGACTTGAACCCGCCAGTATTTGGCCTTGATGCCGTTCTGTTCGGCCGTTCCGACGCTCTCGCCGCGGGCTTGGTAATTCCGGGTGCGAACAATTTCATGCAGGGCGGTGCGCCTGGTCTGCTGCCAGCGTTGGGCGGCCCAGGTGTCGCGCGGCAACTCCGCCTGGCGCGGCAAGTTCGTGATCAGCCCCATGGCCAGCGAGTGAAAGTCGGCGTTACCGGCTGGCAACTCCACGTGCAGTTGCTCCTTGGTTTTGACTTCGTCGGCGCAGGGAATTTCCTCCGCTCGAAAATTCGTCTGTCCGGCAAAGAAATGATCGCCCATCAGGCGATAAAGCTGTTCGCGATTCTCCTTTTCGAAGTTATGCGTCCCGGGCTCGTAATTGATGTGGGAACGGAGAAAGCTTTCCTTCTGGAAAAGCCGATAGATCGGCGCCGCCGCTTCGAGCAACGGGGGAAGGGCATGGCTGGAAGCGAAGCAGCAATCGTCCTTGAAATTGTAGGTCAAAAGGGCCGGGCGCGGTGCGAGCAGTGCCGTCAAATGGGTGTAATCAGCCACCGTCGCCAGATCGCACGGAGCCTGTTCCGGATCGCCGAGATCAGAGGCATTTTGCAGCCGGGTGAGAAAGCTCGAGTAGCCGGCGACGGGATTGCTGAGCGTGACGCGCGAATCCAACGCGCTGATGAAAATGGTCTGCCAGCCGCCTCCCGACAAACCGGCCACGCCGACTCGTTGGGCATCGGCGTGTTCCAGGGAGAGCAGCACATCCAACCCCCGTTTCATGGCCAGGTAAAACGGGGCCAAACCGCTGGCGCCGCACAGATCGAGCTGATTCATCCGAAAGTGCTCGGACATCTGCCCGCGGAACTGGCCCATGCCAAACCACTCGACATTGAGCGCGAGCAGGCCGCGCTTGGCCTGATTGATGCAGCGAATCTGCTTGTAGAGGGCGGCTTTGCCGTTGGGATCGTGGCCATTGACGTTCATGAACACCGGCACTTTTCCGGAAAGTTGCTCGGGCTCGTAAAGCAGCGCGGGAATCCACATTCCCGGCAACGCCTCGTAGCGCAGTTTCTTGATTCGGTAACCGGGACCGCCGGCCACCGTTTCCAACCATTCGACCCGGGTTTTGGCGTCTCGCCACGTCGCCGCCGCTGCGCCTCGGAAGACCACCCGTTCGAGCACATCCCGACGGAGGTTCGCTGCTTGCCGGCTCCACTCCGCCACGCTCCGCGTCACGGGCATGGCGGGGATCCGGCTCTCCAGAAAAGTCCGCACTTCGGTCAACGCCAGGTCGGGTCCAATGATCTCGCGCCGCAGAAACTCGTGCAAAGGACTCGAAGCCAGGGCGCCGGCTTTCGGCGACGGCGGCGCTGAAGTCGTCTGGCATCGCGACGACGACGTCGTGGACACGATCGCCAGTGCCAGCAGGGCGAGAACGAGCGGTCGGCGGGCGCGCCGTTTCCGGGAGCGAAGGGGCGGGGCGGTGAGGGTGGGTCCCGTAAATGAAGATCGGGTCATACGCTGAAAAAAGATGATCCTGATCGTGCCCCAGCCGGAAAGGAAAGGAAAGGAAGATCCCCAGGCAGCAGTTCTCATTTTGACAAGGATGTAGTCCCGGCTTCAGCCGGTCGCCACATGAATACCGGCTGAAGCCGGGACTACCTGCGTGGAACGGACCGTGTCCTGAGTCAAAATGAGAACTGCTGGATCCCCAGCCATCCTCATGATGAGCCTGAAGAAGCGATTGACAATATCGCCGGTTTCGTTACGGTTACCGGCTCAAAATTAGAAGTGATTGAATTGAATTATGCCGACCAAGAAGTCAGCCGCACGCCGCGTCCGAAATAGCGCCCGCAAGCACGCCCGCAATCGCAGCGTCAAGCAGAGCCTGAAGACCATCGAGAAGAAATACGAGGTGCTTTTGGGCGGCGGAAAGAAGGAAGAGGCGGCTTCGGCCTACCGCGCGGTCTCTTCGGCTTTCGACAAAGCGGCCAAAGGTGGAGTCATTGCCCGAGCCACCGCCAGCCGTAAGAAATCGCGTTTAGCCGCACGGCTGAACACCCTGAAGTAATTGGAATTCACCGAGCGGATCGCTCCCCGTTCGGAACCGTGATCCCCGGCGGCCTGTGTGGCCCGAGGCGGAAGAGTGGTCGGAGCGACAGGATTTGAACCTGCGACGTCTTGCTCCCAAAGCAAGTGCTCTACCAGGCTGAGCTACGCTCCGAACCAGGACTGGGGATCATCCATGGAACGGCGCGGCTGTGCAATGTTTTTCCGGTTTATTTGCTTCAACTGAATCAGGGTTGTCCTTATGTTGCCCACTATGCAGTTTACCAAGTTTGGTCTTTCGCATCCGGTTTTGGAAGGCGTCAAAGCCATGGGATACATCGAGCCGACCCCCATTCAACTGCGCGCTATTCCTCTGATTATGGCTGGTCACGACTTGATTGGCAGCGCTCAGACCGGGACGGGCAAGACGGCGGCTTTCGCCTTGCCCATACTTTCCAAGCTCAATCATCACGAGAAATTGCCCCGCGTGCTGGTGTTGGAGCCGACCCGCGAACTGGCCGCGCAGGTGGAAACCGCGTGTCGTGATTTCGCCCGGTTCACGGACCTGAAGGTGGCGGTTGTCTATGGAGGCGTCGGCTACGGCCGGCAAACAGACGCTTTGCGCACCGGGGTGGACGTTCTGGTCGCCACCCCCGGGCGATTGCTCGATCACTTGCAGCAGAGGACCTGCTCGTTGGATCAGGTGAAGTACCTGGTGCTCGACGAGGCAGATCGCATGCTGGACATGGGTTTCCTGCCGGACGTGCGAAGAATCGTGGAACGATGTCCCCGGGAGCGGCACACTTCTCTGTTCTCGGCCACCATTCCGCCGCAGATCGACTCGCTCATCCAGTGGGCCATGAAATCGCCCCAAACGGTTGAGATTGGCGCTCGACGTACTCCCGCCGAGACGGTCAAACACGTCATTTATCCCGTCGCCGAAATCCAGAAGACAGACCTCTTGCGGGAATTGTTGGAGCGGGTGAACTACGATTCCGTCATTGTCTTTTGCCGGACCAAGAACCGGGCCGACCGGATCGGTAACATGCTGAAGAAGAATAACCACGCCGTGGCCATCCTCCATTCCAATCGCACCCAGCGCGAGCGGGAGCAGGCTTTGCGCGGGTTTCGCGATGGCCGGTTCGAACTTCTGGTTGCGACCGACATCGCGGCCCGAGGTCTGGATATCGCCAACGTCAGCCACGTCATCAACTTCGATGTTCCGCAGCACCCGGAGGACTATGTCCACCGCATCGGTCGAACCGGACGAGCCGAAAACAGCGGCGACGCCTTCACCCTCATGGTGGCCGAGGATGCGCAGCATGTTCAGGCCATCGAACGATTCATCAGCCAGAAGATCGAGCGGATCAAATTGGAGAACTTCAACTACCAGTACACCGCCCTGTTCGAGGAGGGCAAACCGGGCCAAACTCCGCTCGCCGAACGCCGGGCGCGCGGCGTGAGGCTCAGCGGCGGCTATTATTTCGGTCCAGCCCGCCGCAAGCGCCGGTAGTTCGAGTCCCACCGCTGGCTCGAATGGCTCTCGGGCCGAGTGGGTGACGAGTTTCGCCGCTCCATTCGCTCCCCTTCGAAACCGCTCCGCCGGTCCCCTCGAGGGCAAGCTCCGGCCATTGACACCGCGGCTCGCCCCTTTAGATTGCGCCAGCATGTCCAAAGCGCCCGTCACCTCCGTCATTCGTCTCCGTGGGGTCAGACACAACAATCTCAAGAATTTCGACCTGGATTTGCCCACGGGCCGACTGATCGTGGTCACGGGACCGAGCGGATCAGGAAAGAGCTCGCTCGCGTTTGATACGCTCTACGCGGAGGGCCAACGCCGTTATATCGAAACCTTCTCGCCCTACGCCCGCCAGTTCTTTGATCGCATGGACAAGCCCCAGGTGGACAGCATTCAGGGCATTCCTCCAGCCATCGCGATCGAACAACGCAATTCGGTCAAAAGTACCCGTTCCACGGTGGGCACCATGACCGAGATCTGCGATTACATGAAACTGGTCTGGTCGCATCTGGCCCGACTCTACTGCCGGCAATGTGGTCGTCCGGTGGTCAAAGACACCCCCCAGCAAATCTGGGAATCTCTGAAACGACTCGCCGAGCCGGAGGCCGAGGACCGAGCATTGCCCCCGGGAGAACTCGAAGTTCAAACAGGCTCGGTTCTGTCCGGAAAGAAGACGGGGAAAGGCCGCGCCCAGACGGTCCGGGAATCGAGCCCGGCTCCGGAAACCGCCCAAGCATCGGAAGTGTTGATCACGTTTCAGTTGCCCCTCTCGAACAAGCTCTCGCTGGAGGAGTCCCTCGAGCTCATCGCCAAACAGGGCTACCAGCGTCTCCTCGTTGAACCTCCCCCGGCCGACCCGAAGAGCGACCTCGAGGCGCCGGAAGTCCTCCGCATCGAAGAAGCCGCGCCGCGTTGGCCGGCCCAGCCTCCCGCGTTTCTCACCGTGATTCAGGACCGCATCAAGCTGACGCCAGCCCACCGCGCCCGTTTCGTGGAAGCGTGCGAGCAGGCTTATCATTTCGGGAAAGGCCAACTGACCGCGCACCGGCCGGGCGCCGATTCGCCGCGCCGTTTTTCCAGCCGCTTCCATTGCGCCGAGTGTGATCTCGAGTATCGCGAACCGAATCCCGCCCTCTTCAGTTTTAACCATCCGCTGGGGGCGTGCCCCGCTTGCCGCGGCTTTGGCCGCACCATCACGATCGATTACGACCTGGTCTTGCCGAATCGTTCTCGCTCGCTGGCCGACGGCGTGGTCAAGCCGTGGCAAAGCGGCCAGTCTGCCGAATGCCAGGGCGATCTCATGAAATTCTGCCGGCGCCGGCGCGTCCCCACCGATGTGCCGTTCGACCAGCTTTCACCGCCAGAGCAAGACTGGGTGCTGAACGGCGATCCCGACTACGGCCAGGATGTTCAGCACGAATGGCCCCGGGCTTGGTACGGCGTCAAAGGCTACTTCCGCTGGCTCGAATCGAAGGCCTACAAGATGCACGTGCGCGTGCTCCTGTCCCGCTATCGGGCCTATCAAACCTGCACCGCCTGCGCCGGACGCCGTTTTCAACCCGAAGCGCTCCTCTTCAAGATCCCAGCCGGATCGGGCGCGCCGATGACGTTGGCTGATTTCTATCGGCTGACCGTCTCCGAGGCCCTCAAGGTCACCGAGCTCCTGGCCGCTCGGCAGCGTCCGCCCAAGCCGTCCGACCCTCTGACACTGGTGCTGAACGAAGTCCGTTCCCGCCTCGGCTACCTGCAGGAAGTCGGTTTGGGATACCTCACCTTGGACCGGCCGACGCGCACGTTGTCGGGTGGCGAAACCGAGCGAGTGAATCTCACGACCTGCCTGGGCTCGCGCCTGGTCAACACGCTTTTTGTGCTCGACGAACCGAGCGTCGGATTGCACGCCCGCGACACCGCCCGGCTCGTCGGTGTTTTGCAGCGGCTGCGACAGGCCGGCAACACCGTGGTCGTGGTCGAACACGAAGCCAGCGTCATTCGGGCGGCCGAGCAGATCGTCGATCTCGGTCCTGGCCATGGCGAGAGCGGCGGCCACCTGGTCTTTCAAGGCACCTGTGCCGATCTCATGCAACGAGCCGAGTCATTGACCGGCCAGTATCTGAGCGGACGAAAACGAATCGAACTGCCGGTCCGCCGTCCGTGCCCGGAGCAGTCCCCGCGATTAACCCTGGCTCACGCCCGTTGCCACAATCTCAAGGACCTCACGGTGGAAATCCCCTTGGGGCGCTTCGTCGCGATCACCGGCGTGAGCGGATCGGGAAAAACGACTCTCATCCGCGACCTGCTCCTGCCCGCCTTGGCCCATGACTTGCATCGCCGGAAGACTCCAACCGCTCATCCCCGGCCGGCGCTGGACAGCTCAGGACCGGACGCCGCTGAAGAAGGGGACGACTTGGCGCCGTCGCCTGCGGAACCTCGGATCGCGGCCGCGGTTTTATCTGGCGCGGAACCGCTCGGTCGAGTCGTGCTGGTGGACCAGTCACTGCTGGGAAAGACACCGCGCTCCAATCCCGCCGTTTACATCGGAGCCTTCGAGCACATTCGCGAACTCTTCGCTCAATGCGATCTGGCCCGGCAGCGCGGCCTCAAGAACAGCGCCTTCAGTTTCAACTCGGCGCAGGGTCAATGCCAACGATGTCGTGGCGCGGGCTTCGAAAAGATCGAAATGCAATTCCTGAGCGATGTCTTCATCCGCTGTCCCGAGTGCGACGGTCGCCGCTACCGGCCGCATATCCTCGAGATCAAGCTGTCCGCGGCCGCCGCGGCGCCGGGCGCCCACTCCTGGAGCATCGCCGATCTCCTCCAGGCGACGGTGGACGAAGTGATTCGATTTCTCGCGGACTGGGCCGAAGTGCGACCGGCCCAGCGCGCCGTCCAGAGTCTGCGCCTTCTCCAAGAAGTGGGTCTCGGCTATTTGCGGTTGGGGCAGCCGATCAACACTCTGTCGGGCGGAGAGAGCCAGCGTCTGAAACTGGTCAGCCACTTGGCCGAATTTGCCGAAGCGGAATCGCAGGAGCAACAAGCCACCTTGTTTCTCTTTGACGAGCCAACCACGGGCCTGCATTTCGATGACGTGCGCGTCCTCTTGGGCGTTTTTCAACGTCTGGTCGATCGCGGACATTCCGTCCTCGTCATCGAACACAATTTGGACGTGATCAAATGTGCCGATTGGCTGATCGACCTCGGTCCCGAAGCCGGGGAGCAGGGCGGACGCATTGTCGTCCAAGGGACACCCGAGGAAGTCGCCGCCGCCGAAGGAAGCCACACGGGCCGGGCCTTGCGCGAGTGGGGACTCCCCGCCTGAAGCGGGAGATGACGCGTCCACCCCATGGCGGGAGACGCGGCTGAAGGCGGTGCGGCCGCAACCTGAGCCGCCTGTTTATTTAGTCCGGCGTTCCTTGAATCGTTACGGCGGAGAGGCGAGGAGCGCGTTCACTTGGGCGACAATCTGAAAGGCATCGGCCACGTAGAGGACGTCGGCCTTGCCTCGGGCCCAACCGCAATTGGGATCAAGGCTGATCGCCCGGCGTTCACCGATAAACCGCCAGCCGACCGCGTGCGGCTCTTCGCCATGGCAACAAGTCGAAAGGCCTTTCGGATGCCGCGGCGTCGCGCCGGTCTGTCCGATCTGATTGAGGTGCGACAAGAAGGGCAGCACCGCCTGCCCCTCGCCGGTCTGATCGACCAGAGATTTGCTGCTGCCCAGCGAGGCGCGCGTCACCTTCAGGAATTCGAGAATGAGCTCGGCCGCTTCCACCAAGTGCACCTGTCCGTCCGCCTGTTTTTTTGTCCAACCCGCGCCGGCCACGAACAGCAAGGGCGCGTCGGGACGGATGGTTTGCTGGTCGGCGGCCGGGGCGCGGAGGCCCAGGACGGTGGTGCGTCGGTCGGACTCGGCGAGGGCGACCGATACGGTCTCGGCCGTCGCCGCGCCCGAGGGGCCAGACCATCCCGTTTGACTGCCGGGATCCGTCAAGATGAACCACGGACGTTGGGCTCGCTGCAGCACGGCTTCCATGCGCTGTCGGTAGTACCACCGGCTGACACTGACCTGACCTTCCCCCGCGTTGACCGCGGTCACATGGGTCTCCGCGCGTCCGCCCAGGCGCTGGGCCACTCCTCCCAGGCAGCGCGCCCAGCGAGCGGTCCCGGGCGCGAGGATGACCGTGGCCCCGGCCGCTTGGACCAGCGCGGCGGCGGCCGCGGCATCGGTGGCGTAGCGCGCTACCGCAAAGTCCACTCCGGCGACGCCGAGAAACTTCGCTGCTCCGCAAGTGGCGATCTGGTTGGCCGCCGGTCGAATGTCATGGCCGATGAGTCCCACGACGAGAGTGCCGCCCACCGATTGGGCTGCGGTCAAAGCCTCCAGCGCCGGTTTGGCGAGCGAACCGTCGGCTTCGGTGTGGGCGAGGAGAAGGACTATT
Organism: uncultured Verrucomicrobiota bacterium; assembly: GCA_964355375.1. Classification (GTDB taxonomy): domain Bacteria; phylum Verrucomicrobiota; class Verrucomicrobiia; order Limisphaerales; family SIBE01; genus CAYHFE01. The sequence goes on from CAYHFE010000110.1 coordinate 9,397, forward strand.
TCCATAAAGTGTTTTTCAAGAAACCTTGATCCACTCGACAATTTCCTTCGCGATGTCATCCGCCGACGCGTCCTTGACGATGCGAGTCTGGCGCTGCTGCTTCGGGAGCGTGACACTCGCGAAGGTCGTGCCCGCAGCGCTGATCTTGACCGGTTTCGCTTTCTGCAGGGCCGGCATGACGGTGCGCATGTTCATCATTCCGACCTGCGGATTGTTCTTCGGTTCCGGCAAATGGCCGGTCGCCCATCCCAGAAGGGCCGGCGCTCCCGCGCAACGGGAGATCTGGTGGCGCCCGCCTTCGATGCGCTCGAGCACTTCGAAGGAGCCATCGGCTTGGACCTGCAACTCATCCACGCCCTGGAATTGATCCCGGATGCCGAGTCGTTCGCCAATGATCTGCAAGGTCACACCCGCGCCACGCGAGGCTGATTCCCAGCCGCCGAACACGAGCAACCTCGAACGATCGAGGCCGGGAATCGCCGTGATGGCCTCGGCGAGGGCCGCCGCGGTTTCAAAGGCGTCCGTGAAGCCGCCGGCCGGTCCGTCCAGCGCGATCAATTCAAAGGGGACCTTTTGCGCGACCGTCATCATCACCTGTTGAAGTTTGGCCTTGGGGGCGAGACTCACCAGCCAGACTTTGCTGCCGGGCTGGTGTCGAGCCAGGTCGGCCGCTTCATACAACGCGTGACTCGCCCACGGATCGAGGACGGCCGGCAGCATCATTTCGTTCTTCAATGCGGGCCCCGTTGGACCGGACACTGGCTCCAAGGTCTGCAACGGGTCCGGCACGATGCTTCCGCACACGATGATTTGGTAGGCGATGCTCATAAGAGTTTTCTAGCCCGAATAGTCCGCGCTCAAATTGACGTGAGGGCACCGCCCGGCGGCTTCGTCGGGGCCGCGGGCGGGAAGATCTGGCTGACGCTCTCGCGCACTTCCTTCAGCCACTGGGCGCGCTGATCGGGCTGACTCGTGATCACCGACGCGAACGTCCGGCGGTGGACGTTTTTCACGCCACAGAGCTGGAAGACGCACTTCTTCCACAGATTTTCCAGCGGGTCGCCGAACCACTCGCGCTCGCGTTCGTCCGGCGTGTTGGCGGTGTTAAAGACGATGGCGGCTTTGGCTTTGAGCAAACCGACCGGCCCGCCTTCACCTTTCTCATTGACCACGAAACGATAGGCCAGTTCTGGACGGAGCACCCGGTCAATCCAGCCTTTGAGGATGGCCGGCGGCATGCCCCACCAGTTCGGATGCACAATGATGATGCCATCGGCGGTGGCGATCTCTCGACCATGCTGAGCAATCACGGGGTTCAGCACGGCCCGGGGCGCGAACTCGGCGGCGGGCATGATCGGGTCAAAATGTTCCTGGCAGAGGTCGCGACAAATCACTTCATGCCCGTTCTGTCGCAGGGTTTCCGCCGCCGCCTGCGCGATCGCATGGTTGAAACTGCCTGGATGGGGATGCCCCAGGATGATCGATATTTTCATCTAATTCTCCGCCGAGTGGAGCCCTCCGCTGCCGGCGCGGAAGGCGATGTTCATCTTGGCCGGATGACCCGGAATCGGCTGCGCGCAGTTCCACAGGCAGGCGCCGCAATGGACACATTTCTCCCGATCAAATGCCGGAACTCCGTCGTCGGGACCGGGCGTAATCGCTTGCCCGCTGCACATTTCAACACAGATCTTCGGGCCACATTTCTCGCACAATTCCGGATAGAGGAAGACGACGTGGTCCGCGTAGCCCAGTGGAGCCTGCACTTTGCCGCCGAGCAGGAGAGCGTCCTGATGCGACATGAGCAACTGGCCATCGTAGGGAATCGGTGGCCATCCGCAGCGCTGCAGCAGAGCACTGTGCAGGGGCACGCCCTGGATCGCGCATTCCTCCCGCAATCGCCGCAACTCCGCCGTGGGCACGCGGCCTTTGAAATAGTCTTCGAGCAAAGGGATTCGCTCGTGCGGCGGCACCGGGCCGCGGAAGAGTGTGAATCGCCCTTGCGTCAGGGAAGTCAGCATCATCCCGAGCATCCCCGAGACGACGCCTCGCTGGAAGCCGTCGCGGGATCTTGCGGCCACCCGTCCTTCCTCTTCAACCCAGCTCGCGCGCCGTCGGGTCACATAAGTATCTTCGAGGTTCTGTTTGGTGAACGGTTTTTTTGCCTGGAGCAACTCCAGCACGGCTTCGGCGAGCTGCGCCCCGGTGGCCCAGGCTTCATCCACCCCGGATCCGGTCAGGACGTTCGTCGTGCCGCTGCCTTCGCCGATGCGCGCGTAGCCATCGCCGACGAGATGCGGTTCACCACGCCGGCCGGATTCACCGAGAGTCTTCGCGCCCCAGGAACGGAGCTTTGCGCCCTGGAGATGCCGCCAGAGATACGGGTGAAGCATCCAGTGTTGAAGGTAACGGTAGGCAGTGCGAATCGGGCTGTCGAACCACGACGGCACAAAGATGCCCAGCGAGGCGACCCGGTCCGGATGCACGTAAAGAAATCCGAAGATCTCCGGTTCCGGGTAGCCCATCGTGTGCAGGACGGTGCCGGGTTTCAACGGCGATGACTCGGGCAAGTCCACGACGAATTTCATGCCCACGGCCCAATCGCGCGTGTGCTGACCCTCCGGCAGGCCAAACACGTCGTCCAGTTGCCGCCCGATCGGACCCACCGGTCCGTCGCCGATCACGGTGAGCGCGGCGCCGACATCCATGCCCGGCGTGAATCCCGTGGCGGGCCGCCCCAGCTTGTCCACACCCTGGTCGAGCAAGCGGACGCCCACGACCCGGCCGTCCTCGATCAAAGCCTGCGAAACCGGAGTGCCGGGCCAAATCTGGACGGTGCCGGCGCTCTGCACTTGGGTGCCGACCCACTGCATGAGCTGCCCCAACGAGAGGACCAGGCCTCCCTTTTTGTGAAGGAAGCCGGGCGTCCACGGCAACTCGAGCGCGCTGTGCTCGAAGGGCAGGACCTTCCGGCCAAGGCGAATCAGTTGATCCGCCCACTTCAGCGTGGGAGAACGGCGGCTCGCTCCATGAGGATCGAGCAAATAGAGCACCTTCTCCTCGCCCACGGACGCGAGCATCGGAATGCCGGCACGGTCCAGGTCGGGAAAAGTCTCGCGCAAGGCCCGTCCACGCGTGACCACGCCCGACACGCCGAAGCCAATGTCATCGGCGCGTTCGTAACAGAGCACTTGCGGCGGGAGCCCGGGCAGCACGGCGCTTTCGTAAGCCGGTGTGCCATCGGCTTTCAGGAGACGCCTCGACATCGTGGCGAGAAATCCGGCGGTCGCCGGCCCAAACCCGACGCAGACGATGTCCGCGTCCATGCGCGGACGTTCCAGGGCGGGCGCAGATGGTTCGGCGGTGGAAAGGGTCATGCCGGATAATCCAACACCTCGCGCGTCATGACTGTGGTGAGAGATTCCGCCGCGCGGTCTTTGGCCAGCCGCGAGCCGGTGAGGCAACCGTCCAGCTTGGACCGGAGACGCGTGAAGGCTTCCAGACCGGTGAACGGCACGCATGGGCCGGCCTTGCAAGGATGGGCCTCCCCGGCATCGATGACGTCGGAATACGCGCGAGCCGAGCTGGCCAAGCCCGGGATGATGCCTTCGAGCGCGTCGAGTTCCTCGGCTTGATAACAGGCCTGACAACTCGCTTCGTCCCAGGCGGGATGGCGATTGTAACCATGGACAATCTCGGCGCAAACCCGCCCCACTTCCCCGGCGGCGCGGGCCGTTTGCACGTGGCAGAGATCCGTGAAGAACGCGACCGTCCCCGCCAATCCCGCGGTCAGCTCGGGATGCGCCGCCCCCTTGGTCTCCAATTCGATCACGTCGAGAATGAATTGCCGCGCGGCCAGCAACCAGCAGAGAGCGTCGGCCAACGGAAAAGTCACGCCTTGGCGCGACTTGTGGTAAAGCTTGGCCCCATCCGCGTCGGTGGCGTTTTGGAGGTGCTGCAGCGTCCAGAGCCAGAGCTGCATGGCGCTGGCGAGGGCGCAGGCTCCGGTTCCGGGCCGCGCGGAGGCAACGCGGCGCATCTCGATGATCCATTCCCGGAATTGCGCGAGAAAGAGCTCCTGGGTCATGGTCAGAGAAAGCTGCAAACGCTGCACCGCCTCCGGACCTTCGTAAGTCGCTTCCAGTTGGGCATCCATCCACTTCTGACCGAGAAAACCGGGACAATCTTCCGTGACTCCGTAGCCGCCCATCAGACTGACCGCTTCGCGCATCATGTTGGCGCCATGGCCGGTGTTCCAGAGCTTGCAGGCGGGGCATAGAACGTTGGCCAGCGAGTTCATGACGACAAATTGGACGAGCGAATCGGACTCGAGAACTTCCTGTCTGGCCGGATCGCCTCGTCCGTCCGATTGCGCCTGCAGCCGGATCAGCTCCAGTGCGTCCGTCTGCTTCTTCGATAACTCCTTGAACGCGGCCCGGCCGGTCAATCGCTTCTCCGCCAGCCATTGGTCCTTCTGCTTTTCCAGCGGCTCAAGCTGATCGAACAATCGCGCCGCGGCAAAGCCGAGCGACGCGCTCGCCTCACCGGTGGCCCAAATGTCGATCAACCGATGCAAGGCATCCTGTTTTTGCTGCAATCCGAGCTCGAACCGCGGCGTGCCCGGCGCGCCCTCGCCCCCGCGAAATCGCCGCCGCTGATACAGGATGACGGGTTCGATGGCGGACAACAGTTTGGCCGCCGTCATCAGGCCGACGGTGACGCGGGTGCGGCGGAAGACAGCCTCAATGATCTCACTGTGCGAGTAATTGGGAACGATGACCCCATTCTCCACCGTGTAGCCCCCGATAATGCGACCGGCGGGCACGCGCAGATTGAACACCGGATCGCGGGTGGAGCTGAGTTGATGGACCAATTTCTTCGTCGGCACACCCCGGTCAAAAGTGCCGGGATCGGTCTCCTCGAGGATGATCATGCAACTGCCGATGAGGCGCGGATCATCCGAATCAACGGCGGCGGTGACGACGTTGGCAAAAGCCATGTTTGTGATAAAACGGCCCCGCTTCTCCACTTGCAGCATCGGCTCGCCCCCGGCGGACCATTCGGCCACGCGCACCTTGCCGCCTAACATGCCGGTTTCCACACCGACGAACGGGATCGGCTCCGTCAGGGCAAAGGCGGCGCGGATTGGCCGGCGCTCCTCGCCGGATTTCGGCGGCGCGGCCAGAGCCATGTACCGTTCGCGCTGTTCGGGTGTGCCGCGCTCCTGAATGGGAGCGAGGCCGAGATTGCCGGCCAGACTGCACGTGGCCGCGCCGGCATCGACCCAAGAAAGCTCAAAAGCGATCAGAGCCAGGGCGAGATTCTTGGGCCCTTCCAGGTAGCCACCGTATTGCGGATCCAAGAAGGCCGCGGTAATGCCGCTTTCGTCGAAGATCGGCAGCAGGCTGGCTTTCTCGTCGGTCCATTCGTGCGAGTTGCGCGCGCCTTGGGCGACGAGCCGAGCCACGGGGCCGCGCGCGACCGTCCGGGTGGATTGCGCCAGCATGGCCAGGTCAAACCGGTCGGCAAAACGCCACATGATCTGACGCACGTCATCTCCGGGCAACGTTTGGAGCGAGGGCGTGAAAGAAGGTGATTTCGTGTCGGCTAGAATCTGCATACAACGGCCTTTCTCATTGGAGGTAATTCGCCCATGGGCTGACCAAACTCCCGCATCGACTCGCACCGAGTCTTTGCTTGGGCAATTTTTAACCAGCACCACAGGTTTTGCCAGTGATAAACAGACACATTCCATGCCGCCGCGAGAGCAAAATAGGGTGCCTCGGATGAATGGGGAAACGGTGGCGTCGATGCCGCGGCCGGCGGTTTTCCCCATTGACGCCTCGACCACAAGAATGTTCGTCAGCAGGCGGAGGAATCTCGGACAGCATCGATCTGCCATTGGTTCACGTCATCGCCGAACACTCCGTGCGCCAGCCACGCCGGACCCACGGTGACCGCTCCTGAAGAGACGGGCGATGAGGGGTTGACTGGCACGACTGGGCAGGCCAACAGCTCTCCGGGGCGCTCCCGGTTATCTACATTTCTTTCTTGGTCTCAGCGTCGGGGCGTTCGGGAAGACAGGGATTGTTGCCATCATTTGGCGGCGGGACGGGCGAGTTCTTCGGGTTCCGGAGTTCATTACGCAGGGTGGAATACAGCCAATTCCGTCCCGTTCGGGTTTTCAGCCCGCGCTCGTTCAAGATCTCGACGATACGCGGCATTTTCGTGCCCTTCTGGATTTCGTCGAGGGCGAGGCGAAGACCCGTCTGGAACTGTTCCAGGTGAAGTTTTTTCACCGGAAGTACCGGCTCGAACAACGGGGTCCGCACGGGGACGAAGGACCTTGGTTTTAACGCTTCGTTGGCTTGGTCAAGAAGCTTGACTTGCATGTCGGCATAGACGGGGCAGTCGCTGCTGCAATAAGCCCGGAAACGGTTGTTGGCGCACTGACAGAGAAACGGAACGGCCGATTTGTAAATATACTTGAGGTTGGACTTCGTGCTGTGCCGGATGGCCGCCGGCGTTCTTTTAGAGAGCGACGCGAGCATGGCGACGCAGTAGTCAATCAGCCAGCCCTTCGATTCCTCTTCACTCAGCCCGGCGTGCCTGGACCATGCCGCCAAGTACTGGGTGATGTCTTGACGTTGCGGCGTACTCTCACCGGCCGAGAAGCGAGCCAGGTCGAGGCCGTGCTCGACCAAATCCCGGATGCATGGATAAATCACGCTCTCGGCCCTCTCGCCGAGCTGGATCTCCAGTTTGCTCAAGAAGGGTCTTCCTTCATTCGTCATGTGTGTCCTTAAGTAGGTTGCTCAAAAAAAAACGCCGGACGCCCCAGATGACCGACAGTCAAATGGATGGTGAACGGCACAAACGGCACCGCGCGAACAAGTTTTTGAATGTCGGCGGTCATGAATCGTAAACGACGCTACTCGGAGGAGTGACTGAAGGCAAGAGGACTGCTTTCACAGGCAGCTGTTCTCATTTTG
>CAYHFE010000111.1:0-16359 GCA_964355375.1 uncultured Verrucomicrobiota bacterium
TCCCGCAAAAAGACTCAAAATCTTTCGATCAAGCGGAATTACCGAATGTTTACCTGCTTTGACGTTCCGCTCGTGTTACGGCAGGCAACGCAATGCTGCCGAAATCAACACCGTCACAATCAAACCTAAGCCACGTCAACATGAGACCGGACAGTATCGGAAGGTGTATGACGCGCGCAAGCATCGAATTCGCGTCGAATTCGATCACCGGATATTGGATGGCGGCACGGTTTAGGGTGTCAATGAGGAGGCCCATGGTTAGTTTTCTTGGGTCAGAGACCATCAGCGTCAACGTGCCCTTGTCTGAGGCCAGACCATTGTTCCCCTCGGGAAGAATACTCTGAGACAAAAGGGAGCCGGTCAACATCCCCATCAGACCGACCCAAACCAGTGAATGCAGTTTCACAGTGGTGCCATGGCAGCCCCATTGAGATTGTCGAGTCACGCGTCAAAACCCACCGTCTCCAGCCCTTTCCGTTCGACCGATTTGAATTCCGTGAGCGCCTCGATGCCTCGGTCCAAAGTGGCCAGAACGCCCCCTGGCGGATCGCCAGGCCGAGCAAGTTGGCGTCCGCCACCTCTTGATGCCCCATCCGCCGCACTCCGGCAAAAGCAACCGCTTCGGCGAACGAGAGAGGAGCAGGAATACTCCGCCAGATCTTGGACGGGGCCAGCTCTCGACCGCTCTTCCAACAGACCTGCCAGAGCTCACACTCGTCTGACAGCGACCGCGGGTCCGGCAGCAGAACCAACCGGCGAACCCATTTTCCAGACGATCACCCGGGCAACAATCCGCTTCTCAATCGAGCGCGCGCCGGTATGATCGAACAGGCACGATGCTTGACCAAAGGCGCCGCGCCTGAATTGATGTTGCCTATGAATACTCATGCTTACTCATTTTCGCTGATCTTGGCTGGATGGTTGATCTCGGGCTTGACCCCGATCGGAGCCGAATCGCCGGTCATCGCCCCAGGCGCCCAATTGGAGAAACTCGCCGGCGAATTCCGATTCACGGAGGGACCCGCGGCGGATCGCGACGGCAATGTCTATTTCACCGATCAGCCGAACGATCGCATCTTGAAATGGAGCGTCGCGGATCGGAAGGTCACCACGTTTCTGCAACCGTGCGGCCGGGCCAATGGGACCTATTTCGACAAGGGGGGCAACCTCCTGGCCTGCGCCGATGAGAAGAACGAGCTCTGGTCGATTACACCCGACGGCCAGCACACCGTCCTGGTCAAGGAGTTTGGCGGGAAACTCCTCAATGGTCCGAACGACTTGTGGATCCGTCCCGACGGCGGAATCTATTTCACCGACCCGCTCTACAAACGGCCTTACTGGAAGCGTGATCCGGCCATGCAGCAGGAAGGCCAACATGTTTATTTTGTCACGCCGGACCGGAAATCGGTGAAACGGGTCGTGTCCGATCTGAAGCAACCCAACGGCTTGATCGGAGCTTCCGACGGCCAGACGCTCTACATCGCCGACATCGGCGCGGGCAAGACCCATGCCTTCGACGTTCAATCGGACGGCACCTTGGCAAACCAGCGGCTTTTCTGCGAGCTGGGCTCCGATGGCATGACCATCGACCTGGAGGGCAATGTCTATTTGACCGGGCGCGGCGTCACGGTCTTCGACAAGACCGGGAAGAAGATCGAGCAGATCGCCGTGGCGGAAGGCTGGACGGCCAACGTCACCTTTGGGGGCTCAGACCGCCAGCTCCTGTTCATCACCGCCAGCAAAAGCGTTTATGGCCTGAAGATGCGAGTCAAGGGCCTGCCCTCATTGTACTGAACTGAACCACTCACCCACCCCAAAAGGACTCTATGCTCATCAGCGAAAAAATGAATGACGCGATCAACCTCCAGATCGGCAAGGAATTCAGCGCGTCCCTGCAGTACGTCTCCATCGCCTCCCACTTCGCCACGGAAACCCTGCCGGAACTGGCCGCCCATTTCTACCGGCAGGCCGACGAAGAACGAGACCATGCCATGCGCTTTGTCCATTACGTGGTCGAGGCCGGAGGACGGGTCGAAATCCCCGCCATCCCCATCCCCAAGGCCGAATTCAGCTCGGTCGAGGAGGCCGTCCAGTTGTCCGTGGAACAGGAGAAAGCCGTGACCAACGAGATCAACGAATTGGTCGAACTCGCGCTCAAGGAATCGGATCACATCACCAACAATTTCCTCGCTTGGTTTCTCACCGAGCAACTGGAGGAAGTCTCGAGCATGGAAAGCCTGCTCAAGATGGTGCAGCGCGCCGGCGAAACGAATCTGCTCTACATCGAGGATTACCTCGCCCGCCGACAGGGCAAGGCCGCGTCCGGCACCGGGGCTTCCGCGTCCTGACTCGTCGGCACCGGGCGGGCAACCCGGACATCAACTTCCCGCCGCCGCGGCTTCTTCCTGGATATGCGTCCGGCCCCGATATAACCGGGCCACCGGCACGAACAGGATCGACGTGATCACCATCACGACCACGAAAAACCAGAAATAGGCGGCGCCAGCGTACTTCAATGAACCATCGGCATTCTGGTTGTACTGATTGAACTGAGCCGTGAGAAAATTCCCGAGCGAAATCGCCCCGAGGTAAGTGCACATGACAATCGATTTCATCTTGGTCGGCGCCTGGGTGTAGGAGAACTCCAAGTGAGTCACGGACACCATGACTTCGGAGACGGTCAGGACCACGAAAGCCAGGATCTGCCAGTTGATATGCGGCCGTTTCCCGGCGTCGATCTGCGTTTGAATCCAGGCCACGATCGCGAACGAAATGGCGGTCACAAACAGCCCGATTCCGATCTTGCGCAGCGCGTTCAGCCGAAACACCCGGTCGATGGCCGGATACACCACATAGGAGAAGAGCGGCAGCATGATCAGGATGAAGACGGGATTCACCGTCTGAATCTGCGCGGGCAGCCATTCATGACCGAAGAGGTGGCGGTCCATTTTGTCCGCTTGCAAGACCCAGGACGAAAAATTCTGATACCACAGACCCCAGAACACCGCGACGAAGGGGACGGGGATGAGCAGGTTGCCGATGGTCTTGAGCGTTTCGAGGTTGCGGAACTGTCCGAAGTAGTTGGCCAGGCCGGCCGGAGGGATGTGGACGAACTTCCTCCGGCCCATCCAGAAGATGACCGCGGCGATCAGCATAAACACCCCCGGAATGCCAAAGGCCGTCGCCGGCCCAACCCGGTCCAGCAAGTAGGGGATCAGCATCGTGGAAACCGCCGAGCCGAGGTTGATCGAGAAATAGAACCAACTGAACACCCGGGACAACAGGTGCTGATTCGAGGGGCCAAATTGATCGCCGACGTTGGCCGAGACGCACGGTTTGATCCCGCCGGCGCCGATCGCAATTAAGGCCATGCCCACGAGCAGTCCGGACCGGGTGTGATCAAAGGCCAACGCGAAGTGTCCGAGGCAATAGATGATCGAGACCCAGAAAATTGTCCGGTACTTCCCCCAGACCGCATCCGCCAAGACCGCGCCCAGGATCGGGAGCAGGTAAACCCAGGTGAAGAAGGTGTGGTACCACGTCTCGGCCTGCGCTTCGGTCAGGAGATCCGGTTTGCCGCTCGCGTCCAGCATGTACTTGGTCATGAACACGACCAAAATGGAGTTCATGCCGTAGAAACTGAACCGCTCGGCCGCTTCATTGCCAATGATGTAAGACACGCCCGGCGGCATGCCCGTGGTCTTGATCGGCGCGGTCAGGTAGGAGGTATTTGCCATGGAAGAGAAAAGTGCAGTGTTTTACGAAACGGCTGATCTCGCAATCGATCCCGGCTCGACCGCTTGCCGCCATCGGGGCAAACCTCGCTTGGATGGCTCACGCCGCTGGTCAACGTTTCGCATGGTCGTCCGCGACTATTTCAGAAAGCGCCGCTTCATTCCAGAGAAGATTCGCCGCCCAGCCATTCTCATTCACGGACCTTGACAAAGTCGTGGAGTGATTGCCGTGTGGCCTACTTGGACAACCGGCTGTGTCTGCGGCGTAAAGGCCGACTGAATTAGGCGATAATAGGACCTGACACCTTGTTGCGCGGAGTTTTGATTTGCCGAGGTTCGAGGGCAAATGCAGAATCGCGCCGCCGGACCGGTAAGCATGCCTTCGACACTTTACGATCTCCTCCCGCGCGAGGACCCAATCAGCAGCGATGTGCTGTTGGGTCGGTTTCTGGATTACGTGGCCGGACGCCGGCTCACGCTCTACCCCGCGCAGGAGGAAGCGATTCTGGAATTGTACGAAGGGAAGAACGTCATCCTCAACACGCCCACCGGGTCGGGCAAATCCCTGGTGGCCTCGGCCCTGCATTTTGCCTCGCTGGCCCGGGGGCGGCGCTCGGTCTATACCTGCCCGATCAAGGCGCTGGTCAATGAGAAATGGATGGCTCTGTGCCGCGAGTTCGGTCCGGACAATGTCGGTTTGTCCACGGGCGACGCGACGGTGAATCGCGACGCGCCCATCTTGTGCTGCACGGCCGGGATCCTGGCCAACATCTCGCTGCGCGAAGGCGCGGACGCCGCCGTGGACGACGTGGTGATGGATGAGTTTCACTGGTATGCGGATCGCGACCGCGGCGGGGTCTGGCAAGTCCCCTTGCTCACGCTGCCGCAGTCGCGGTTTCTGCTGATGTCGGCCACGCTGGGCGAGACCGAATTCTTTGAGGAGGCGTTGGCCCAGCTCACCGGGCGCGGGGCGGTGACGGTCAAATCGTTCGAGCGGCCGGTTCCACTGGAATTCTCCTATTCGGAAATATCGCTGGCCCAGACGCTGGAGAAGCTGGGAGCGGAAGGCAAGGCGCCGGTCTATGTCGTCCATTTCACCCAGCTCGAAGCGGCGCAAAGCGCGCAGGACTTCACCAGCATCAACGTCTGCACGCGTGAGGAGAAAGGGCGCATCGCGAATGAAATTGAGGGTTTCAAGTTCACTAGCCCCTACGGGCCGAACATTCGCACCTGGCTCAAACATGGCATCGGCATTCATCACGCCGGGTTGCTTCCCAAGTACCGGGTGCTCGTCGAACAGCTCGCTCAAAAAGGGCTCCTGAAGATCATCTGTGGCACCGACACGCTCGGCGTGGGCATCAATGTCCCGATCCGGACCGTGCTCTTCACCCGGCTCTGCAAATACGACGGGCAGAAAACCGGCATTCTCAGCGCGCGCGATTTCCACCAGATCGGAGGGCGGGCGGGGCGGAAAGGATTTGACGATCGCGGGTGGGTCGTCGCGCAAGCGCCCGAGCACATGGTCGAGAACTTGAAACTGGAAGAAAAATCCGGCAAAGACGGGAAGAAGTTCGTGAAACGGAAACCGCCGGACCACAACTTTGTCAACTGGGATAAGAACACCTTCGCCCGCCTGATCGCGGCGGCGCCGGAACGGCTGACCTCCCGCTTTCAAGTGTCCCACGGAATGCTCATCAATGTGTTGAGCCGACCGGGCGACGGCTGCCGCGCCATGCAGAAGCTCATTCGCGACTGCCACGAATCGCCGAGGCAGAAAAAGGAGCACATCAAGCGGGCCTGGCAGTTGTTTCGGTCGCTCTTGGACCGGAAGATTGTCGAGTTGATCCCGGCCGGGCCGGGTTCGTCCGGACCGGAGGGTTCAAGCCTGGAAGAGGACCGGGGGGCGAACGGGGGAAGGCCGGGCGCGCCGGGCCCGCGAAAAATCCGGGTCAACGTCGAATTGCAGGATGACTTCTCGATGGATCAGACGTTGTCGCTCTACCTGCTCGAAACGCTGCCGCTCGTCAATCCGGAGCAGGCGGACTATGCGTTGGTCTTGCTCACCTTGGTCGAGTCGATCCTGGAGAATCCGGAGATGATTCTGCGCAAGCAGCTCGACCAGCTCAAGACGCAGAAGATGGCGGAGATGAAAATGGCGGGGATGGAGTACGAGGAACGGATGGAGGAGCTGGAGAAACTCGAGTACCCCAAGCCGAATCGGGAATTCATCTACTCCACCTTCAACGCATTCGCCGATAAACATCCGTGGGTGGGTCAGGAGAACATCCGCCCGAAATCGATCGCCCGCGAAATGTTCGAACAGTTTCGTTCGTTCTCGGATTACATTCGCGATTACGAGCTGCAGCGGTCCGAGGGCCTGCTCTTGCGCCATTTGTCGAGCGTTCACAAAGTCCTGGCTCAAACCGTGCCCGATCCCGCCAAAAACGAGGCGGTGCGGGAAATGGAACTCTATTTGGGCGCGATGATTCGGCAAGTGGACTCGAGCTTGCTCGATGAGTGGGAGAAGATGCGCGACCCGAATTATCTGGCGCGCACGGCGGGGCAGACGGCGGCGGGCGAGCTGCGTCCGCCCGGCGCGGAAGAGGCGGACCGCGATGTCACGCGCGATGCCAAGGCGTTCACGGCCGTGATTCGCAACCGGATCTTCACCTTTCTCCGCGGCCTGGTGAACGGCGATTTCGAACAGGCCGGGGCCGCGCTTTCATCCGACCAAGATCCCGACGGCCTGCCGTGGACCGCCGACCGGTTGCGGGTGGCGCTGGAGCAGTATCAGGCCGGGCACGAAATGATTTGTCTCGACCCGAATGCCCGCAACATCCGCCACACTTACGTGATTCCCTCCGAGGACAAACGGTCCTGGCGCATCCAACAGATGCTCGTGGATCCGGCGGAGCACAACGATTGGGTGGCGGAGTTTGCGGTCGATTTGGCGGAATCGAAAGCGGCTGGTGAGCCGGCGCTACGGCTCAGGCGGATCGGGAGCTTGGTTTGATTCTGCCGACCTCCGATGGGGAGAGACTCTGGGGGCGGAGCCACGCTTTCGGGCCTTGAACTCAGACAAACGCTCAACGTTCAACTCGCAACGCGCAACACTCAAGGAAGTGTTTGGCGGAGCGTTGAGCGTTCAGCCACCCGTTCAGCGAACGCATGGAAACCATGAACCAGGGACGAGCCGCCGGCTCGTCCGCGCCGCGTTCAGCGGTGCCAACAGGGACACGCGAGCCGCGCGGCCCTGCCAAACGACGGCTCATCGAAAGCCTCCTTTCGTTTGGCCCATGCCTCGGGACCATGAACCAAACAACACCCGATGCGCGAAGAAGCGCGTTCCGTGCGGTTCAAGGTCCCAGCCAAGACAAAAAGAAATGGCTCTGCGCACAATCTGGAGAGGCGGCGGGCCGATTTTGGCATACCTGGAATCTGTCGGTATCTGCGGTTCATTTCGCCTGAATTGCTGTCTTTTGGGGCTGCAGGCTTGCGGTGGGACAGCAACTGAGGCATGAACTGCCCGCACAACCGATTGAATTGAATCATGAACATTGTTGTTCTGGACGGATTCACCTTGAACCCGGGCGACCTGACCTGGGCCGGTCTCACCGCATTGGGAACCTGCGCGATTCATGACCGGAGCTCCGCGGGCGAGGTCGTGGCGCGGGCGGCTGGCGCCGACATGGTCTTAACGAATAAGACCGTGCTGACTCGCGAACAGATTCAGCAACTGCCGCAACTCAAATACATCGGCGTGCTTGCCACCGGCTTCAACATTGTTGATGTCGCAGCCGCGCGCGAGCGGGCCATTCCCGTGGCCAACATCCCCGCCTACGGCACGAAATCCGTGGCCCAGATGACGCTGGCGTTACTGTTGGAACTGACCCAACGGGTCGGCCATCACGCACAAACGGTGCGCGACGGCCGTTGGACGACGAGCCCGGATTTCTGCTACTGGGATCATTCCTTGGTGGAGCTCGACGGTTTGACGTTGGGGATCATCGGCTACGGCCGGATCGGCCGGGCGGTTGGCGAATTGGCCCGAGCCTTTGGGATGAAAGTCCTCCGCGCCAGCCGCACCGCCCTGCCCGAGCCCGCTGCGGCCGTCCCGTCTGTCGGATTGGACAGCTTGTTTTCGTCCTGCGATGTCATCAGCCTGCATTGTCCGCTCACGCCCGAGACGAAGCATCTGGTCAACGCCGCGCGGCTCGGTTTGATGAAGCCGAGCGCCTTCCTGCTCAACACCAGCCGCGGGCCGCTGATTGATGAGTCGGCCTTGGCCGACGCCCTCAATTCCGGTCGCATCGCCGGCGCGGCTTTGGATGTTTTGGCGATCGAGCCGCCGTCGGCGGACAATCCTTTGCTCCGGGCCCACAACTGTCTGGTCACGCCCCACATTTCATGGGCCACGCGGTCGGCCCGGGCACGCTTGCTGAGAACCGCCATAGAAAACGTCCGGGCCTTCCTCAGCGGGCAGCCGCAGAATGTCGTGAACTAAGCTCGCCGGCTTAGCCGCAACTTCGCCGTCCGTCTCGGGGAGCATACGCGCCCTCGCGTGGGCCGATCGGCACCCCGCTGGTCGGAACGAAGGCCCAATCCAGTCACCAAACGGTGACTCGTTCGCAGGCGCCACTGCGGTCGGCGAGGGGGCCGACCACCGCACCCGAGGGTGCGTGCGCTCTCCATCGCAACGGAATTGTGACGGCTCATTCGAATTTGCGATCAAGATGAGACTGACTGCTCCCTCACCCCGTCCCTCTCCCATCGGATGGGAGAGGGTGTCCGAAGGACGGGTGAGGGCTAATTGCGCTCAACTTGAAAGCAAAGTGGAATCAGTTGGCCCCGTCCACAATTCGACAGAGCAGAGGCTCGGTGCGCCGGCCCGTGCGTTCGTAGTACTGCTGGTGGAGGGCGTTCGAGAATCGCTCGACCTCGGCCTGACGAACCAAGTTGATCGTGGCCCCGCCGAATCCGCCGCCGGACAAGCGCGCGCCGAGGCAGCCCGGTTGAGCGCGCGCCAATTCGACCAGGCAATCCAATTCCGGACAACTGTTCTTGAAGAAATCGCGCGAGCTCTCGTGGCTCTGAAACAGGTACTGGCCGAACTGTTCGATATCGCCTTCGCGCAAGGCCCGGTCGCCGAAGGTCACGCGCTGGTTCTCGCCCACAATGTGGTAGGCGCAGCGGTAGTCCTCATCCTGAAGTTGAGCGCGCCCCGCCTCGAGTTGCGCCGGGTTGACGAAGCGGAGCGCCTTCACCCCCAACGCCGCCGCCGCCGACTCGCAACGCCGTCGGCGTTCGTTGTATTCGCCGGCCACGAGCTCGTGTTTCGCGCCCGAATCGCAAACCACCACCGCCACCCCGGTCGGAAAAGGATCGTGCGTGACTCCGACCTCGAGACAGTCAATTTGGATGACGTGCGACGCTTTGCCGAATAAGGAGGAGAGTTGATCCAGCAGGCCGCAGTTCACCCCCACGAATTGGCTTTCGGCGGCCTGACAGAGTCTGGCCAGCGCCACCTTCTCCCGGCGATCCAGCGGAGGTAGTTCTCCCTTGGCGTCGCGCTGAGGGGGCGCGGCCAAACCAGTGTCGGTCATGGAAAACGGATACAGACGGCGGACGGTCAAGGCGGTGGCGATCTCGAGAGCCGCCGAACTGCTCAGACCCGCTCCCAAGGGAATCGTGCCGTGGACCGTCGCGTTGAATCCGCCAAAACTGACGCCGTGCCGGCGCAACTGCTGCAAAACCCCTTTTACGTAATGGGTCCAGGGCGCGGCTGGGCTCTTCTCCAAGCGGTCGCAGAAGAAGGTCTCCCGTCCGGAGAAGGCCGACGAGGCGAGCTCGATCCGGCCATCCGGGCGGGGCGTCGAAGCCATGAACATGAATTTGTCCACCGCCAGCGACATGACCAAACCGAGATTGTAATCGGTGTGATTGCCCAGCAACTCCAGTCGCCCCGGAGCCCGGACAATGTTGGCCGGTGATGATCCGAATGTTTTTTGAAAAAAAGTCTTGGCGTCACTTATAGCCATTCGGCGCTGCCTTTCTCTTCTCAATGCATGTGCAGAGCGAAAGGAGGTTCTCCACAAATCTTGGGGTGGGGCGAGACTCCGTCGAGCCCTGACTCTTCGGCGCGCGACGATTTCAGGGCTCGACGGAGTCTCGGCCCACCCATGGATGGATACGCTCCGACCTTCAAGGCGTAATTGTCTTCCTTGGGATTCTCTCCGCCAATTCTCATCTTGTGGATTTGAGCAATACTCTTGATAGGCCAACGGCCCGTCACTTCTTCAACAAGCCCTGCACTTCGAGCCAATCCGCAAAACGTTCCACCCAACGGTCGCTGGGCAGGTTTTGCCTGCGCATGCCGAAGCCGTGGCCGCCTTTGGAAAAAACGTGCAGCTCAGCCGGCTTGCGCGCCGCGGTCCAGTCCTGGTAAAGCGCGACGCTTTGCGGCGCGAGGCCCAGGGGATCGTCGGTCGCGGCCAGGATGAACATGGGCGGGGCGTCGGCGGGCACGCCACCCGCTTTGAGAACCCAATTGTAGGCCAGGTAAATTGGAGCCACGAAGTTCGGCCGCGTTGCCGGCGTGTAGTTATAGGCCACCGAAGCCGTCACCGTCCCGCCCGCGGAAAAGCCCACGATGCCGATGCGATCCGGATTGACCCCGTATTCCTGGGCATGTTTGCGCACGTGCCCGATGGCCGCATTTCCGTCCGCCAAGGCCAGCTTCACGATGGGAGCGACGATGTCATCGAGCCGTCCTCGAGTCATCACTTCACGAGTCGGGTCATCCGTCTGGCATTGCACCAGTCGGTACTTGAGCACGAAACAGGTCACGCCTTTCCCGTTGAGCCAGCGGGCCACCTCGAATCCCTCGCTCTCGATGGAGAGTCCGAAGAACGCGCCGCCTGGACAAATGACGACAGCGGTGCCGTTCGCATTTCCGGGCTCGGGCTGAAAGACGGTCAGCGTCGGATTCACGACGTTGAAGACCACGCGGGTTCGCCACAAGTTGGTCCGGCTCTCCTGCTCGGGGCGTGGCCAGCCTTCCGAGCCGGGCGCGGGTCCTTGGTAGAGGCGGATCACCTTCTCTTCGGCAGCGGTGGAAAGGCAGAAAAAGCCGGTCAGGACGGCGGCAAAAATGGCGGAGTGAATCATGGAATCCATTGTCAACCGCCGCGGGAGGCTGTCAAGCGACGGCATGCGGGGTGCAGCCATTCTCATTTTGGCCCGGGCTTCAGCATTCACGCCTGGGTCGCGACGACGAACCGGCCCGTCGGAAGCGTTTCGAGCCCCAGCAATTCTCTTATTGACCCAGGACACTGGCTGTTCCACGCAAGTAGTCCCGGCTTCAGCCGGTTTTCACGTGACGACCGGCTGAAGCCGGGACTACATACTTGTCAAAATGAGAATTGATGTTCGAGCCCTCTCTCGATGTGATTTTTTGTATTGCCGCATCACTGTATCAACGTATGAGAACCATCGTGACTTTGGACGACGATGGGTTCGAGGCGGCCCGGGCTCAGGCGCAGGCTTCCGGCAAAAGGCTCGGCGAAGTGCTTTCCCAACTGGCCCGACGCGGGTTGCGCGCTTCGGCGGGAGCCTCGACCAAGAGCGGTCTTCCGGTTTTCCCAATCCGGGCGGATGCCGAGATCATTCCCAGCAGCCGCGCCAGAGAGCTGCTGGCCGAAGACCCGACGTGAAAGCCGCCCTGCTGGACACGAATGTCCTGCTCGCGCTGGCCTAGCCGAATCACCAACATCACGGTCAGGCCCTCGAGGGGTTCGTTGACCAGGGGGAGAAAGGGTGGGCCACCTGCGCTGTCACCCAGCTTGGTTTCGTCCGACTTTCCTCCAATCGCGCTTACACCATCAATGCGGTGTCTCCACACGAGGCGGCCTCGATGCTGCACCAATGGACTCGCCTGAAGACCCACCATTTCTGGATTTCGACTCCCGCGGATGATCCGGCCATTTATGCCCACGCGATCGGCCACCCGCAGATCAACGACGCCTGGCTGGTTGATGTGGCCCGCCGGAATTCCGGCCGGTTGATCACTTTGGACACGCGTTTGTCCGCCCACGCCGTGAAGCCCGGGTTGGTTGAAGTCATCAAAACCTGATCCGCCTGGCATCAGGCTCGGCTCCCTACGCAGCCAGTACTTTCTTACGGTCGGCCAGCGCGTGAATCAAGCTATCAAAAATCAGCCGGCCGTCGGCGCTGCCGAGCAGGGCTTCGCAAGCGCGCTCCGGATGCGGCATCAAGCCCGCGACATTGCGCCGTTCATTGCAGACGCCGGCGATGTTCCGGAGGGATCCGTTGGGATTGGCGGTGTCGGTCACGTCGCCCTCGGCGGTGCTGTATTGCCAGAGGATTTGTCGGCCGGACTGCAATCGTTGCAGCGTCGGTTCGTCGGCGAAATAGCAGCCTTCTCCGTGGGCGATGGGGATTCTCAAACGTTGGTTGATCTGAATCTGGTTGGTGAACGGAGAATCGCTGGTCAGCGTTTTCAGGAAGACATGCTCGCAGCGAAATTGCAGCGACCGATTTCGAATCAACGCGCCGGGGAGCAGTCCGGCCTCGCACAGGACCTGGAAACCATTGCAGATCCCGAGAACCAAGCCGCCGTGGGCGGCAAATTGCTGGACCGCCTGCATCACCGGGCTGAAGCGGGCGATGGCCCCGCAGCGGAGGTAATCCCCGTAACTGAAACCGCCGGGGACGACGACCGCATCGACGTTTCCCAGGGTGGTTTCCTTGTGCCAGACCAACCGAACGGAATGCCCGAGCACATTCCGCAGCACGTGGACCGCATCCTGGTCGCAGTTGGAGGCCGGGAATTGCAGGACGGCAAAGTTCATTCAATTTCGAGGCGGTAATCCTCGATGACGGGGTTGCTTAAGAACTTGAGGCACGCCGCGTCGAGGTCCCGGCGGGCGGCGTCTGGGTCTGTGGCGGTCAGATCGATCTCCAGATACTTGCCAACGTGCACGGCGCTGATCCCGGTGTAGCCGAGGTGTTCGAGCGCGTTCTGCACCGCCTTGCCCTGCGGATCGACCACGGCCTTCTTCGGAGTTACGATAATTTTCGCTTTCATTGGGCGCGGGATTCACCCGCAAAAACGTCGCCAACGATGGTGGCGGAATTGCCTCGTCCGAGGCGAGTTTTTTCTGGGGGCCTGTTTGAAAAATCCATCCTCTGGCAGGAGTCAGGTAACGAGACTCTGATTTTCGGCGGAATCTGCAGCCGCGACCCGGAGGAAAGTGAGTCTCCTGACCTGGTCTCCTGCTTTTAAATCAGGCTCTGAGGGTTGTAAGTATTCAGGTGAAATGGGTGGAACGGGCTACCAGCCCGTCCTCGGCGGCAACTTGCCGCCGAGTTTGGCACGGCAATTGGACTCACCAATCAGTGAGATTCTCGGCAGCAAAGCCTGTGGGCTGGTAGCCCACAGGAACGGGCAAGTTGCCCGTTCCACCCTGAGCCGAACTGCATACTTACGGCTGACGTTCATCGCGCTACCGCGAGTCGCGCCCGCAGCCGAGCCGCGGTCAGGGCCGGAGGACTCGGTAGAACCGCCGTGCTTGCCCCAGCGCTCCCGGATCGACAAAGGTCACGGCGCCCTCCCGGTTGGTGAAGACTCCCAGCGTTGTCCATCGGCGAAGGTCCGGCGATACTTCAACGACTGCGCGTTCCCCGATCCAGGCGCTGGAATCCATCCGCAGCCGGCCATCGGGCAAACGAACGAGCGAACTCAAGCGAGTGACGGCGGCCACTTCTTGCGGCCCGGTCACCGGAATTGAGACTCCATCGATCGACACGAGTCCGAGAAACGATCTTCGATCAAAGGGCGTGGCCGGAGACGAGACTTGGTAGCGAAGCATTCGAGGTGCGTGGTCAAGAAAGGGTCCCCATCGGACCGCCTCAATTGTGGCATCGAACACGCCCTCGTGGCTGATCGCCGCCACCGTCCATCCGGCTGGCCCCTGGTCGTAGACCGCATAGACACTGGCTCGCGCCCCCGGATCCACCGTGATTTCCACTGCGATCGAGGTTCGCGGTTCAACCCACTCGGGAATGGCGCGTTTGGCGAACGCGGGCCGAGGCGGGTCGAGTTCTGGTTGCCATTCTTGCGGCCGAACAGAGGCGAGACCGCCGGCGGCTCTAGCTTCCCAGCAAAGGGGTGCTTCTGGAATACTCAAGTTGAAGATGTAATTCTCTCCGTTCTTCCAGAGAAATCCCGCCCGGGTGACGTAATCGATCGGGATCGGGCTGAGCTCGGCCAGCCAGCGGACGCCACTTCTCCAAGCGGCGCCATACGCGGTCAGTTCGTCGATCGTAATTCGGAAATCACCCGGGTTGCGGTCCGCGGGATGGCGCGGCGCCAAACCGATTTCCTGATCTCCGCCGATCGGGCTGCTTGCCCCGTCCGCCGAAGCCCGCCCGCCGAACTGTCCCGGACCAGCCGCATCGGGGGGCGGGGTGACGAAAAAGGAAAATGTCCGTGGCAGCGCATCGAAAAAAGGTCCGAACTTGACCCGCTTTGCGACCGCATCGTAAGAGCCTCCGTCTGACAGACTGCTCACGGCCCAGTTGAGCGGAGGCGCGTCTTCCAGCGCGTAAACCGCAACGTCGATCATCGGGGTGGCGTGGAGCAGGACCATGACCGGGAGTCCCGGTGAGTAGGTCTTGGGAAGTTCGCGTTGGACGAAGTCCGTTTTCCTCAGCACCACCAACTCGGCATTGTCGCTGGCGGTCGCACCGTGGGAGTTGCTCACGACCACCAAATACCCTCCGCTGTTGTCCGCCAGGAGGTTGTTGAGGTGAAGACTCCCAAAGGCGCGGAGAACTGAGCATTCTGGCCCGCGCCGTCGGTGTAACCCGCCCCTCCGTTGCCCGCGATGGTGGAAACCTCGCCACTCTGCAAATCCACTCGGCGAACGCGTTGATTAAAAGCATCAGCCACATAGCTGAACCGGTTGGCGCCGACGGATCCGCCATTGGGTGAGGCGAAGCTCACGGCTTTGCCATAGCCGTCGGCGAAGCCCGAGTTTCCAGTCCCAGCCAGGGTCGAGACCCTGGCGACACCCGACCCTGGCGGAACCGGATTCGCGAAAAGAGCATCGATTTCCTGAGCCGAGAGCGCCCGGCGGTAGATCCGGATTTCGTCCAACCATCCCGTGAAAAGTCCCTGGGGAACGCCTTCAAACTGAAGGCCGCCAATCAACAGCGCCGCTGGACTCCCCAGAATCGGATAGCTGGGTGTGGTCGCTTCGACCGGGGCTCCATCGACGTAGAGCAACGTGCTCCCGCCAGCCTGATAAACGCCGACGATCTGATGCCACCGGCCGTCATTGACAATGGTCGTCGAAGTCGGCGACGGGATGGGATCACCCGCAAAGAACATGGCCTTGCCGTCCTGCCCGCGGAATCCAGAATGGTTCACATTGAGGAAGTAACCGTTGTTGAAATAGGCCTCATGCTTGCCCAGAACAATCAAGCTTTCCGTCGCATCGCCGGGTGCCGTTTTCACCCATGCGACGATGGAATAATCTCCGTTTGTTAATCCCAGCCAGTCGCCGATCCGGACGAAGCCATTTTGGGCTCGGTCGAGACGAAGTGCCCGGCCCGAAATTCCACCCGTTACAAAACTCGCGCCGGTGACCGACAAGGTGCCATCGAAAGACCCGACGCGGTCATGCGCGACCGTTCCTTGTGTCTCATCGAAATTCCAGTAGGCCACCAGATTCGAGGTCAGGGTCTCGGGAACGGTTTCGGAAATCGGGCGTCGCTGGACGATTTGCAGGCCGTTGATCACGGCCAGACCACTGACGCCCGGCTTGGAGATAATGACCACCTTCTGCCCCGGCGACACGATGATGTTCTCAAACACGACGTACTGCTGCCCGGCCAGCCAGTGGGTCGTGTTCCAATCGGTCGCCACGGTCGTCGCCTTGTCGCCATAACTCTTCAGACCGGACTGGATTTCCACCACGCCGTTCTCCAATCCCGGCAAACCGTGCGCGTAAACGTAGAAGTCAAAGCCGCCCTGAGGCAAATTGGTGATCGTGGCCGTAATATTCTCGGTTCGTCCTGAGGGATAGAGGTAGCTATTCATCATCGGATCGCGCGAGTTGGCGACCCACGCGCCCGCCGCGTTGGTGACATTCAATCCGATGCCCGAATCCGAACCATCCGCCCATTTCAGATTGGCCAACGCCCCATTTGGTCTGAAGCCGCCCCGGCCATCGTCCCGGCTATAGACATTCCAGACATCGTTCGCCGCTTGGCCGACGGCGGCAAAGCCAACCTTACGCTCGACAAAAGCGGGGTTCTCCGCCGCCGTGAAATCGACGTTGATCAACCATTGAACGACTTCCTTTGCCAATCCGGTCCAACCCGAGTGAAGGAAAACGGCCAAGGCGAGCGACTGAGTCATTCGTCGCCAGGCAAGATGCCACGACCGAGCAATGGCAGTGGGCACGCGGGCTAAAGACATAGACCTAAACTAACACACGGAACGAAGGTGCTCTTACTCTAATTCGGATATATTCACAGCCGAAACCACAGCAGTTCTCATTTTGACAAGTATGTAGTCCCGGCTTCAGCCGGTCGCCAC
>CAYHFE010000112.1:0-16309 GCA_964355375.1 uncultured Verrucomicrobiota bacterium
CATTCCGGCAGCTCGCGCTCGTCATGAGCGCGGGCGTGATGGCCTTGGCCGCCACCCTCCCATCAGCCCAAGGACAATCGGCCGACGGGCTGATCGATAAACTCGTCCAAAAAGGAATTCTGACGGCCAATGAAGCCAGCGATCTTCGCCAGGAAGCCGCGAAGGGATCTCCGAAAACGGAGGCGCGCAAGTCGGCTATGCCCGACTGGGTCACGGGCTGGAAATTGACCGGCGATTTCCGAGGGCGCTTCGAGCAGCACAACGCCGAGAATGACGCTTACATCGATCGCAACCGCTATCGCTACCGCCTCCGTCTCGGGGCGACGGCGACGCTGGCGGACCATTTCGAGCTCGGCTTCCGCGCGGCCTCGGCCAATCCCGTCTTCACGCCTGGAGGCGTGCTCGCCGGAGGCTCGCCCGTCAGCGCCAACCAGGATTTGAATTCCCTCGAGTCCCGCAAATTTCTTTGGATCGATGCCGCCTACGCCAAGTGGACGCCGGTCAAGAATGACGATTGGACCGTCAGCGGCACGATTGGGAAAATGAACAATCCGTTCGTCCTCTCCAGCATGATTTGGGACAACGACATCACTCCGGAAGGCGCGGCCGTGCAGATCGGGTACCGCCTCTCGAAAGAACACCGACTGAGCGCCAACGGAGCCTTCATCGTCCTGGATGAACTCAATCAGGGGGTGGGCGCCGTCCCTTCGATCGGCGCGAGCCATGATCCCTACGTCATCGGCGCGCAAGTGCTCCTGGATTCGCAATGGACTCCCAAGGTCGAGACCTCGCTCGGGCTGGCGGCCTTCACCGTCAACAGCCGCGATTCTCTGAGCGCAAAAGTCCAGCCGTTTTACAGCTCCGGCAACAGTCGTGAGGCCGCGACCGGAGTGCTGAGCCACAATTTCAATCCGCTGATTGGCAGTGCCTCGGTCACCTATAAACTGGACGGTTTCCCGCTCTACCAAGGTCCCTTTCCCATCAAACTCGCGGGGGAAATCCTGGAGAATCCGGCCGCTCCCGCGGACAACAACGCCTATCGCGTGGGGCTCACCCTCGGCAAAGCCGGTCGCAAGAAATCCTGGGAAGTCAACTACCGCTACCAATGGCTGGAAGCCAACGCGTGGCTGGACGCGCTCGTCGATGATGATAACGGCGCCTATTACGCGGCCGGCCACGGGCAGCTCGGAGGAACCGGCAAAGCCAGTGGCTGGTTTGGCGGCACCAACGTCAAAGGCCACCAAGTCATCGGCACCTACTCGTTCACGGATTATCTCAGCTTCACCTTCACCTATTACCTGAACGATCTGATCATCACCTTGCCCGGACAGGATGCCTCGGCCGGTCATTTCATGGCGGATCTGATGTGGAAATTCTGATCGCACCGGGTCCGGTCATGAATCCCGATCCTCGACCACGGCCCGCGGCCCCGCAGCCTTTCACCTCGACCACCGGAGCTGACGCTTGAGCACCCCAGGTTATCTCGAAGAATCCATGCAACGCGATATTGATCGCATCCGCGGCCGCGTCCTGGAAATGGCCGACCGCGCCGAGAATGCGCTGCGTAGCGCTTTGCAGGCCCTGCTGACGAACCATCGCCAACAGGCCTACACCATCATCCTGCGCGATCAATTCATCGACGAGCTGGAAAAGGAGATTGACCAGCTTTGCCTCGAATTTCTGGTTCGCCAGCAACCCGCCGGGGCGCACCTGCGCTTCGCCTACGCCACCATCAAGATCAACGCCGAACTGGAACGGATCGGCGATTACGGCGAAAGCATCGCCCGACAAGTCCTCAAACTCAGCGCCCTCTCCGCGCCGTCGCCGTCCTACGAGCGATTTGTCGAGATTGCCCATCTCGCCATTCCGATGCTCCGCGACGCCGTTCGCGCTTTCGTGAACCAGGACGCCGCCCTGGCGCGAAGCACCATCTTCATCGAAGAAAAGGTCAATACCATGCGCGATCGCATCAATAGCGAGCTCTTGTACGCGGAGAAGACCGGCCGCATCGGGCTGGAGACGCTCACGCCGCTCGCCCAGATCGCCCGGCGCTACGAGCGGGTCTCGGATCAGGCCAAGAACATCTGCGAAGAGGTGCTCTACATGTGCACCGGCGAATACAGCAAGCACGCCGGCGCCGACGGATTCCGCATCCTCTTTCTCGACGCGCATAATTCCGGGTCCAGCCAACTGGCCGAGGCGGTCGGCAATTCCCTGGGGCTGCCCAAGATCCAGTTCAGCAGCGCCGGTCTGGATTCCCAGCCCCTCGACCCGCCCTTGGTCGCATTCCTGGCCGGGAAGGGAATTGTCCTGACGGGGAAAGCCTCCCAAGCCGTCGAAAGCATTCCCAACCTCGAACAATTCCAGGTCATCATCGCGCTCACTCCGGAAGTCCGAGCGTCTTTCAAACCCGCCAAAACCAAAACCATTCTGCTCGATTGGCCGACCGTCGATCCGGACCTCGAGACCCATTCTCCCGAACAGATTCAGGCCGCTTACGAAGCCAACTTTCATTACCTCCGCGCACAAATCAAAGATCTCGCGGAGGCCATCATTGGACATTCCGAATCAAATCGACCCCAAGAATCACCACTATGAACCATCCTCTTCTGAAACATCGGGGCGCCGCCTTCGACGCCGTCATCACGATTCTGGCCGCCCTCAGCCTGGCCGGTTGCGGTGGCAAAGAATCCACCAGCCCATCCGGACCAGCGTCCGAGTCTCAAGCCAAAGGCCCGAAAGTCGTGGAAATCCGAGCCAAAGGCTCCGACACCATGATTCAACTGGCCACCGCTTGGGCCGAGGCCTATCGCAAAGTCCAGCCCCACGTCTTCGTCAATGCCAACGGCGGCGGCAGCGGCACCGGCCTCGCCGCGCTGCAAAACAACAACACGGACATTTGCAACTCGTCCCGCGACATCAAACCGGAAGAGCGCGAGAAGGTCAAAGCCGCCACGCGCAAGGACGTGGTGGAATTTGTCGTGGCCTATGACGCCCTCGCCGTCTATTCGCATCCGTCCAATCCGATCCGCGAAATCTCCATCGACGAACTGCGCGAGATCTGGGCCGAGGGCGGCGCCGTCACTTCCTGGGAACAACTCAACCCGGGCCTCAAAGGCAAGATCGTTCTCTTCGGACGCCAGAACAATTCCGGAACTTACGATTATTTTCGCGAACATATCTGCGGCAAGAAAGACGGCAAGCAACGCGAATTCCGAGGCGGCGTCAGCGAACTCAATGGCTCATCCGAGGTGGTCGAGAATGTCTCCAAAACGAGCCTCAGCCTCGGCTACAGTGGCATGGGCTACAAGATGCCCGGGGTGAACTGGCTCAAGATTTCCCCCAAGAAAGGCGAACCGGCCTTTGAACCGGGCGTGGACGCAGCCCGCACCGGGAAATACCCCATCTCCCGCAAACTCTATCTCTACACCGCCGGAGAACCGACCGGCGAAACCAAGGCGTTCATCGATTGGATTCTCTCGCCGGACGGACAAAAGATCGTCGAGAAAGAAGGATTCGTGGGAGTGAAGTGACCTGATCGCCGTTTGCCCATGACCCCATCCCGCGAGAATCCTTCCGACGCTGTTGTTCCGCGGCCCGCTTCGCCGCCGCCCGGTGACGCAGCGGCGTCCGCGGAACGAACGCTGCCTCCTGACGCGGCGCCGGTCCCCCAGACTCAAGTGGCCTCCCTCGATCGCGGGAAGGAACCGGGCCATTCCCAAGGTTTCGTCGGAACTCGGGCGCCTTCCCTCAATTCATTCGACCCGCCCCACCGTGCGGCAACGTCGCGCCGATCGTCGCGCCTCTTTTTCATCGGCGAAACGTGTATCGAAGGGTTCATCCGTCTGTGTGGCTGGAGCAGCATCATCGGCATCGTCGGCATCTTCCTTTTCATCTTCCGGGAGGCCGCTCCGATGGTCCTGAAGTTGGATTGGGTGCATTTCTTCACCAGCTCCCGTTGGATCCCGATGCCCGGCGCCGGCAATGACGCCAGCTTCGGCGCGCTCGCCTTGCTCGTCGGCACCTTCGCCACGACTTCCATCGCGCTTCTGCTTGCCGTTCCCATCGGCTTGGGCGCGGCCGTCTATATTTCCGAGTTCGCCAAAGGCAAAGTCAAAGAGACGTTGAAAATCGTCATTGAACTGCTCGCCGCCATTCCCTCGATCGTCTGGGGCTTCATCGGGCTGATGGTGCTTGGACCTTTGATCAAATCGATTTTCACCGCCACCCCGGGGAGTGGGTGGGGACAAATCATGGTGACGCTGCATCTGGCCGGAGCCGAAACCGGCGCCGCGCAAGGCACCAACCTCCTGACCGGCGGTCTGATTCTGGCCTTGATGAGTGTGCCCCTGATCGTTTCGCTTTCCGAAGACGCCCTGCGCGCCGTGCCTGATTCCTATCGCGAAGCGGCCCTCGCGCTCGGAGCCAACACCTGGGAAACCGTCGGCCGCGTGCTTTTTCCCGCCGCGCGCAACGGCCTGCTCGCCGCCTGCATGCTCGGGATGGGTCGGGCCGTCGGCGAAACCATGGCCGTGCTCCTCGCCACCGGCCATAGCAACCGCATCCCCGCCGCCCTCACCGATCCCGTCCGCACCTTGACCGCCACCATCGCCGCGGAAATGGGGGAGACCGTCCATGGGGACGACCATTATCGCGTCCTGTTTATTCTCGGGATTGTGCTTTTCGTCATCACCTGCGGCATCAACGTGGCCTCCGACCTTATCGTCAAGGGCGTGAAACAAGCCAACCCTTCCCGATGAATCCGGATCCTTCATCGGCTTCCACCACGACCTCCGGTCCTCCGGTTGCGAACCCCTTCGCCTCCGGCCCGTACGAACGACGCCGCGCCCGCCGCGCCCGCCGCAACCAATGGATCATGTTCGGATTCTGCGTGATCCTGGTGGTGCCGCTGATCGCCATTTTTGTGGATATTTTCGTCAAGGCCGCGCCGGTTCTCTCGCTCGATTACCTCTGGCTGAACCCTTCGAACAAAGGCAAAGACGGCGGCCTCTGGGCTCCTCTCATCGGCACGTTCTATCTGGTCATCGGCTCGCTCCTGTTTGTCGCGCCGGTCGGGGTTTTCGCCGCCATTTACCTCAACGAGTATGCGCGGGAAGGCTGGCTCAATCGCACCATCAGCATCACCGTCACGACCCTCGCCGGCGTGCCCAGCATCGTCCATGGGCTCTTCGGTCTCGGCGCCTTTGTCCTGGTCATGCTCCCCGCCATCAACCGGGTCGTGGCCAATCCGAACAATCCGCAGTCCAAATGGGAAGCCGGGCTGCTCACGGCGTCGCTGACCATTGCCGTCATGAATCTGCCTGTGGTCATCACGGCCACGCGCGAAGCGCTGGGCGCGGTCCCGCCAGCCTTTCGCGAAGCCTGCTGGAACCTGGGCGCGACCCGCTGGCAAACGATTCGCACGATCGTTCTCCCGAATTCCTTCAGCGGCATACTCACCGGCATCATCCTGGTCGTTTCCCGAGCGGCGGGCGAAACCGCGCCGATCCTCTTCACCGGCGCCACGTTTTTCAAATTTGTCGGCGATCAAGGAATGGACAAACTCTTTCCCTACGGCGTCAGCGAGCCGTTCATGGCCATGTCGATGCATCTCAACATCATCTCCAACCAGATTTCCCAGATGCCGGATGCGATGAAGTACGGATGCGCCGCCGTCCTCATCGCGCTGATCCTTTTCGTCAACAGTTTCGCCACCGTCCTGCGCGTCTGGCTGCGCGGGCGCAAACGGTGGTAGCCTGAACTTGATGGCGTTTTCCGAACAGGAACAGGAGCTCCTCGTCATGACCACCGCTCGACCTCATATCGAATTTCGCAATGTCTCGGCTTTCTATGGCGCCAAACAGGTCCTGCATGACCTCAGCTTCCCGATCGAACGGAATCGCGTCCTGGCCATCATCGGACCATCGAACTCGGGCAAGACCACCCTGCTCAAGACGATCAACCGGACTCTGGATTTTGTCAGCGGCGCGCGCAGTACCGGACAAGTGCTGATTAACGGACAGGACGTCGCCACCTTGCCGAATCCCCATGAACTCCGACGCCGGATCGGTGTGGTTTTTCCGCTGCCCGTCGGCCTGCCGTTGACGATTTACGAGAATGTGGCCTACGGTCCGCGGCGCATGGGAATCAAAGCCAAGACCGACCTGGACCCCATCGTCGAGCGTTGCCTCCGTCAGGCCGTGCTTTGGGACGAAGTCAAGGAGCGGCTGGGGATGCTGGGCACGCGCCTGTCCGGCGGCCAGCAGCAACGGCTGACCCTCGCCCGGGCGCTCTCCCTTTCGCCCGAAATCCTTTGTCTGGACGAGTTCAGCATCGCCATCGATCCGGTGACCACGATGCGGATCGAAGAGGTGCTCAAGGAACTCCGCCAATCCATGACCATTGTCCTAGTCACAAATTTGGTCCAGCAAGCCCGCCGCCTCGCGGACAAGACCCTCTTCCTCTGGCGCGGGGCCATCATCGAGCTCAGCCCCAACGACGTCGTCTTCAGCGCCACGCCGAACGATCGCCGCACTTACGATTACGTGAACGGGATCTTCGGATGACCTCGGAATGTGCCTTGTGAATTCGACGCCATTCACCATCACGACCCGCGACCTCTGTCTCTGGTATGGCAAGTTTCAGGCCCTGATCAACGTCTCGGCCAACCTTAAGCACGGCCTTATCACCTCGCTCATCGGACCGAGCGGCTGCGGCAAGACCACCCTTTTGCGCTGCTTCAACCGGGTCAACGAGCGCTACGATTACGTCAGGACGAGCGGCGAAATTCGCATTCTGAACAAGAACATCTACGACTCCGACGTCTCCCTCATTGAGCTCCGCAAACGGGTCGGAATGGTCTTCCAACGTCCCAACCCCCTCCCCATCTCAGTCTTTGAAAACGTCGTCTTCGGCCTCCGCCTCCACCATGAATTGAAGCAGACGCCCCTCGATCTCGATGACGTCGTCGAAAAAGCCCTCACCGAGGTCGGCCTTTGGCAGGACCTCAAGGATCGCCTCGAGGCCAAGGCCACGACTTTGCAATTGGAACAGCAACAGAAGCTCTGCATCGCCCGACTTCTGCCCCTGAAGCCGGAGGTCATCCTCATGGACGAGCCGTGTTCCGCCCTCGATGTCGAAGGCACCCGCGCCATCGAAGAGTTGCTCTTCGCGCTCAAGGGCCAATACACCATCGTCATCGTGACCCACAACATGGCCCAAGCCCGCCGGGCCAGCGACGAATGCATTTTCATGCTCCTCGGCGAAATCATCGAGCACCGGCGCACGGAAGATCTGTTTCTCACTCCGAAAAACCCGAAGACGGCGGACTACATTGAGGGCCGTTACGGCTGAGCCGCAACGAGGCGGTGCCCGCGACGCCGACTCCTCAACCCAGCTCTCCGCCGGCCGGACCTGTGCCTGCCCCACAAGTCGTGAGTGGGTCCCCATGAATCCCAACGGGATTCGAAGGAGAAGACTCACGAAACGTGTGGGTAACGCCTAGCTCCAAGACGCTGGCGCGAACCGCCGACCACGCGGACCACGCGGAAAGAAGAGCGGAAGCCCTGTCCCCTCTTTTCTGCTTCCGCGTATTCTGCGTGTTCCGCGGTTGCTGGATTGAAATGCCCTGGACTTGACTTCCGGCGCCCAGGGACTTTCCGCCAGGTTTTGGAGTGCGGCGGCCCTCCGCCGCTTTGGCGTCGGGAAGCACGGCGCGGGGCAGACTCGCGAACGAGCGATCCAGGCGGTTCGGGACTCCTCGGTTCGGAACTCTTCTTTTCGGACGCTCAATCCGCGGCGCAAATCGATGCGCCACCGGAAAAGCGCCAGAGGGCTGGCGCACTCCAAGACGCTGGCGCGGCTTTCGGCGGGCCCGGCGGCTCAGGCCTCGGCGATGAGCCCGGTGCGGATGGCGTAGCGGACCAGGCCCGGCACGTCGTGAATGTTCAGACGTTCCATCAGTTGCGCGCGGTGGGTTTCCACGGTCTTGACACTGAGCTGAAGCTGGAAGGCGATCTCCTTGGACGACTTGCTTTCGGCCAGCAGTTGCAGGATCTCGCGCTGGCGCGGGGTCAGCAGCGACGGCGTGGCCACCTCCGGAGGCGCTTGGGTGAGCAACTTGTCCACGAGCCCGCGCGAGATGGCCGGACTGAGGTAGGTGTCGTTGCGCATTACGGCTTGAATGGCCAGTTCCAGTTCCAGGGTGGCGGCGTCTTTGAGCATGTAGCCGGCGGCGCCGCTCTGCAAAGCCCGCACCGCGTATTCCTCGTTCTCATGCATGGAGAGGATGAGCACGCGGATGGTGGGATGCGATTTGTGCAGTCGTTCGGCAACCTCCAGTCCGTTGAGGCCGGACATGGTGATGTCGAGCAAGACCAGGTTCGGGCGCAGCTTCTCCACCAGTTCCAGGGCCTCGTGCCCGGTGCTGGCCTCGCCCACGACTTCGACCGTCGGAAGCCTTTCCAACAGGGAACGAATGCCGGCGCGAACGAGGACGTGATCGTCGGCCAGGAGAATGCGAGGACGGGTCATAAGAGGTTCGAAGTGGCGGTGACGAGCGTCTGCAGGATGGCGGGTTCCTTCCAGTCTAGATTCTCGGCGGCGGGGTGAGGGGCAGCCAGGCGCGCAATTCCGTCCCCTGGCCCGGTTGGGATTCTATCTCCAGACGTCCTTGGATGAGCTGGGTGCGTTCTTCCATGCCCAAGATGCCGAGGCTTCCGCCTTGAGCCGCTCGCTGACGGGCGGCCGCGACGTCGAAACCGATCCCATCATCCCAAACCGTCAGTTCCAAGGTGTCCTGGTGCAGACAGACGGTGAGACGGGCGTGGCTGGCTTGCGCATGACGCGTCGCATTGGTCAATGCTTCCTGGGCGATTCGAAACGTGGTGATCTCTGTCTCCGTACTAAACCGCGGCAGATTCCCGGGCACGGCGAGTTCGAGGGGGAGGCCGCCGGCGGTCTGCTGGTTGGCCAACCAGCGCAACGCCGCGCTCAGCCCCAGGTCTTCGATGAGGGGCGGATGGAGGGCGAGCGCGATCTGCCGCACCTGCCCAATCACCTGGTCCAGGGCGTCCACCCCTTCCTCGATCCCCTTCACCTGGCTCTGGGCCTCGGGAAAGCGGACGAGCGATTGCAGGCGGATCTTGGCGGCGGTGAGGGTTTGGCCCAGGCCATCGTGCAAATCGCGAGCCAGGCTGCGGCGCTCGGCTTCCCGCGTCTCGATCAGCATCCGGGAAAGGTGCCGCAATCGCTCGTGCGCCTCGTGCAGAGCCTGCTCCGCCCGCTTGCGCTCAGTGATGTCGCTGGCCGTGCCCTGCGCGCCGACAACGCGCATTTCGCTGTCGCGCGCAGGAATGGCGTTGAACAGAAGCACGACCCTCGCGCCCGACTTGGCGATGTGGACCGTTTCGTAGCCGATGACTGATCCGCCGGCCAAGTGCCGGGCGAACTCCTCGCGATCCCGCGCGACCGCCTCGGGAGGTTGAAAATGAGTGAAGGGCTGCCCGAGCATTTCATCGAGGGTGTACCCGAGGGTGGACTCCCAGGCCCGATTGAGAAAAGTGAAACAGCCCTGGGCGTCGCAACGCCAGATCAGGTCATGCGAGGTCTCCACCAGGTCGCGGTAGCGTTCCTCGCTCTGGCGCAGCCGTTCTTGCGCGTCCAACCTGGCCAGAGTGCTCCCAATATTTCCGGCCAGGCCCTCGAAAAGCTGGATCATTTCCAGAGAAAAGCGCCCCGCCCGGCGGTCGTTGAATTGAATCAGACCGACAATTTCTTGATCCACCCGAATGGGAATCAGGGCCACGGACTTGTAGCCTTCGTGGATGCAGCGGTTCCGGGGATGGAACCTGGGATCCTGGTCGGCCGGAAGGTCCAATAAAGGGATCGTGTCATTGCTCCAGAAGCTTCCACCGGGTGTGAACATCGCATTGGCCGGGTCGGTTCGCCCGGACAGCACGAGCCCGCAGGTGCATTCCAGAAGGGGCCGGCCCGCCTGGTCGCAACGCCAACCTCCATCCGGCGCGCGCGAGCGGAGATTGTTCTCCTGGGCCACAAAGTCCGCGGAGAATCCATCCTGGATCCAGTAAGGAAAATCACCCCCGCTGCGGAAGCGAAAGCCAATCACTTCCAGGCCGGTCGCCCCTTTGATGATGCGGATGAGATCGGTGATCACCTCCAGCGGTGTGCCCGGCTCGGTCAGCCGGGAGAGGATTTGAATGGTCATGGCTTGCCGCCGCTCCATTTCCTTGCGCGCGGTGATTTCCAGCACGGCGCCGATCAAGCCCATCACTTCGCCGGTCTCGGACTTGAGCGGGAAATAATTGCCGATCCAATCGCGCTCTTGGTCACGGTCTTTGGGTGTCTTGCCGTGAATCTCGACATCCAGCACGGGTTCGCCGCGCTCAAAAACCGGGCGGAACGTTTTATTCAGGAAACCGGCGAATTCAGGTACAATTTCGTCGAGGGTCTTGCCCCGGTGTTGCGCGACGGAGAAGCCGTTGACCTCCGCCATGCGTTCGTTGATGCGCAGGAAACGATTCTCGCGATCGATGATAAACAGGCCGATCGGCGAATAGGCGAAGATTTGTTCGATCTCGCGCAATTGCCGGCTCAGTTCCGCCTGGTTTCGGCGTTCCCGCGCGTCGGCCTGCCCTTTGGAGAGGGCCATCTCGATGGTCGAGCGCAGTTCGCGCTCCTGAAACGGTTTGACGATGAAGCCAAATGGCTCGGCAAGTTTTGCGGCTTGAAGAACCGCCTCATCGGCGAGGGCGGATAGGAATACGACCGGAACGTGGAACCGCTGGCGGATCGTCGTCGCAGCCGCGATCCCGTCCATTTCCCCGGCCAACCGGATATCCATCAGCACGAGGTCGGGTCGCAGTTGCTCGACGAGAGCGATGGCTTCCTCGCCCTGGGCGGTGCAGGCCACGGGCTCGTAGCCCAGGAGCACGGTCTGTTGCCGGATGTCTTGGGCCACGATGGACTCGTCTTCCACGATGAGGATTCTGGTTTTGTTCATGGTGAAAGCGAGTGCGTCAGTGAATCGGTCGAGATCGATCGTGATCACCGCGCTACTGTCGGTGGCCCGGTGAGGGAGCGCGGGCCTGTTCACGCGGGCGATTGGAGAAGATGTCACCCCTGCGCTTGAGAGGTCAATGGCGAAAGCTTGGCCCCCAGCAATTCCCGTGCATCCCGAAGTTGCTGGTGAACCGTGGGACCCGCGATGTCACAGAAGTCCCAATAGAGGTTTGAGCCTCTCAAAGGAAGTCCCGCAGGGACTCAAGAGATTAGCCGGGGGCCAACGAGTCGGCGAGTGCCGCCCCCGGTCCCGGCGTCAGACAGCCATTCGCCCCGGACGGGGCGATGGATCCGTGGGTGGCCTGCGATCCCCGATTCGACGAGCGGAAGGGGAGGTCAGATGCCGTGGGTGAACGTTTTCCTGGGCCACCCGTGATCCGCGCGCCCTTCCCGGGCGCAAACGATACCGTGCCCGACCAGGCGCCGCGCTCGAGGACTCGCTGGCACCTGGCTAATTTCTTCAGCCCCTCTGGGGCCGAGGCGAGCTTCACCTTGCCGGGAGCCTTCCATTCCGTTGAGGACCTGAACGACCCGGAGAAGTTCCTTTTGGGCTCTCTCGCCGCGGGGGAAGGAGAAGACTGCGGTGCCCGGGCCGTCCTCATTTGGAGATGCGCACAAAGGGAGAAGCAGGCGGATTTCAAGCTGGCATTTATTTAGCTGTGGAGTAGAAGTGATTCTGGATTCTGAAAAGCGGAAACGGCTCATGAATGTGAACTCTTTCAAACCTTTCGTTAGCGGACTAAGGATACTGGCAGCGGGCGGCTGTTTTGTCATGGCCTTCACCTGCGGGGGAGCACCGCCAAAAGCCACCAATTCGACCTCGGGGTATCTTCCGAAAAGCGCGCCCGCAGGCTTGCGCTTCGCCCCGCCGCCCAAGCCCAGGCCCGATTATCTTCCGCCCTTGCCGATCACCCCGGAGCCTCAGCCGACCGGGCTCTTTGATTCGGCGCCCCTCACGACGAATGTCACGATCGTGGTGACCAATGTGGTCGCACCGGTCAAGGCGCCCAAAGGTGGAGCGATGACCGAAACCGCGCGATCGGAGCGGAAGGCGGCCAAGAGTGGGAAGAAGGAAATGATGACGGCGGAACCCGGCCGGGTCAGTCCGGAAATGTTGCTGCGATTCTTTCCCAACGGCAAGCCGGCCGGGATGGAAATGCTGGTCAATGATCCGGTCAATTTTCAGGCGCCAATCCGTGAGCGTCCTTCGAGCTCGGCGGGATACGAAGTGAAGTGAAGTGAGCCCCTTTTGGTTGGAAGGACGCCCGCGAGCGATCTATTCAGCCGATTTCGCTTTCAAGAAATCGGGCAGATAGTCAGCCGGGTCGGACGGAATGGGGGAGGACGAGGAATTCAATCGGTCCCGCTGTTTCTGGAGCTCTTGGTAGGAGCCGGTGTGAATTCGGTCTTCCTGGCCCGCGCCGGCCCGAATGACGATGGCGGACTCATTCAACAGCGTTTTGGTTTTCCTGTTGATGCTGTAACAGCGCGTCTGACAGAGCCCGCAGCCGACACATTTATCCGCCCGAACTTGTGGAGCGAGGAAACCGGTTTCTTGGATGGGGCGCCCGGAGGCGTCGGCGGTGGAATGAACCCGAATGAACTCGATGGCCTCATACCCGGCGGCCGCGCATTCATCGACACATAACTGGCAGGCTTCCCTTCCCGCCCAGGGCAGACAGGTGTTCGAGTTGACGATGGCCAGACCCATCCGGGCGGCTTTCTTCTCCAGGATGGGCAGGGCGCGAATGGCCCGGGTCGGGCACGCCAGGCCGCAAGCGTTGCAGCTCGGTTCGCAGCCTGCCCAGTCGGCGACGACCTGCGGCGTCCACAGACCTTCCCAACCCTGTTGAAAACCGAGGGGCTGCAGGACGTTGTTGGGGCAGACCTTGAAACACTCCCCGCAGCGAATACAGAGCTCGAGGAATTCCTTTTCCGGGACACTGCCGGGCGGACGCACCGGTCGGGCCAGGCTGGCTTCCTCGAGGCGCGCCCCGGTTTTTCGGATCGCGCTCGACGCGCCGATTCCGCCGGCCAAACTCGCCAGGAGCCCTACTCCGCCGGACAGGAAGCTTCGACGTCCCCAATGGACTTGAAAACCCCCTTCCGGTCGCGGTGAAGCCCGTCTCGGTTGGCCCAATCCACAGCCCGTTCGGATCCACGATGAGAAGTGAGTGGGAACGAACCGGGCGATCTGTCCAAGGAATTGGACGAGCGGTTTCCAGTCCACCTGGACCGAATGTTCGTGGGTCGGACGATCGCCTTCCGCTTTCAATGCCACTTGCTCGGCGCGCCCGACAAATTTGATGGCGTGAGTTGGGCAGACCCCGCCGCAGGTTTGGCAGAGAGTGCAATCGGTCACGCGGGTGGTGAAGTCGGGTTTGATCGCGTCGAACGGGCAGATCTCGACGCATTGGTTGCAGTGGATGCAAGTGTCTTCGACCTTGCGTTCGCTGACGCGAAAGAGATTCCCCAGAGAAAAGACCGCGCCGCTCGGGCAAACGTACTTGCACCAGAACCGGGGCTTGAGAAACCCGAACGCCAGGACGGCGAGGAAGAGGACGATCGAAAGCCCATGACCCGGGCTGATCGGGGGAACCTGATGCCAGCCTCGCATCACGCCCAATTGGAGCGGGGCCAGGAGAAACATCAACCCTCGCGTCAGGACCGGGATGGCCGACACGAAACCCGAGAGGAGCACCCCGCCGCCGGCCGCCACGAGGACACCGACGAGGAGATAATACTTGAGATGCACCCACCAGCCATCGTCGGCGACGCGGAGGCTTTTGAAGCGGCGGGCTACGCTCCAATCAAAGAGGTCAAGCAACGTGCCGAGTGGACAGAGATAGCCGCAGAACCCCCGGGGAATGAGCACGCCGATCAAGAGGATCAGGGCGGCGCCGGCGAGGGCCGCGATCCAGGTTCGCGCGGCCAAAGCGGTGGACAGGCCCACCAACGGATCGATCCAAAGGAACAGCTCGACGGGAATCCGATCTCGAAGGGCAAAATCGTCCGCGTGGTGCGCGGGCCATGCTTCCGGCGCCCGGAGGGAGGCCGTCCAAGGACCGACGCTGAGTGAAAGTTTCTCGAGCGCCTCGGTCGAAAGCGGTCGCTGCGGCTCAATCGTGAGCTCAACCAGGGTCGGGGTCCGGCGCGTTTGACCGGGTGAGGCAGTTCCCTCGGATGGAGCCCGAGATTCTGTCCGCGGCCTGGAGAGCGCCGGAGTGGGTGACGCCGGGCGCGGACGGTCGAAACGCTGAACCACGAACGGCCCGAGGTAGGCTGGTTTCTGTCCGCCAGCCCCTTCTCCAGAAATATGCAAAATGCTTCCGGGAGGAATGGTTTCCGTGAAATCGGGGGGCGAGGTCATTCGACATCGTCCGGTCGTGGCATCCACCTCGACAGGAATCCAACCGCTCCAAACGGGCGCGGGTTGAGCTCGGTAAGGCCAGCAAGAATAGAAGAACAACCCGAGAAACAGGATGAAACTGGCGCACTGGATCAAGCGGCGCGTCGGAGCGGAAAGCCAGGTCGCGCCCAGGCTCTTGAGAGCGCGGCGGATCATGCCAGGGCGTCGTGACTGGAGGTCGGAGCGCCACGACCTTGGAAGAATCAGGCGCGCCCAACGGGTCGTCCGCCGGGCCGATTCAGCCGAGCGCCGCTTCGGGTTGGTCAACGTTGGAAGAAAGTGATCGAGTCGCACTGGGTCTAAGGGGTGGGCTTGGCGATGACAAATCCCGCCTTCATTTCAGGTCGCCGCGATGCGCCTTCGTGGTCATTCCTTCGGCCAAGGCTTTGGCGGAGGCACGAATCACCGCCTCGGAGGTGAAGGTGGCGCCGCTGATGGCATCCACACCTTGGACGGTCTGGCGAGTGATGATCCGCTCGATCGTATCCTCGACCGCGTGATAGTACTGCCGGTCTGGGTTTTGCACGACCTTGATGGTTTCGAGGCGCTGGTCTTTGACGACGGCTTCGACCTCGACGGCGCCGGCGTAGCCCAGGCTGCGGCCAGGATAGGTTCCATCCGGAATGCGGCGCACGTCCAGGGTGTCGAAAAGGCGGATCACTTCCAGCGTGGCTCGAGCTCGTTCCTGGTCGCGCTTGAATTCCTCGGTCGCTGAGCTCGGGGCGGCGATTTCCAAAACTCGGCGATAGAATTCGGTCGCTCTCGTGAATTGACGCGCGGCGCGGCAGGCGTCGCCGGCGAGCAGATTCATCTGGCTGGGGGGAAGGCCGCGGCGGAGTCCTTCCCGGCTCAAGGCCAGCGCCTGCTCCGTTTCTTTGAGGTCGCCCCAAGCCTTAATGACCCCCGGGGTCAAGGGCAGCCGCTCGAGCAGAGCGACGGCCATGGAACGGTTGCCGAGGCGGAAATAGCACTCCGCCAGGCGCGCCGCATGAGCTGATTCGGAAAACCTGGGGCTGGCGGCGACCTTGCCCTGACGCCACCAAAAGGCCGCCCGCGCAAAGTCGCCGAAGAACTCGAAATACATTCGACCCAGCTCATTCATCACGCGGTCGCGGGTGGGTTCGTTCTTCTGATTGACCGCGAGCAGGTGGTGCATGAACCGGACGCCGCCGCGATAACGGCTCGGGTTGGAGTTAATGATATCCCAGACGTAATGCTCCACGTTGCGCGTGTAGTTCCAGACGAGGGGAGTGGGCTCCGGCCAGGTCAGATCCAAGGTGGCTGGGTATTCGAGGGGCGCGGAATGAAACCATTCCGGCGGTGTTTGGCCCAGCTCGTTGATGAGCGCCTCCACGGCTTCGGGCGCGCGTTGCAGCAGGTCGGAAGATCCCGGATTCGACGGTCGAGTCGGGGCGGTCGGGGGGACGGTTTGATCCGAGGCAGGGGTGAGGAGTTCGCGCTGGCCGTGCCAGGTGATCGAACGCAGGCGATCGATCGGGAAGCTCCGGATTAGCGTCCGGTTCTCCAGCCGCACTTCGATTTTGACCGATTGATCGGTGCGCTCGACGATCTGGCCCAGGAAACGGGTTCCGCTCAGCAGTTCAACTTCGTCCTCGGCCGCAATCGCGACGAGGATGAGAGAGACGAACGTGATCCAACCGAGCGTTCGCAAACACGGGCGCAGCGTGGGATGGGCTCGTCCGAACGGTTGAGGAACTCGTGAGGTCTCGAATATCGGCGTCATCATCTCCGCTGTTGGAATTTGATTCGCGGCATCATGCGGAGGGATGGACTGGGTGGCAAGGCGCAAGGCTTTCGTTC
>CAYHFE010000113.1:0-16278 GCA_964355375.1 uncultured Verrucomicrobiota bacterium
TTCGCGGTCTTGTCGGACGCAACGTCCTCTCGCCTCACTGCCGGTTCATGGGTAGCCTCCATTCGCTTGGCGCATGCATTGGGTCCATGAACTCGATCCCATGGCGGGGCGAGACTCCGTCGAGCCCTGGAATCTTGGTCGGCAAAAAAGTCAGGGTTCGACAGAGTCTCACCCCACCACAGGTTCAGGGAGAGCCGCCCAGCCTTGCCGGCTCGCTTTGGGACCACGAACCTGAAGGCGCGATGGGGAGCGCGGGCGTCCCGCCGAACCCTCGTGGAAGTGGATCCGTTTGATTCCGGCCGGCGGGACGCCGACCGGTGCAGCCGGGACGGCCGCGTTCCCCATGCAAAACCCCGCGGTTCATGGGTAGAGCCTTGCTTCGACCCGAACTTTCACGTTAGTTTCAGCCTCTGATTGCCGATGTCGGCATCGCACCTGATGAACATCTACGACGATTTGGAATGGCGCGGTTTGATCGCCGATTGCACGGACACGGCCGAGCTGCGTCAACGCTTGGACACCGCGCCCCTAACCCTCTACTGCGGATTTGATCCGACGGCGGACAGCTTGCATGTGGGCAACTTGGTGCCACTGCTCGCGCTGCGACGGTTTCAACTCCAGGGGCACCGCCCCATCGCGGTGGCCGGCGGCGCCACCGGTTCGATTGGAGATCCGAGCGGCAAGACGACCGAACGGCAATTGCTCGGCCGCGACGTCTTG
Source organism: uncultured Verrucomicrobiota bacterium (assembly GCA_964355375.1). Taxonomy (GTDB): domain Bacteria; phylum Verrucomicrobiota; class Verrucomicrobiia; order Limisphaerales; family SIBE01; genus CAYHFE01. Next base: position 721 of record CAYHFE010000113.1, read on the forward strand.
AACGGGAACATCGCAGGCGTGAAGGAACAGTTGCGCCGTGTGCTCGATTTCGAGACCCAGACCAATCCGGCGCGTCTGGTGGATAATGCGGATTGGACGGTGCAAGTGACCTATCTCGATTTTCTTCGAGACATCGGGAAACACTTTTCGGTGAACATGATGGTGGCGAAGGAGAGCGTTCGGGCGCGCATGGAAGACCGCGACGCGGGCATCAGCTATACCGAATTCAGCTACATGCTCCTTCAGGCTTTCGACTTCCAGATTCTGTGCCGCGATTACGACTGTGAATTGCAGATCGGGGGGAGCGATCAATGGGGCAATATCACCGCCGGGATTGATCTCACGAGGAAGAAGCTGGGGCGTCAAGTCCATGGTCTGACCTTGCCTCTGATCACAAATGCCGACGGCACGAAGTTCGGCAAAACGGAGGCTGGCGCGATTTGGCTGAATCCGCGGAGGACCAGTGTCTATCGGTTCTACCAGTTTTGGATTCGGACCGACGACCGCGACGTCATCCGCTATTTGAAGTTCTTTACATTTCTCTCGAAGGAGGAGATTGCGGCCCTGGAGCGTCAGCACGCTGAAAAACCTGAAGCTCGCGCCGCCCACCAGGCGCTCGCGCAAGCCGCCACCGATTTGGTGCATGGTCCCGAGGCCACCCGCGAGGCCATCCGCGCCAGTGAGATCCTTTTTGGCGGCGGACTCGAAGGCATCTCGGAATCCACGTTTAGGGAAATCGTTGGCGAAGTGCCCTCGCAACAGATCGAAAAGGCCCGACTGGAAGGCGTCGGCATGTCTTTGGTGGAATTGATCGTCCAGGCCGGGCTCGCTCCAAGCAAGGGCCAGGCGCGCAAGGATGTGGAGGGCGGGGGAATCTACGTGAACAACGTCCGCGAGAGCAACGCCCTGCGGAGCGTGTCGGTGAGCGATCTCCTCTTTGGCAAACACACGCTGCTCCGCAAAGGCAAGCGGAATTACTGCGTCGTCACGGCGCAGTAGCGCCAGGGGTCAGTCCTCAACTTTTACACCGTGGTTGAAAGCTTTCCTTCGGTTGGGATCGATCCAGGACCCAAGTCGGAGGGTGTGTTGTCGCCCGCTCGTGCGAGGGGGCCGTTCGAACCGCGCGGAGCGCGGGTGTTGCCGGACTTCAAGGGCGTGGTTCCCGTCAAGCCATGGGTCCGCGGGTCACGCCGAGTTGGTTGAGCAATTTCAACTCGCGCCAGAGGGTGGCGCCCGTGACTTCGCCGCCGAGGAGACGACGGTACATCTGAATCGTTCGAGTCACCTGATCCGGCGATTCGTCGAGGAATTCCAGGCGAAAATGGCGAACGCCCAGCGCGAGCATCCGGGCGACATAGTCCGCGCCCGTCTGAGCGAGGGCATTGAAGACGGTGTTGCGGCAACCGACGTCCGCCTTGATCGGATGTTGCGCGCCCACGCGGTCCCGCAGTTTCAATTCATGCCGGTCGCACGGCCGGCCGCAATTGGAGTAATCGGTGCCGCTGCCGAGAAACGCGCAGAAGACACAATGCTCCATGTGAAACATCGGGATATGCTGATGAATCGTGATCTCGAACCAGGCGGGCGGCGCGGATTGCAGCAGGGCTTCAAGTTGGACGAAGTTGAGATCATAGCTGGCCGTGACCCGCTCCAGGTTGAAGCGGTTCTTGAAGTAGTCCGCAGTCAAGGGATTGGCCACATTGAGCGAGAAGTCTCCGATCCGCCGGGTGTCGGCGAAGAGGGTCAGGTGATCATAGTTGCGGACCAGGTAACCGTCCGCCTCACAGGAGCGCACTTGCGTGAGAGTCCATTCCTCACCCATCTTGAAGATGCGAGGTGGAGCCACAAAGACCTCGCGCTGTCCGGCGGTCGGCGAACCGGCCTGGCGAACCGCGGCCACGGCGTCCCGGTAACGTTTCGGGTTCTCAAATTCGCAGTAGATGGTCGAGACATCCGCGTCGAGGGCGGCTTCCAGTTGCGGCAGATTCCGAACCAGGACGATCAAGTTCGCCAATGTGGCGTCGGTTGCAGGAAGAGGGCCGTGACCCGAGCGATTGCGATTGTGATTGTCTGGTGAGTTAACGGGGGCGTCAGCCACCACTGAAGAGGCCAGCGAGCACCCGTCTTGCGAACGCTCCGAGGAGGGCCAGGATTCCGCGCACCATTGCCATCGCCGCGGTCGGGCTCGCGCGGCTTCGATTTGCTCGACGGCGTCGCGGCGCATTTGGTTCAGTTCGCTCATCGGCAGAATGACCGACCCGATCAAGGAGTTTCTCAATCTGCCCAATTGAAACGGCGTGCCTCCGAGGCGGCCCAGTTGATCTCGGAGCCGCTCGTCGGTGAGCGGTTGTTTTTCCGCTCGGACCAGCGCGGAGGCGGATTCGACTTGGGCGACGTGCCCCAACTCATCTCGGAAAACCAGGGTCATGGGCTGTCCCTCGCGACCATGGACGTCGCCATGGAGTGGGCGTCTAAACCGAGGTGTCGGGCTGCTATACGTCTGGCGAAGCCGTCGATCCAGCTCGGGATCGCTCGTTTTCCAGAGTTTATCGCCGGTCCGGATGCGGCTGAAATCGATGTTGCCCCAGCCAAACCGGAGCAGAGTCGTCGAGCCACGGGACTCGACCTCATAAACCCGGCCGCCTTCTTCCGGTTCATCGGGACGGCCACGATCAAACACGACGCCATCCCCGGGCTTGAGCGGAGCGGCGAGTTGAAGACTGACCGCGTCGCGTTCCACGCGCGCGACTTCTCCCAAAAAGACTCCGCGTTTCTTGCCAAAACGAGCGTGGACCAACTCCTGATTATTGAGACCTCCCAACCAGCCTGTGTGCAGTCCTCGGGAGAACGCCATCTCCAGGTCGTAGCGGGAGTTCTGACAAGCGGCGTCGAACTCGGCCGGCGTTGATCCACCTATTTTGGATTCGCCGGGATCGTTTTCCTGGGTGGGCGAAGGAACGCGGGCGAATCCCGCGAGGCTCTCGAGCGCTTGGCGGTAAACGCGCGTGATGTTGGCCACATATTCCGGGCTCTTGAGCCGGCCTTCAATTTTCAGAGAAGCCACGCCGCTGCGGATCAGCTCCGGCAGGATCGGCAATCCCGCCAGATCCTGGGGGCTGAGCAAGTAGCGTCGATCGCCCAAGGGAACTTGCTGTCCGTCCGAGATCAAATCGTAAGGCATGCGACAAGCTTGCGCGCACTCGCCGCGATTGGCCGAGCGTCCCCCCAGCGCCTCGCTCGTCAGACATTGGCCGGAGTAGGCGACGCAGAGCGCGCCGTGGACGAACACCTCGAGGGGGAGCGGAGCCAGCGGCATTCTTCCAGGCCCTTGGGCAGGTGGGGCGGCCCGAATTTTCTCGATCTCGGCAACGGAACATTCGCGGGCCAGCACGACGAGCTGGCAACCGAGTTCCCGGGCGAACTCGACGCCCGCGGCGCTGGTGATGGTCATCTGCGTCGAGGCATGGATCGGAAAATCTGGCGAGAGCCGGCGAAGTAAACGGCAGATACCGACGTCCTGGACGATCGCGGCATCCACGCCGGCGGCGATGATGGTTCGGAGGGATTGTTCTGCCTCGGCCAGTTCGTTGGCGAAGATGAGAGTGTTGAAAGTGACGTAACCTTTGGCCCCGCGCCGATGCAGGAACTCCATCAAGGCGGGGAGGTCGGCTTCGGTGAAATTATTGGCCCGCATCCGGGCGTTGAAATGCTCCAGTCCGAAATAGATGGCATCGGCCCCATTCTCAATGGCGGCGCGGGCGCATTCCCAATCGCCGGCCGGAGCCAGGAGCTCGGGAAGACGAGGCGTAAAGACCTCCGGCCGACGCTCTGACACGTTGGGGTCAGAGCCGTCATGGGCAGCCTCGATCGGCTGAGTGAGACAGTCCTTCATGGTTTCAGACGGCTGGCGAAATCAGAAAAGGCCGGGAAGAGGCCCAAGTCGCGGCGCGTGAGTTCGTTCGGATGCGTTTTCAGACGGTGCCAAACTACACCGCAGACCGGGTTGCGCAATATGGAACTCCCGCTGCTGCTCCGGCGGTCCATTTCGTGCAGGACAAAAAGCCCTGGCCTCGGCTCAACCCGCAGGGCGGCGTGGATCGGAGAAAGGGGCCACCGCCGCGCCGTGTCCTCACGGTTCCAGGGCGGCGACGGCCGCTTTTTGAAACGCGCCGCGGACCGGGGAATTGTCGCCGTTGGGAAAACCGGCCCTCTGAATCATGAGCACCAGAATCAGATCCTTTTTCGGGTCCGCCCAGCTTTGAGTGGCGTAGGCGCCACCGTGACCGAAGGTGCCCGGGGACAGCATCGCCGTCACCCCTTGCGGCTGCTTCACGACTTGAAAGCCCAATCCCCAGCTCATGCCGTCGGTGAACCCAGTCTTGATCTCGCCGGATTGGGTGCGCGTCATCAGGGCGAGCGATTCTTTCGCAATGAGGCGTTGGCCCCGGTGCGCCCCCTCATTCAAGGCCATTTGATAGAACCGCGCCATATCGCCCGCCGTGGAGAAGAGCCCTCCGGCTGGCATCGCCGTTCGTTGACGGTCGCTCAGTCCGCCTTTCACAAAAGAGACCGCGGTTTCCTCCAATCCGGCGCCGCCGGCGGCTGGCTTGTACGATTTGGCGAGGCGCTTGGCTTGCCCCGGGGTCGGCCAGAAAGTCGTGTCCTTCATGCCCAACGGATCGAGCACCCGGCGTTGCAGGAAATCCGCAAACTTCTGCCCGGAGACGACCTCGATGATGCGCCCGAGCGTATTGATTCCAGGATTGCTGTACTCCCATTTGCTGCCCGGTGGAAAGCGCAAGGGTTGCTGGGAGTAGGCCATCGCGAGCTCCGCTAACGAGCAATCGAAACGAGGCGCCGCCACGTCCCCGATCCCGGAGGTGTGCGTCAAGAGATCGCGGATCGTGATCGGGCGCGATGGCCGGACCAAGTTCAACGTGTTGGACGATTTCTCCTGGATCATCCACTGGCCTTTGAATTCCGGGAGATACTTCTCGACCGAATCTTCGACCTTGAGTTTGCCCTCGTCTTGCAGGATGAGCACGGCCACCGCCGTGATCGGCTTGGTCATCGACGCGATCCAAAACAGATGATTGGCTCGCATCGGCTTGCGGCCGGCGACGTCCGCCAAGCCGATGGCCTCGAGACTGACAATGCGATCGCGCCGCGCCACGAGCGTGACCGCGCCGGAGATCACCCCCTCCTCGACGAACGCCTGCATCCGCTTCGGGATATCGGCAAGCTGAGCCGCGCCTGCACCGGAACCCGCCGGAGCGGGCGCGGCGAACGCGGCGGAAAGCGAGTGCAATAGAACCAGCGCGGCAAAGAATCGGGTCAGAGTATTCATGAGGCGGCGAGGCTATCGCAGAGCGACTCGAAACGCAAACGCTGTGTCTGGACACGCAACGATTCTCATTTTGGCGCGGCCGGTTCGCCGGCACCGTCGGATTTCCCGTCGGTCGGTCGTGCTGTCATTAAGCCGGGCGGAATCAGGACTTCCCAGGCGAAGGCGTGGCCGAGGCTGGCCGCGTTCCTCTCGGCCATTTCCGCCAAGCGGGAAAACACTGATGGACAAGTCTGTTTCGCCCGTTCATCGCGCGTTTAAGCTAAAGTAACGTTTGCTCGCTTCTGATAATGTCTGGTAATCTCAACTTGAACACTCCGCAAATGACGACCTCGGTCCGATCTTCATCGCCCGGCCGCGGAGTGGCTTTGAAGCCCGCGGTCAGAGCCCGCCGCCCGAGGAAGCCAAAATGCTTTTGAAGCCGAAGTGAAATCCCACCACCAAACAGCTATGAACAAGTCAACCACCCGCCGCGAATTCCTGTCCGCCACCGCGACCGCCGTCGCCGGAGGTGCTGGCTTTGCGGCCAGCGCAGTTCCCGTATTTGGACAAAGCCCAGTCACGCGACGAATCGTGTCACGGCATTTCACGCTTGCGGAAGTGGACGTGCTCGTCGTGGGCGGTGGTCCGGCGGGAATTGGCGCGGCCCTCGGCGCGGCGCGCCAAGGCGCGAAGACGCTCTTGATCGAGAACCACGCGTTCTTTGGCGGCGTCGGCGCCTGGTGCTTGGGTATGCCGATTAACCAAGTGCGGCCGGCAGGCAGGCCGCGATCGGCCGTTCACGAACTGCTCATCGAGAAGCTCGTCGCGCTCGGAAATCAAGCGGTGCGTTTTGGCCAGCACGAACTGTTCTGCAATGTGGATTACCTGAAGGTGGCGGCGGCGGATGCGCTGGAGGCCGCGGGCTGCCGTTTCTTCGTCTGTCTGCGCGCGGTGGATGCGCTGGTCGAGAGCGATCGGATCGCGGGCGTGGTCGTCGCGACCAAGAACGGCCTGGCTGACATCCGCGCCAAGACGGTGGTGGATTGCACGGGCGATGCCGACGTGGCGTTCTTCGCCGGCGCGGAGACTTTGAAAGAAGCGGGAGATCTTTCGCCGATGACGCTCTGCTTGAACCTGACGAACGTCAACCGGGCGGAACTCCGGAAAGTGAACATGCGAGAGGTGGCCAACCGGGCGCGCGCGAAGTATCCGCTCATTCCGGAAGCCTGGGGTTTGAGCTCCGTGGCCAACAGCCAGAGCTGCTACTTCATCAATCATGCCGGGACGAAGGCCTTGGGGCAGTTCGATGCCACCGATCCCGAGCAGCGGACGAAGGCCGAATGCCTCAGCCGCCGCCAAGCCGTGCAGATGACCGCGGCCATGCGCGAGTTTGGCGGCGAGGCCTTGCAGAACGTCGAGTTGATCGGCACCGGCCCGCAACTCGGCGTGCGCGAGACGCGCCGGGTCAAGGGCGCGTATGTCCTGACGGAAGAGGATGCGAAGGCCGGCCGAAAGTTCGACGACGCCATTGCCTGGCGGAGCGGATTTCTCGATATTGGCTTCGTGCGTTTTGAGCGAATGAAAATTCATGACGTGCCCTACCGGTCGGTGCTGCCGGAGAAGTTGGATGGTCTCCTCATGGCGGGTCGTTGCATTTCTGCCACCCACGTGGCGGCCGCGGCGGGCAAGAGCATGGGCAACTGCATGGCCACGGGCCATGCGACGGGCCTCGCCGCCGCGCTCTCGGCGAAAAAGGGGATCATGCCCCGAGAGGTCAATGTTCGCGAAGTCCAGGACGCACTCCGCGCCGATGGCGTGAGCTTCGACGTCACGGATCGGGAGCAAACGGGTTTGAAAGGCTAAACGAAAGGATCCATCCGCTATTTTCCAAACCCCGTAGGAGCTGAAGTCACGAGGCTCATTCTCGAAGGATTTCAGAGACTCCTCGCGTCGTCTCCGCGAGATGCGCTCACCCGATTTCCAGCCCGTGCTTTTTGAGGAAACTCCGGTCCCACTCGATGCCCAAGCCTGGTGCGGCTGGAGCGTGGATGTAGCCTTCCTTGTCGATCGGGTACGGCTGTGCGAAACCCGCTTGGAATCCCTCCGGGTTCCAGAAACCCGGATCGTACATGTATTCCAAGTAGCCCGAGTTCGGCGCGGCGCATTGCATGTGCAGGTTTGCCATCATGCCGACGCCGCTCTTCCCGTGGTGCGGGCCGAACAGCACACCAAAGGCCTCCGCCATGCTCGCGATCTTGCGCACCACCGACACTGTCCCTGACACCACTGGGTCCGGCTGCACGTAACTGTAGGCCCCTTGGCTGAACATCTCCCGGAAATCGCGCAGCCCCACGTTGCCTTCGCCGCCGGCAAGGTGCAGGCGCTTGAGTTGCGTCCGCACGCGGGCCAGCGCATCATAGGCAAACCGGCTCAGTGGCTCCTCCAGCCAATAGACACCCATGGCGTCGAGTTCCTTGGCCATCGTCAGCGCTCGCTCGTAATCCCAAACCGGCGGCGGATCGCTCTGCTTCTTGCCCGCCTGGTTGGCGTCCACCATCACGTCCATTTTGTTGCCCACCGCATTCCGCACCGCCGCCACCAGCGCCAGATCGTCCGCCGGGTTTTCGTGATGCAATCGGAGCTTGATGGCGCGAAAGCCCGCCTCGTAAAACTTGAGCGCATCCTCCGCTCGCTCTGCCGGCGTCTTATTGAAATGCACGGTGGCGGCATACGGCTGGACCTTGGAAGAGTGGGCGCCCCAGAGCTTGTAGAGCGGCTGACCGCAGACTTTGCCGATGATGTCCCAAAGACCAATCTCCAGGAAGAACAGTCGAACGGGCGCCTTTTGCTCGGCAAAGAACCTGGCGTGGTGCGCCTGAATATCGAACGGATCTTTGCCGACGAAGTATGTCTCCGCCAATTCCCGGACTGTTTTGGCGATGCCGACGGGGAGCTTGTAATCGCCGTCCATCGTCGTGCCGATCACGCCTTGGTCCGTAAGAAATTGGACCACCACATAATCGCGCGTGTCTTGCGGGATCTTTTTCGGATCCCACGGCAAGACCAACCCATGGCCGGTGGGGACGTTGCGGACCTCGGCTGCACGGAGACCCGTAATCTTGAGCGGGCGTCCTTGAAACTCAGGCGAATTGGCACAGAAGGCCGGCGGCGCCGCCGCCACCCCGCAAGCTGCTGCCGCGCCCGAGCTGAAGAACGCTCTTCGAGAGAAGTGCATAAGGACAAGGACCGCCGATTGGCCTGGATCGAGAATCGACGGAATTGGCGCGAAAGTCGAGCGAGGATTTCAATCGCGTCGGGGGCGTTGGGGGTGCTGTAAAACTGGCATTGCACGCGGCCGCAAAACCGAGGAGACTGACCGGGTCAAGTCATGAACCGATCCGAGCCGTTCGCAACTTCGCGCCAGGCTCTTCCCGAGATGGACGCAACGCCTCTTTCATCCAGGCGTGCCGCGATGGTGGTGTCGGACGCTCCGGCACTTCCTCGCCAAGAGCCCATTTACTGGACCAAAGATCCGGAGTAATCTCCAAGCCATCTGCCGTTATGAAAACACCTTCACCTTCCCGCAATATGCCTCGTCGTGAATTCGTCAAGACCGGCGCAGGTTGGGCCGCCGTCGTCGCGGCTGGACCGTTCCAGGTCGCTTCCGTTCTCCAGTCCGCGGGCCAGCCTGAGACTCGCAAGAGCATCGGCATCCAGGTCGGCGCCGTGTCCTTCGTGGACGAGGGCACCGAGCAGGTGCTCGACATCCTGCGAGAGCGCGGAGCGGTGGACACGATCTACCTGACCACCTTTACTTACGGACGCGGATTGGCCGGGCGACAGATTCCGGGGCAGCCTTTTCCTGACCACGGCGCGCAGTCATCCGATGAAAAAACGTTCCACGGCGGCAATTACGCCACACCGCATCCGGAGTTTTATCGCGACACCTTGCTGAAGCAAACCCGCGCGCCCGACCACGGCGAACTGGACATTGTCGCGAACGTGCTGCCGGCGGCGAAGAAACGGGGCATGCGCGTCTTCTGCTCGCTTGAAGATGTTTTTCGATCCGATGTCGCGGGAGTGAAGGAAGTCGCCGAAGTCGATCTGCAAGGCCGGAAGACGGGGACGCTTTGCCTTTGCCATCCCGCCGTGCGCGCGTTCTGGACCGGCTTGGCCACGGATCTCTGCCAGTCCTACAACATCGATGGCATTCTCTTCTTCAACGAGCGAAATGGGCCGCTCCTGAATGCGCTCGGGGCCAGTCACGCCCAAAGCATCGGCTCATCGCGAGTCACCTGTTTCTGCGAGCATCACAAGCGGGCGGCCAAGGAGCGTGGGATCGATTTCGAGCGGGCCCGGCAAGGTTACCGGAAGCTCGACCAATTCATCCAGGGCGCACTGCAAGGCCAGCGACCGAGCGACGGCTACTTTGTCGAGTTTTGGCGGTTGCTCGTCGAGTATCCGGAGATCATCGCGTGGGACCGTTTGTTCGACACCGCCAAACATCAAGTGCTCGCGGAGGTCAACGCCGCCGTGAAGCGCGTCCGGCCCGGACTGCCCGTGGGCTTCCACATCGAGCACGTCAACTCGTTCAATCCCATCTTTCGCGCCACCCGCAGTTACGCGGACCTCGCGGCCATGGCCGACTTCCTCAAGGTCGTGGTCTATAACAACTGCGGTGGCGAACGCTATGCCAACTTCATCCGCAACATTGGCTCGACCGTCTTCCGCGACGTGCCGAGGGAGGAGCTCCTGCGCTTCAACAATCACCTGTTGAACTACGGCGAGGAAGCCAAGCTGGACGATCTCGCTGGCGCCGGACTGTCTCCGGATTATATCTTCCGCGAGACGCAGCGTGCGCTCGCTGGTGTGCAGGGACGGTGCCAGGTGCTTCCCGGAATCGACCTTGGCATCCCGACCGGCAAGAACAGCCGCCAGGCCTCGCCCGAGGACACCTACGCTGCTGTGGCCGCAGCTCTGAAGGCCGGAGCGGACGGGTTGATTTTGTCGCGCAAATATTCCGAGATGCGGCTGGCGAATCTCTCGGCGGCCGGGCGGGCCGTGCGAGAGTTGCGAGGGTGAAGAGACTGAATCTCTCCGCGAAATGCGTGCCAGGCAGATCAGACGGCGGGCCAGGACAGGGACGGAGACGGCTCGTCCCCGGAAGACGCTCCCCTGGTCGCGAGGGCAGGGGCCAAGCTGTCCCCGCCCCGAATCCTTGACGTATCCTCAGTAGAATCCACTCCCATGAAACCCATACCCAACGTTGAGACTCGCCGAGAGTTTCTGAAGAAGACCGCGCTGGCCGCCACCGCTTTGGCTGGCGCCGAGCCATTGTGGTCTGCAGCAATAGAGCCGCCCGCCGGGCCTCCCGTGGCGGAGCCGTGGTATCGGCGCACGCTTCGCTGGGGCCAGACGAACATCACAGAGATCGATCCCAGTCGCTACGACATTGCGTGGTGGCGCAAGCACTGGAAGCGCACTCAGACCCAGGGGATCATCGTCAACGCTGGCGGCATCGTCGCTTATTATCCGAGCCGCATCCCCTTGCACCGGCCCGCCCAGCACTTGGGCGGACGCGACTTGTTCGGCGAACTTTGCCGGGCCGCCCATGAGGACGGCGTGATCGTCTTCGCCCGGATGGATTCGAATCGCGCCCACGAGGAGTTTTACCGGGCTCATCCGGATTGGTTTGCAGTCGGGGCCACCGGTCAACCGCACCAAGCGGGCGAGCTGTTCATCACCTGCGTCAACAGCCCCTACTACGACGAGCACATCCCGGCCATTCTGCGCGAGATCATTGAGCGATATCGTCCGGAAGGATTTACCGACAACAGTTGGAGCGGACTCGGTCGGGGCACCATCTGCTACTGCGAAAATTGCCGACGAAAGTTTCGCGATCGAACCGGCCAGGACATTCCCCGCGAAAAGAACTGGAACGACCCGGGCTATCGCAAGTGGATTCGCTGGAACTACGATCGTCGCCTGGAAATCTGGGACCTCAACAATCGCACGACGAAGACGGCGGGCGGACCGGATTGCGTCTGGGCCGGCATGAATAGCGGCTCGATCAGCGGCCAATCCCAGAGCTTCCGCGATTGCAGGGAGATCTGCCGACGCGCGGACATCATCATGCTCGACCACCAGTCGCGCAGTGATGCCAGTGGGTTCCAGCACAATGGCGAGGCCGGAAAGCTGTTCCACGGTTTGCTCGGATGGGACAAGTTAATTCCCGAGAGCATGGCCATGTACCAGGCGGGCCGGCCCACCTTCCGGCTGGCCAGCAAGCCCGAACCGGAAGCGCGCATGTGGATGCTCGATGGCATGGCTGGTGGATTGCAGCCCTGGTGGCACCACGTCAGCGCCTATCACGAAGATCGCCGCATGTATCACACTGCCGAATCGGTTTATCGCTGGCACAAGAATCACGAGAAATTCCTTGTGAACCGGAAGCCGGTCGCGAGCGTCGGCGTCGTGTGGTCTCAGGAGAACACCGATTTCTGGGGCCGCGACGATGCCGACCTGGTGGTGGAACAGCCGTGGCGCGGCCTGACCCAGGCACTCGTCCGAGCGCGCATTCCCTACCTGCCAGTCCACGCGGACCACATCGACCGCGACGCGGCGCAGTTCTCCTTGCTCGTCCTGCCCAATCTCGGCGCCATGTCTGAGGCGCAGGTGGCGAGCGTGCGGCGGTTTGTCGAGCGGGGCGGTGGCTTGTTCGCCACGGGGGAAAGCAGCTTGTTCAACGAATGGGGCGACCCGCGACCCGATTTCGGTTTGGCGGATCTATTCGGCGCCCACGCGGCCGAATCGCGGCGCGCGGGCGATGAAGCCAGGCGGAGACGAATGGCCAGCGATACCGCCCACACTTACCTGCGTCTCAGCCCGGAGCAGCGCGCTCGCGTGGACGGTCCGCAAGTCGGCACCGAACCGGCCCCCGGCGGCGACCGCCATGTCGTGCTCCGAGGATTTGAAGAGACCGACATCCTTCCATTCGGCGGCACGTTGGAATCACTCCGAGTGGATGCTGGCGCCCAGGTCCTGCTGACTTTCGTGCCGGCATTTCCAATATATCCGCCCGAGACTGCTTGGATGCGCGAACCCAAAACAGATCTGCCGGGATTGATTCTCCATGCCAGAGCTGGCGTCGGGCGCGTGGTCTTCCTGCCCGCCGACCTCGACCGCCGGTTCGGGCGCGACAATCTGCCCGATCACGGAAACCTCCTGGCGAACCTGATTCGTTGGGCGGCAAAAGATGACATCCCGCTGGCCGTGGCAGGCCCGGGTTTGATCGACTGTCACCTTTACCAGCAGTCCGGCCGGCTGATTCTGCACCTGGTCAACCTGACGAGCGCTGGGGCTTGGCGGCAGCCGGTGGATGAGCTCATCCCGGTTGGTCCGTTGCAGGTGCGGGTCAAGCTGCCCGCCGCCGTGCGGTTGACCCGTGTCCGACTTCTCGTTTCCGGTCAAGAGGTTGCCGCCCGGGTCAAGGAGGGTTGGGCTCGCTTTGAGATCAAGTCCATCCTCGACCACGAGGTCGTGGTTGGCTGATCCTTGTCGGCACAGGTGCGGACGAATCATTGGACGGAGCAATCCGGGACAGAGTGAAGATGTTTATGAGATTCGATCAAATCAGGTCTTTTCCAAGGCTGCCGGCGATGGAGTTGTTATTGCTGGCCGGAATGGCGGCGACGGCGGTGGCGGCGACAACTCCCCAATGGCTGCGGCACGCTTTTCCACTTCCAGAGGGAATCTGGAGCGTCGAAGCCTTGGATGTGACGGGAGACGGCCGGCTTGACTTGATCGCGATGGGCGAAACCAGAATTGTGGCCTTGGTCGCGCCACAATGGGAGCAACGAGTGCTGGCCGACTTCCAGGACGGCAAAATGCTTTATTGTGTCGGGTGGGATGCCGACGGCGACGGCGATCGTGATCTGGCCATCGGACGATATCGAGTGCCTTGGATCGAGTACCGGGAAGCGCGGGCGAACAATCAGGCGCTGGCGGAGCCCAAGGGACCGGACTTTAGTCTGGCCTGGATGGAGAATCCCGGCTCGGCCGCCGGCCGGTGGCCGATGCACGTCCTGGACCGGGAATTAAACGGAATCCATGGGCTCTGGGTCGGGGATTTGAATGAGGATGGTCGCCCGGACTTGGTCGCCGACAGCATCCTCGGTCCGTCATTTCCGAACAGTCTGGCCTGGTTTGAAGCCCCGGGGCGGGAACGGGAGCAAATCAAAAGGCATGTGATCACACGCGATGGAGCCGACGGGCGACCGCACTATCTGGACGTTGCGGATCTGGACCGCGATGGCCGCAACGACGTGTTGCTCGGTGATTCGCAAGGCGGGACGTTCACTTGGTGGCAGCACGGCGCAGATGTCGCCGGGCCTTGGCGCAAGAACCCTATCGCCAAGTTGTCCGGGGCGACCAATATTCGAGCCGCGGCGGTCAACCGCGATGGCGTGCTGGACGTTGTGGGAAGCTGCGGCCACGGCCGAGGAGTCTTCTGGTTTGCCGGTCCAACTTGGGAGAGACACGCGATTGATCCTGATTTGGCGACGCCGCATGCCCTGGCCGTGGGCGATTTCGATGGCGACGGGGATGTCGATGTGGCGGCGGCTTCCTACACCGCCTTGGTGGTGCGTTGGTATGAGAACGACGGCCACGGCTCATTCGTTACTCATGAGATTGAGAGTGGACACCAGCAGCAGGCCTATGACATGAAAGCGGTCGATCTCAATGGCGATGGCCGCCTGGATTTGATCTTGGCCGGTCGGGAGTCGCGCAATGCCGTCTGGTACGAGAACCGGTGACGCGATCGGCGTTGGTCACTCGAAGACGGCCGGGCTGAAATCGATTCTGTAGATCATGCCTTCGTAGCCCACGACGTAGATGTTGCCGCGGAGATCAGTGCCGAAGGAGACGATCCGCTGGGGAGCGATTCCAATCTGGCGAATCGTCTTCAGTCTTCGATTCTCCTGAGTCATTCCCCAAATCCGACGGGATTCGTAATCTCCGAAAACATAGGCGCCATAGAACGAGGATTGTGGATTCGCGCGATACACAAAACCGCCCGTCACCGAGGGGCCGTAGCGGCGTCCGTAAGCAAAGACGGGCGCCACATAGGCGGCGCCGGTGTGGCGATATTGATTTGAGAACGGCTCGAAGCCTTCGTAAACATTCCAACCATAGTTTTCGCCCGGTCGAACCAAATCGATTTCCTCATAACGATCTTGACCGACATCGCCGACCCAGAGGTCGCCCGTGACCGGATCGAAGCTGAAGCGCCAGGGTTCTCGGAAGCCCAGCGCCCAAACTTCCGGACGCACCCCGGCCTGTCCAAGAAACGGATTGTCTGCCGGGATGGTGTAGGGTCGGTCGATCGTCGGGTGATCGGGGTCAATGCGCAGCATCTTGCCGAGCAAAAGTCCGGAGTTCTGGCCATTGCCGTGCGGATCTTCTTGCGGCCCGCTGTCGCCCATGCCGACATAAAGAAACCCGTCGGGACCAAAGGCGAGTCCTCCGCCGTAATGAACATTGCTCGTACCCTCCAGGGTCAACAGTCGGCGTGCGGCACGGCCGGAGTCGGCGGTCTTTTCCGGGCCAGCCTCGCGCTCGGCGATGACGGTGACGAATCGACCTTCCTCGATCACATGCTGGGCGTAATAGTATTTGCCGTTCTCAGGAAAGCGAGGATGGAGAACAACTCCGAGCAGGCCACGGGTTCCTTTGGTGTATTGCCCCATCTCGGCGAAGATCGATTTGCTCTCGCCGCGCTCGCTCTTATGAAGCCGCCAGATCCGGCCCGTTTCGTGTTCGACCACGAGGAAGGTATCGGCCACGCCGGCCAGCGATCCCATCCAAACCGGATGTTGAAAGTCCAGCTTGGCCTCATGGAATGGCTGGAGAGCGACGGGCGGGCTGAGCGCGCCGATCACGGCGGGCATGCCATGCTGCACCATGCTGGCGTTGGCGGGTTGCTTTAGGTTCACCAGATACTCGATCAGGTCCGCGAATTCCTCCTCCGTCAGCGATTCGTGCAGGCCCTCCGGCATCAAAGAAATCTCGCTGAATTGTCGGGACTCGATGGCCGCATGGTCAATTCGCACGCGAGTGGCGTCGGGGACCATCACCTCGATCCATGACCCGGCCGCCTGTTTTAGAATGCCTTGCAGCAGGGCGGTGCTGAGGAGTGGGAAAGTTGTTGAAGCGGGAATGGTTTAACGAAT
>CAYHFE010000114.1:0-16235 GCA_964355375.1 uncultured Verrucomicrobiota bacterium
TCGCTGATCACGCGGCCGGTCTCGGTGACGAAATGCTGCACGACGTGCGAATCCATGCCGAACGAGCCGAGCGCGACCGGATCGGGCGCAGACTTCTTGCCTTCGCCATCGTGCTGCGTCATCACGTAATCGCCCACCATGCGCCGTGCTTCGCGGAGGTAGATCATCCACGGCCAGCCGCCGTTGTCGATGAATTCATCCTTAGCCAGTCCGTAAGCCGCCGTCTTCTTGCGGATGGCCTCGGGCACGCGCGGATGGTTCGCCATGGTCCAGAGGAATCCACGGATGTAGGTCTCGTGTTCCTTCTCGATCTCGTGACGGCGCTCGTAACTGGCTTCGGGATAATCCCAGTTCCCGCCGGGCAGATCCGAGCCGACGGCGTGCATGTTGTTCCAATCCACTTTCTTTTTCCCGCCCGCCAGCGGCTCGATGAGCGCCGGCAGCCGTTCATCGCCCGCGTCGAAGTTGCGCAGCAGCAACTCGTGATCAATCTCGCGATAGCCCGCCGGCTTCTCGATGGGAATGCGGAGCGTCGGATCGGTCGTCAGGCAGACGCGATAGTTGTAAGCCTGAATCTTCTTGTCGCCTTGTCCGTTGACGAGGCCCTTGATGCTGAACACATACGGCAGCAATCCGCTCTTCGTGTCGCCGGGTTTCACGTAGGGATCGACGTCCTTGATGAAGTGATCCTTGTTGCCCTGGGTGTAGTGAACACGCGGCTTGGTGTCACCGCGCCGCACACCGGCCAGATCCTCGCCGTATTGACTCTCGGGCTCGCGGCCGACGGTGTAACTCACGCCCGCCGCCGCCATGAGGTCGCCGACGTAGGTCGCGTCAATGAACATCTTCCCGCGATAGGTCTTGCCGCTGAGCGTGGTGATGGACTCGATGCGCTTGCTATTCATCTTCACGCCTTTGCCGGGAGCGCGGTCGAGCCTTTCGTTGTAAGCGACCGGCACACCGGCGTCCGTGATCATCTTCTCGAACACCTGCTGGCCGATGTGCGGCTCGAAACTGCGGATGTAATTCGTCCCGTAGGCCGCCGCGATGCCGTCGTAAAACTCCGACGCGATGCCACCAAAGGTGTTGCGCTGGCCGAGGAAATCGGTCGCGCCGAGCCCGCTCGCGCTCATGCCGCCAGGGAAACCGGTCGGGTTGACCAAGATGACCGAGCGTCCCTCGCGTTTGGCTGCGACACTGGCAATCACAGCCCCAGACGAATCGCCATAGACAACGACATCATACACGGGCTGCTCGCCTTGGGCTTTGGCAGCAGGCGCAGCCTGCGAAGCAGCAGCAGCGAAACACGCAGCCTGGAACACCACGACGACGAGCGGCGGGATGCAAATCTGGAAGGCGATGTTGAACGAGTTGGCTTTCATGGAAATCAGTTGGAGGTTGGCACTCGGATGCGTCATGGCTGGGGCTGGGGATCCAGGCGGAAAGTGAGCGAGGCGTGGCTCTCGGTTTTGATCCAGACAATCAAATCCGTGCCCTCCAAGGTCGGCCGATGGCCGAAGCGAAAGTCTTTTCCCCGCGGAATTGTCTTTCCGTCGAGCGCCAGCTTAGCATCCGCATCGCCCCAGTTTTTCACGACGAGCGCGGGATTGAGCACGGGCGACGGCGGACTGCCCGCGAACGTGAACGCCAGTGCGGCCGACGCGGCAGCCGCGGACGGTTTGCAGTTCAGCACATAGGCCCGCTGGTTTGGGTCGTAGCCGAGACTCTCGAAATCGTCCCCGGCCAGTTTCAACTCCGCCGGGAAGTTCCAGGACCGCGCCAAGGTCACGAGCTTGGTCACCGGCTGATCGGTCATGCCGTAAAGATTGCGGGCGAACATGGTGGTGTCATCCAGCTTGTGTTTGACGGGGTATAAGGTGCCCAGGCAGGACGAGCTCGGGCGATCCGGCGCGCCGGCGACACAACCGTCGCTGGGCAATTGCGCCACCGGCCAGTGGTTCCAGCACGGGAAGAACGTCCAGGACGGAGCCCCGAAGGAAAAGGGCTTCCAGCGCGAACCCGTTTCACCGATGACGTAATGCCGGTGGCGCGCCTTGAGGTTGATCAACTGGATGTTGGCGTTGGTCAGGGCTTGGAGCGCCCGGCCGTAGGGACGGTCCCAGACATAACTCCCGGTCTGGCCATTCATGTTCAGGAGAGTGACCGCCTCCGCCTCAAGATTGTCCTGGGGCCGGGTGCCCGGCTGATTCAGGGTCTGAGTCTGCTGAAACTCCATCTTGGCGGCCGCTTTGCTGTGGACCAACTGGTAGCGCACGCTCACGCCGTCGGGATAGATGTAATAATATTCGTCGGTCCAGTCGCCCCAACCGGTGTTTGTGTCCAAGTTCGCAGATTCATAACGGATGTCAGGACTGGCCGTGCGCCAGTGAACCACCGCGCGGGCGGGAGTGGTCTCGATGATCCGGACATGCGAATAGCGGCATTGCTTGTCGGACATGGCTTCGCAACAGCCCCAGGCATTCGCGCTCTCGGCCCCCTCGTCTGCCACACACACGCCGTTCTCCGCTACCCAATACGGGATATAGCCGGTGCCCCGCCAGAAGATCAACTTGGTCGGCGACTCGTCGAACCTCACCACGATGTCCGGGTGGTCGGCGACGCGCCAAAGGCGGTCCCATTCCGGGCAGTAGTTCAGGCGCGTGTAATAGGCGCCGAACCGCCCCGTTCCTTCCGGCCCGGTGGGAATGCGCCGATACTGCAACGGCTGGGGGTTCGCCGGTTGGTTGGCTGCATGGGCCGCCTTGATTTCATCCGCCGACAAGGCGCGGCTGCAAATGCGCACCTCGTCCATCAAGCCGTCGAAGATCATGTTGGACAGAAATGTCCTGCTCGGCTTGCGCTCGGTCAACGCCGGGAATTGCTGGCGATGCGACATGCCGATGAGCAGGTCCAGACCCTCGGCTGGCTTGAAGTTCCCTTTGGCTTCATTGGCCCCGACACGCTGGCCGTTCACGTAGAGCGTGAAGCCGGAGGCCGGATCGAAGGTGCCCGCGACGTGTGCCCACTTGAGGAGCGCCAACGGTTCCTTCGAATCGCATCCGAGCCATTTGCCGTCCACCGAAGCGTAGAAGCCCACATGGCCCAGATGATTGAGGCCGAGGAAGAATCCCGCCCTTGCGTCCTGGTCATGATCCACAATCCCCGTCCAGGCCCACGAATATTCCTGCGGTGCAATCCAGGCTTCCACCGTCAGCGCCGGTCCGAACCGCGGCAGGTCTTTGGCCGCGCGAACCAGCCGCGAGGTAAAACCGTCGAACTTCAACCCGCTGCCGCGCACGCCGGGCACCAATTCGATCGCTCCCTGCCACGAATCCAGCCGCTCCCTCGCTTGGTGAACTGCGCCCCCATCGCGAGCCTCGTCAAACGTCCAGGAAACAACCGGCGGCGCAGTGGCGGGCAGTGCGGCCAGCGGCGCCAGCAGCAGGGCGGTGAGGATGAGGAGGTGTTTCATGGTTTGCGCTGTCTGATCAAGTTTGTTGCCGCATTCACGGCTTGGAAACGGCACTGGTGGCAAAGATGAGTCCGTCCACGAACTCGTTCGTTTTGAAAAACGCCGCGTCGCACACGGGCTTCCCAGCGAGCGTGAGGTTCTCGAAGGTGAGGTTGCGGATGCGGGCGTCGGCCTGGCCCCAGAGGATTTGGGGTTCACCTAGAACGCTGGGCGCGGCGATGGATATGTTCTGGAAGAGGATGCCCGACAAGTCTCCGGCGGCGCGCTTTTCTGCATTTTTCGAATAGGGTTCCGGCATGGTCATGCAGATGAAGAACTGCTGCAGCGTCGGTCGGGGGTCCTCGATGTTGATGTTGCGGAAGATCACCCCGGCCCCGGCGACGCCCTTGCCTTCACCGCGCATGTTGAAGACTCGGCCGCCGCTCCAGTGGTGCCATTTGGCCCGCGCATAGATTACATCGCAGTCCTCCACCACCAACTTGCGGTCAGCCAGTTGCGGCACGGCGCTCAGGACGAACGACGAACCGTTGGCATCGTTCCACAGCACGGTGCGGCGAATGCCCAGTCCGTTCACATAAAGCGAATCATCCTGGGTGCGGATGAAGCAGTCCTCGATCAGCGTATTCCCGAAGGGATTGATCCCGTCGCCATTCGCGCGCCAGGTGAAGATTTTGGTCCACCGGACCTCGTTGGGATGCCCCGCTTTGCAGGGGCTCACCAGCATGAGCGAGTGAGTCGCCGAGTCAGCGATGGTGATGCCTTCCACACGGGTGTCGGTGGTGCCAATCACCTCAATCGGACGGTAGCGCCCGTGGTCCTTCTCTGAAATCGCTGGCGCAACATACTTGGGATTCTTCAGCCGAGATCCCGACAAGGTGCCGAGGCCGAAGATGCGGATGTGATGGCCGTCGCCCCATTTCCGGTTGGAGAGTGTGCCGTAAACCAGCGCGTCTCCGGGGATGTAATACTGGCGGTTCGCGTGCAGCGGGAAAGCCAGGCCAACATCGTGAACTCCCGGCAGGAAATAGAGCGTGGTCCAAGGCCCGTCGGATGGCGGAGTCTGACCGGGTTTCACGGTCAACACGCCAGGATCATTGGGCTTGGGCTTGCCCACCAACGGCGGGTTGGCAAAGAGGGAGATGGTATGGATAGGCGGCCCTTTGTAGCCCTTGCCCGTGTCCTGGCCGTCCATCTGGCCATCAATATCGACTGCGACAAGACAGGGTTTATCGAGCCTGACAAGAGCCTTGCCGCCCTTGACGACGCAAGCCGACGCTTTGCGCAACGGGTGCACCGCCGCAGTATGAATCGGCTGGCCGTTGGCCCGAGCAATCTCGATCTCCACAGCGCCGGCGGTTTCGAAATTCACATAGGTGTGCGTCCAGCCCGCTAGCGTGTCGAAGTAGGCGTCCGTCTTCTTTTCGATGGCCTTGCAGACGGTCTCCCAAGCGAAGGCGCTCTGCCACTCGCTGCCATCGCTGGCAGGGCGCACCCGCACTTTGTAATGCTCCGAGGCGGCAAGCCCTGGCACGGGCGGATAGACAACCAGTTCGTCGGCGGCTGACAATCCAGCCAATGGCGCCAGCAGCAGGACGGCGAGCGTGATGGTTGTGAGTCTGTTCATAGGCGTTACTGTTGCTCGAAGTAAAGCAGACGACCGAGGGGGACGGCGAAGGTCTTTTGGACGGGGCCGGTGATCAGGGTGCCGTCGTCGGCTTTCCAGTTGCCGGACGGAATCTGCACGGTGCGGGCGGTGCCCTTGGTGAGCATCGGAGCCACCAGCAGGTCGTCGCCCATCAGGAATTGGTCTTTGACGTTCTCGTAGCCGCCGTCGGGGAATACGTAGGCCAGCGGGCGCAGGATCGGTTCGCCGGTGGCGGCGCTGGCTTGGGCGAGTTCGAGGATGCGCGGCGTGAACCGCATCCGCAACGCCACGGCCTGTTTGACGGCGGCCAGATGGGCGGCGTCCAGCACGCGCCACGGCGCGACGGAGAATTGCATCATCGGCGCCAGGGCGTGGACTTGCGCGGACCGCACAATCAGGTCCTGGTCAATGGTCGCCTGATCGAGGAAAGAGGTGAATTCGCCGCCGCCAATCATGTCGGGGCAGACGAAGGTATAGCCCAGCAGACCGGCCGCGATCATGTCGAGGATGAGTTGTTCGAGGTCGGCCCAATTGTGGCTCTTGTCGCGGAGGCGTTGCACGAGTGGCCGGCCCGCAAGCTTCCAGGTGGCGCGATACTCGTTGAGCGGAAAGGCGAGACCGATCTCGCCGAACAGCCGGGCGTGCTCGTTGGGGTCGAGTTTCTCGTGGGCGAGACACTGCCTTTTGTAGAACTCGGTGTCGCCGGCATCGAGCTTGAAACCGTCCACGCCGTAGGTGGTTTGCAGGCGCTTGAGTTCGCCGGTGAACCACGCCTGGGCGGCCGGGTTCGAGAGGTCGAGCATGGCGCTTTTGCCGTTCCACCATTTGACCATCACAGGATCGCCAGGTTGATCCATGAAGAAGGCCTTTTTCTTCGCGAGGGCGCGGTAAACGTCGCAGTCCGGGCTGACAAACGGGCAGACCCACACCATGACCTTGAAGCCGAGGGTGTGCAGTTCGTTCATCATCGCCTTGGGATCGGGAAAACGGCCGGGATGGAACGTCCACTTGCCGTAGTCTTCCTGCCAGTTGTCGTCAATCATCAGCACGCCGGGCGGGAGGCCGTTGTCCACGATGGCGCGCGCGTATTTGAGCACGTCCCGCTGGTTCTGGTCATACATCAACTCGATCCAGGTGTTGTACTGTGGCGTGGCGAAAAGCGCGCGGTCTGGCAGCGTGCCGTCGGTTGGGAAAAAACTCTTCGCCGCGTGGCGGTAGGCGTCGCGCAAATTCTGCCCCGCCTGACCGTAGCGAAACGTGTTGCTCGCCGACGTGACGCGCAGGGCCTTGTCCTTGAACGCGAAGCGGAACGCCTTCTCGCACCAGACATACCGGCCCTTCGATGAGACGAGCAACGGCGCGTACTGATTACCGCGGTTGTCGCCGTCGAGGTTAATGTCGATGGGCGCGACGCCGTACGGCATCTTCGTGCCGAGCGTGACGGCACCGCCCCACCACACTTCGTTGGGAAGCAGATCGAGCTTGAGTTCCGACTGGGCCGAGTCCTGCGCGAAGCCGCCGTGGCGGCGAACAGGAGGGAGAGGTTGAGAAGGTTGAGAATGTTCATGGTTTGTGTTCGTGGTTGACGACTTCCTGGTTGATTCACCGGCGGCATTCAGCGCGGCCCCGGAGACAGGTGTTCAACGAGATAGCGGGCAATCAACATGCGCACGTGAGCGAGCGACCCTTTGCCCTCAGCGAGCCCATGGTCGCGATTGGGATAGACGAAGTAGTCGAAGCGTTTGCCCAGAGCAATGAGCCGGTCCACCAGTCCTTCGGTGATCTCGATGTGCGTGTTGGATTCGCCCGAGCCGGTGAGGATCAGCAGGTCACCGCGCAGGCCCTCGGCGTAGTTGATCGGCGCGCAGGTGCGGTAGCCCTCGGGATTGTCCTTCGGCGTGCGCATGTAAATCTCCTGATACCCGGCGTTGTAATACTGCGGCTGAGGCTTCGGCACGACGGCGATGCCCACGTGATAAACGTCCGGCTTGCGGAACAGCGCGTTCAGCGTGTTCGAACCGCCACCGCTCCAGCCCCAGATGGCCACGCGAGAGAGGTCCACGAATGGGCAGAGCCGCGCCAGCGCCTTCAGGCCCGCGGCCTGCTCGTCGGTCGAGAGCGGCCCGAGGCTGCCAAACACCGCCCGCCGCCACGCCGCCCCCTTGGGCGCAGGCGTGCCCCGATTGTCCATCGTCACCACGATATAGCCCAGGTCGGCCACCGCCCGGTGAAAGAGAGCTTGGCCGGCACCCCAGTCGTCCAGCACCGTTTGTCCGGCTGGCTCGCCATAGACGTACACCAGCACGGGGTACTTCTTCATTGGGTCAAAATCGCGCGGTTTGATCATCCAGGCGTCCATCACCACGCCGCCGCCGATGTCGAGTTGGAGGAACTCGGTGGGACGCGCGAGGAGCGGCTTGACTCGGGCGGCCGCGGCGGCGTTGTCCTCCAGCACGCGCACGCTCCGGTGTTCCGGCAGTTGCACCAGATCGGTGACCGGCGGCTGGTCGAAGGTGGAATAGGTGTGGAACGCCCAACGGCTGTCGGGAGAAAACACATAGCGGTGCGATCCGGGCTGATCCGGCGGCGTCAACCGTTCGGGCGGGCCGGTTCCATCCAGGCTCGCGCGGTAAAGGTAGCGTTGCGTCGCGTTGGTCGGCGAGGCCAAATAGTAAAACCATCCGTTCTTGTCATCCACCTGGCCGCGCGCGATGAGGTCGCTGCCCGCTGCTGTAATCGGCGTTATGCCCGAACCGTCCCGCGAGACGACGTAGGCGCGCCGCCAGCCGTCCTGCTCACTGATGATGACAAAGGCCTGGCCGCCGCGAATCCACTCCAGCCCTTCGTTGGCCGACGGCATCATATCCACCCAGGCGGGATCGGTTTCCGCGTAGGCTCTGGCGTTCGCGCCGGTGCGATGGTTGGCGAGCAGGAATTCCCGCGCGTCCCGAGAGCGGCTCAATTTCTCGACGAGCAATTCGTCGGAATTCCCGGCCCAGCTCACTTGGTTCAGATAGAATGTCCCCGGTTTGTCGGCCAACTCGATCCAGCGCGTGGGGCCGCCTTCCACACCCACGATGCCGATGCGAAGCGTGGAAATCGGCCCGCCGATTCGTTCATATCTGGTTTCCCGGAACGTGCGATAGGTCGGGTCGCCGGGCACGAGGACCGCCCGTTTGGGGACGGCCGAGGAATCGGTCCGGACATAGGCGATCCATTTGCCGTCGGGACTCCAACTGGCGCGGCCGTTTTCGATGGTGTCGGGATCGCCGTCTTTGGTCAGCGGAATCGTTCGGCCGCTGGTAATGTCAAACACGATCAAGTCCGCGCCGCGCGAACCCAGCAGCCGCTGGCCATCCGGTGAAAAGGCATTCGCGTCGAACCACGCTCCGCGCTGGCCGTCCACCGGACGCAACGAACCCGACGCCGGTTCATACAGCCAATGATCGTTCCCGCGCCCGCCGTTGGTGATGTCTGTGCGTAGCAAAAAGCGGTTGCCCGACGGCGAACGGACAAATCCCCGGATCCTCAGGCGCTGGGAGGTGGCGGGGACGAGGAGTTTCTCGCTGGCCACCACGACCGTGCGTTTGCCGCTGGCGGAATCGTAGCTGGCGATCTCCGCTCCCGACGCGCCGGCGGGTGTCTCCAACTTCAGACAGCCCGAGCCGTCCGGCAGCCAAGTCGCTCCAAACGAGCGCATGGCAAACTCGTTCGTTTCGTAAATCGCCTTGATCCGCGGCTCGACTTGCGCCAGCAAGCGGGCGCTTGCTTCCAGTGCGGGGCTGGCCGCTTGCGCCGGCCGGGCGAGCGATGCCGTGACCAGGAACGTCAACGCGCACCGCATGGCAACAGCGCCGCAAAGGCACCATTCAAGGTTAAAACAACTGCCGGAGCGGCTCGGCAACACGGGGTCGAGGGTTTCTGTTCTATGGGTCATTTTGATTACTGGTTTGATCGGACAGTGCTCTTATTGCTTTTGAGGCTGGCCCGCGTGGGGAAGCGAAAGCGGGGTTCGCCGAGCGGGGAAAAGGGGGTTGTTCAAGTCTTTCTGGGTCATCAGGCAAAATCAGTGTAATCAGTGGTAAAGAAAACCGCATCAACCATTAACCATTTTCGAATTTGTTATTCCCTGATGCTTCCTGCCGGCGGCGTCAGCGGCAGCTCCAGCCAGGCCATGCCGACATCGCGTTGCATGTGATCGGTGCTATCACTACCGGGACCGTCGTAAAAGATGGCCAGGCGTTTGCCGACCCTGACTACCGAGGGCAGGCCGATACACTTCTTCGACCATGGACAGTTCTTTCCATCAAGCACCACGGCTTTGTTCTTTGCGTCCCAGCGGTTCAGGTCCTTGGACCAATACACCCAGACCGCGTCGGTGTATTCGCCGCCGTCCAAGCCAATGTGATTGGTAAACAGGAACCATGTTTTGTTGGATGGTTCGAAGTAGAGCGAGGAGTTCTCGATTTGTTCCTCCGGCGGGACCATCGGCTGCGGATCAATCGTCCACGGGCCGTTGAGGTCCTTGGTGCGCGCGATGCCGAGCGTGCGTTTCATCGAAGCACTGAAAAACATCAGGTATTCGTCGCCCTGCTTTATGATATGTCCCGGACTGGCCGTGTCAGCATAGTAGGAGTTCGGCTTCGTCCGGAATGGAATCACTTCCGGCTGTTTGACCCACGGTCCGGCCGGCGAGATGCTTTGCGCCTTCAACGTCAGATACGGAAACGCCGGGATCAAGTCCGGCGCCCCCGAAGTATTCGGCGTCCCAAGGTAGAACATGTGCCACGCCTTGCCATCGAAGTATGTCACGCCATAGGAGGCGGAGGCCGAGTCCTCTTGGCCCGGCTTGCCAAAATCCAGGACCGGTCCTTTCTTGGTCCAGTGCACGAGGTCGGTGCTGGTTGCGAGACACGCCAGCCAGCCTTTCGGCCCGGCGCCGTCGTAGTGCATGTAGTAAGTCCCGCCGGCCTCGTACACCCAAATGTCACGGGCACCGAGCATGTCGCACTGCTTTGGTCCATCCCCATGTTTGAGCACGACTCCTTGATCTTTTGCTTCCAGCCGCAAGGTCGCCGATGGCCGGCCATCCGGATAAACCGTCACGCCGCCTGCCGGAGTCTGTTCCGTCGCCAACGCGACCCCCTGGCCCTGGACGCACACACAAGTTAATGACAGCGCGGCCAAGATCATTGCGATGTTCAGGCGTTTCATAGGGATTCCATTTTCTTGTTTCATCAGGTTGGTTTTCTTTGTTGGCTCAGTTGTTGGTTTCATGCGCTCACTTTGCTTGACGCTGCGCGGGGAAACTCCTTGTGCGAGCGTGAGGGGATAGGACTTCCCGGCCGTGGTGTTGAATGCCCAGCTCTTGTCACCGCAAACGACCCGGCAGGGGAGGCCGGACTTGGAATGGATCACGGCCTTGGTCAAGGGGCCGTCGTTCCAGCTCATGCCCACCTCGAATCGGCCCCGCGCGCCAAGGCCGGTGACCTCCCCGGTCGGCCACGCCTTGGGCAGCGTGGGCGAAGAAGGATCGTCGGTTCCAAGTTCGGAGTTCACGCGACTCACAGTTCCTTCAGCCGGATGTTCTTAAACTCAATCTTCATCGGCGGGCCGGGGTGCATCTGGAGGGCGATGATGCCCTTGGACGCCGCTTGCTTCGCGTCGCGGTCCGTGAACTGGCACATGAGCGTGCCGTTGATAAACAGCGTGATCTCCGGACCGTGGCAGATGATCCGGTAGGTGTTCCAGGCTTCCTTCTTGTAGATCTTGCTCAGTTCGGCGGCATCCCCAAGCTTCGCAACCTCGCGCTTCCCGTCGCCTCCAATCGTGACCCGCTCGCCACGCCCGGCAATCAGACCGCGCTTGTGCTCATAGACGAAACCGACCAGATCGCCGTCACCGCTCATGTCCGCCTGGTAACCCGAGGTGTCCCAGTTGGGCAGGGCTTGGGAACGGAGTTGGATGCCGGAGTTGCCTGCCCCGCTGAGCCGAAAGTCGGCAAGCAACTCGAAGTTGGCCGGTTGGCCAGCGCGCCAGATGAGATAATTGCATTCCTTGCACGGCTTGTCCGGCGTGCTCTCGGCGGTTAACGTGCCGTTTTCGACCGTCCACCATCCGGGCTTGCCGTCCCAGCCGGACAAGTCCTTGCCGTTGAAAATGGGAGTGAACCCGGCTTCGGTCGCGTTCTTCGGCACCCGCGCCAGCACCTGCCGGACGCGCCCGGCAAGTTGTTTGTTGTTCGTCTGGATCTGCTTCATTGCCTCGGCGACTTCCGCCGGGTGGCTGGCCACGATCTTTTCAGCAACGGCCACGGCCGCGACGCTCGCTTCCTCCTTCAATCCTTCGATAGTCAGGTACGGCCTGATCAGCGCAAGGGACTCCACGTTGGGTAGGCCCCCCAGGGCGGCCAGCGCGAGGCGTTGTTCCTCCTTGCGCTCCAGCAAAGGCAGGAGCGGCTTTAATTGTGACAATTTCTGCGTGTCGGCCGCGGTTTGGATCGGGATCAAACGAAGTTGACCGCGCAACGCGAGGAGCTTGAACTTCGTGTCCACAGTCGCCTTCGCGATCTGCGCCAAGTCGGCCAAAACATCGGCGGTGGGCCAGTCGCACAACACGCGCAGCGCCGTTTCCTTGACTGACGGGTCCGAATCGGCTGCCGCCGCGCGTATCGCGCCCAGCGCCTTGGGGCCGCCCACGGTGCCCAGGACACGCAGCAACGCAAATCTCGGTTCGCCCTGCGCCTTGGCCAGGCCGGGCAGCAGTTGATCGGCGCAAATCGTCGCGTCGGGTTGTCGGGCACAGATTGCCGACAACGCAGACTCGGCCGCCGGTACGGCCTTGGTCTGACACATGGCGTCAACCATGCCGGGGAGTTCCGCCGCGCCGGCAAATTCTCCGAGCACCTTGAAACCAGCGCCGGCCACGCCAGCATCGGCATCGCCTGCAGCCTTCAACAACGCCGGGACCGCCGCCATGATACGGCGCTGGCGAAGCGCCTCCATGGCCTTGACGCGCACCCCCGCGTCCGACTCGTGCAACAACGCCATGACCGCCGCGTCGGCCTCCTTGCCGGGGAAACCCGTCAACCCGGTCAGGGCCGCGCCCGACACGGTCGGCTCGGGATCCTTTAGCAGCGCGGCCAGCACAGGGAGAGACGACGGGCTGGCAAGTTGCACGAGGCTGCGGATCGCCGTGGCACGACGGTTGGTGGAACCGCCCTGAGTCAGCGGGATCAGCGCGGGTGCCGCGGTGGCATCGCCCCGGGAGCCCAGGGTCTGCACCAGCAAAACCTGCTTCTCCTCGCTGGCCCCGGCGATTTCCCCGACCAGCGCCTGGGTCACCTCCGCGCCCGGGATTTCCATCGAAATCCGGATCGCGGCGGCGGCCGGCACGTAGGATTCAGTTCGAATGGCCTCGGCCATCAGGGGCATCCCCTTGGCGCCGCGGCTTCGGATCGCGCCCCGCAAGGCCGCGACGCGCACCTGGTGCGGCAGGCTCGGCACCGCTCGCATCTTGTCGTAGATGGCCGTGGCGTCAGCGTCGGGCATCGCCTCAGCGCAGCGGAACAATCCTTCGCAAACGGCCAGCTGGCTGGCCGGTGAACCGGTGGATAGAGCGCCCTCCAGCGTCGGAACCGCCGCGCTCCCGATGCTGCCCAACGCCCGCGCCGCGGCCTGCGCCACGGCGGGATCGGCCGCAGCCAGGAGTTTAGCGAGCGGCTCAACGGCCTGCGCGTCCTTGCGAACGCCCAGGCTCTGAATGACGCCGACGAGCGAACGGCCTTGGACTTTGGCGAGCGCCTCGCGCAACACCGCGTCCACGGATGGATCGGCGATCGGCTCGAGGGCGAACCGCGCCATGTGCGAGAGTCGCTCATCGGCGAGCAGGGGCGCCAGCACCGGCACGGCTTGCCGGGTGCCGAAGTGCGCCAACTCCCGGCAGGCATCGGTTTTTTCCTTCAAGGGCGCGTCTGACTTGAGGATGGCGATGAGTTTGTCTTCCTGCGCGAAGGCGGTGCCAGCAAGCAGGAGAAGAGCGAAGAAGATCTGTTTCATGGCAAGGATTTCTCAAGGGTTGAATTAGACTGTGAAGGGGGCGCGCATCGCGCGAACCCTCAGCCGGTTGGCTTCGGGATCACCGACGAATTCAGCCTTGCGCAGGTCGAACTTCAAGTTTCGCTTCAATTGCCCGACAATGTCGGCGGCCAGGCAAATGCACATGGAGCGATACATGACTTCTGGGTTGGCCACCGGAGATCGGCGCGAGCGGATGCAGTCCAAGAAGTCCCGCACGTGGTTCAAGGGGCGCTGGGTGCGGGCGGTGTATTCCGCCAGCACCTTCTTGTATTCGAGCAACAGCGCGGGCGAGGAGACATCAGTCCGAGCATAACCGTCGGCGGCGGCGGCCCAGCCTTCGGGGCCGTCGAAGCGTTCCCCACAGGCGCCATGCCAGTACTCGCACGGCTCCCACACCGAGCCGCTGACCCGGAACAGAACCAGCTTCACCCCGTTGGAGAGACGGGTCACCATCGTGGCATCCGGCCCGGCATACTCGAATTCGATCGAGGAAACGTTGGCCATGTCAAGTCCGGCAAGGGCCTGGGCCACGGTGTGCGCGCCCCACATCGCCACGTCGGTGGCGAAATCGTAGAAGTGATACCACCCGCCGCCAAGGTAACCCTTGTTGAAGGGTCGCCACGGACAGGGTCCGAGGAATACATCCCAGTCCAGCTTATCCTTGGGCGGCTCCGGTTCGGCCGGAAGCCAGTCGTGACGCAGCCCGTCGCGCCAACGACAGTCGGCGTAAACAGTATGGATGGGACCCAACCGCCCGGATCGGGCCATTTCGATGGCAAACACGTGGTGGGGCTCACTGAGACGCTGAGCACCCGTTTGAAAGACCCGGCCATACCGGCGAGCGGTCTCCACGACCATCTGGCCTTGCGCCATCGTGAGGCAGGCGGGCTTCTCACAATAGACGTCCTTGCCCGCCTGCATGGCCCAGACCGAAGCCAGCGCATGCCAGCGGTCGCCCGTGGCAATCAAGACGGCATCCACGTCCGTCCGCTCGGCCAACAACTGGCGCATATCGCCATACACCGCGCAATCTTTGTTGGCGTAAGCGGTATCGACGCTGTTCTTGGCCGCTTCACGCTGGCCTTTCCCGACGTCACAGACGGCCACCCACTGCACATCGCGTTCGGCCAGCATGACACCCAAGTCATAGGAACCGCGGCCGCCGAGTCCAATGCCGCCCATGACAATGCGTTCGCTGGGGGCGACTTTTCCGCCGCGCCCCAGCGCAGAGGCCGGGATAAGCCAGGGTATCGCCACGGCACCTGCGGCCATCGTCCCGCGGGTAAGAAACTGACGCCGGGTGAGTGGGGTTGAATTGTGATTGCTCATAGGATGTTTCCTTTCGATTGCATTTTGTTTTTTTGTTTAATGATTGAACCGATAGATTCTTGCCCGTGCATCCCCATTGACCTGACGCTGCGTGGGTCAACCTTTGATGCGAGCGTGCGGGGATACGACTCCCCGGCCTTGGTGTTCAATTCCCAGCGCTTGTCACCGCAAACGACCCGGCAGGGGAGGCCGGACTTGGAATGGATCACGGCCTTGGCCAAGCGGCCGTCCTCCCAGCTCATCTCCACCTCGAATCCGCCCCGCGCGCAAAGGCCGGTGACCTTGCCGGTCGGCCACGCCTTGGGCAGCGCGGGCAGTAGATGGATCCGGCCCGTGTGGCTTTGCCCGAGCGTTTCGCAGTCGCCTGCGGTCGCGCCGAAATTGCCGTCAATCTGGAACGGCGGAGGGGAGTCGAACAGGTTCGGATCGCCGCCGCCGCCGCTCTCGCCGTAGAGGGTTTTCGTCTCGTGGACCACGTTCAACAGGCTTCGCAGCATGGTGTGGGCGTGATCGCCGTCCCACAGCCTGGCCCAGAAGTTGATCTTCCAGGCACGACGCCAGCCGGTGCTTTTGTCGCCGCGGGCCTGCAAGGAAACCCGGGCGGCCTCGGCCAGTTCGGGTGTTGCGGCCCGGGTGATCTGGTGGCCGGGATACAGGGCGAACAGCTGGGAGACGTGACGATGATCATCCTTGGGATTGTCCTTGTCGGCTTCCCACTCCTGCAATTGCCCCCAACGCCCGATCTTCGGCTTGAGCAACTTGTCCCGCAGGCCGGCGATGCGATCGCGGAATTCCTTGTCATCGCCCAGCACATCAGCGGCCTCAATCGTGTTGGTCAACAGGTCGTAAATGATCTCCTGATCGTTCATCTCGAGGTTGATGTTCGAGTGGTAGTCACCGCACCAGGCGGGCTCGTTGCTGTCGCTCCAGACCCCTTGGAGATTGGCGGGCAAAGATCCCGGGCGCGAACAAGCGATCAGCCGATAGCGCCCAAACTGGCGGAACAAGGCTTCGAGATTCGGATCGGCCGTCCGGTTCTTTGAATAGTCCGCCAGCCGGGCCAGCGTGGTCCTGGCCAGCAGGTCCGGCGCGGGCGCTCCCACATCGAGGGAAAACCGGCGGAAGAGGGATGGATGATCTTTCACGGGCCGCGCCCGCGGCTTGGCCACGCTCGGCCTGGCGGCGACCTCCACCCGCTTCATGACGGCGGCGTGGGGATGCGCGCCCAGCCACTGTTTGGTGTGATCCTGGAGGAAGTTCGTTCCGGCCCCGAGTATCAGGGTCACGCTGTCGCATTGGTCGAAGGCCAGACTGGTGGCGGGCACGGCAATGTTCCATGGGTTCTTGGCGCAGGCATCGTCATTTTTCACCGCGAGGGCGTCGTTTTTATTCAGCACGAGCAACTGGGCTTCATATTCAAAGCCGTTCTTCAGTTTGCCCACCGAGCTGAGCTTCTGGCCATCGGCGGCAATCCGCGCCCGGTGCATGTCCGCAAGCTGAACTCGGCCGGTGCAGGCGGCGGGATTGTTCGCCGTCAGGTGGATCACAATGACTCCGTCGGGGTGGCTGGCGAAGGCGGTTCGTTCATCGCGCACGCCGTTGTATTCGTAGGTCACCTAATGAACGGCGCGATCAATGTCAAGCTCCTGCCGGTACTGGGCAGCAGTTCTCATTTTGACAAGTATGTAGTCCCGGCTTCAGCCGGTCGCCA
>CAYHFE010000115.1:0-16145 GCA_964355375.1 uncultured Verrucomicrobiota bacterium
CAGCGCCGGACTAGCGCGGTTTCGCGATGGCAAGATCGAAAATATTGGTGAAAGGCTCGGGATGCCGTCCGTCGGAGTGCTGAGCCTCCAACGAGATGCTGACGGCACGCTTTGGATTGGAAGCGGAGCGGGGCTGCATCGTTTGCGGGGAACCAATCTCGTTTCCCTTGCTGCCACGAACGAAACGTCCGGCGACGGTGTCCGGTGCAGTGTCCGCACGGCGGACGGAATTATTTGGATGGGCACGGACAGAAACGGGCTGCTGGGCTTCGATGGTAAAACTCTGACGACGATCGATAAGCGCGACGGACTCCTCGGAAACCAATTATTCACTTTGAGGTCTGACCACGACGGCTCGCTTTTGATCGGCTTCAGCGATGGCGGCCTTTCGCGATATCGGCGGACCAAATCCTCTCCATCTGTGCGTCTCGTCGAGTTGAAATTGGAGGACCGCACCTTCTCTGAGTTCGCGAACCTTCCCTCCACGGAGATTGGAAAGCGCGTCAGCGTTCAATATCAGGAAATCGATCTGAAGACCCACCCGGACAAGCGGCAGTTCAAGTATCGAGTGGAAGGACCTTCCGGCCAAACCCTCTTTGCCGGGATGACCAAGGATCGGCGGTTTGAGTGGATCCCGCGGAAGGGAGGCGCCTACGCGTTTGAAGTCCAGGCCATCGACCGCGATCTCAACTACTCGAAGCCCGCCCGTCTCACCTTCCATGCCACCGTCCCCTGGTATGCCAACGCGTGGATCACGGTGCCAGGCGGCGGCACGTTTGGCGGACTCGTGATCTGGGCCTTCGTCGCCCGCGCCATTTACCTGCGCCAACGCCGGGAGGCGGAGCGCTTGCGCGAGCAGATGCTCGCGCAGGAACGTCAAGCGCGCCAAGCCTTGGAAGAGAAGACTCGGCAGTTGGAGGTGGCCAAGGAAGCGGCGGACACGGCCAATCGCGCCAAGAGCGCGTTCCTGGCCAACATGAGCCACGAAATCCGCACCCCGCTCAACGCCATCATGGGCTACGCGCAGATCCTGCGGCGAAAACCCGGCCTGCCCGCCGATGAGCGCGCGGCGGTGAACACCATCGAAGCCAGCGGCGACCACTTGCTGACGCTGATCGACAGCGTGCTGGACTTGTCGAAGATCGAGGCGGGAAGCATGGAGTTGCAGTCCACGGATTTTGATTTGACGCAGTTGATTCAAGAGATCTCGGTCATGTTTCAAATCCGATGCGAGGAGAAGGGGCTGGACTGGCGGGTGGAGTTTGAGTCAGAAGGCGAATTGACCGCGGAGAACGCAACGATCACACCGCAGGAAAGTGGCAAACAGTCCACCACGGATCACACGGATTCCACGGATGAAGAAAAGACGGGGAACACTTCTTATCCGTGTCCATCCGTGTCATCCGTGGTTGAATCTTCTGAAGCCTCGCCGCGATCTTCGCGGTTAACCTCGCAGTTCGACTCCATTCCCGTGCATGGCGACGAGGGGAAATTGCGTCAAGTGCTGATTAACCTTCTCGGCAACGCCGTGAAGTTTACCGATGCGGGACACGTGACTTTGCGGATGACGGGCAATCCCCAAGTCTCTCCCTTGACTTTTGCAATCATCGATTCCGGTCCGGGCATTCCGGCCGACGCCCAGGAAAAACTGTTCGCTCCCTTTGTCCAGGTTGGCGATGGCGTAAAGTCGGGCGGAACAGGATTGGGACTGGCGATCTCCAAGAGGCTGGTTGAACTGATGGGCGGGGCGATCGGATTAGCATCTACGGCCGGCCAGGGAGCCAGTTTCTACTTCACCATTCCTCTCGCGCCGGCGTTGGAATGCGTGAACGAGCAAGCGTTATCGGAACCGAGAGAACCGTCGCACCTGGCAGCGGGCGCGAAGGTCAACGCATTGATTGTGGATGACGTCGAGCAGAATCGGGAGGTGTTGTCCCAAATCCTGGCTTCGCTGGGCTGCCAGGTGCGCGTGGCGGAGAGCGGCGAACGGGCGCTGGAGTTGATTCGCCTCGAGGTTCCGCACATCGTCTTCAGCGATATTCGGATGCCAGGGATGAGCGGGTTGGAGTTGAAGAACCAGATCGTGGAGCAGTTCGGACCAGGCCGAATGAGCATTGCGGCCGTCTCGGCGTCGGTGCTGGCCCACGAAAGGAATTACTATCTGGAGAGCGGCTTCGACGATTTCATCGGAAAACCCTTCCGGGTGGCGCGGATCGCCGACTGTCTGGCCCGATTATTGTCGGTCGAATTCGATTACGGATCTCAAATGGATGCGCCCACCACCTCGAAGATGGGCGATCCTGTCGCGGATGCGCGGGCCTGCCTGCCTGAGTCTCTGCTCGAGCGATTGCGAACATCGGCGAAATCCTATCGGATCGTGGAATTCAAACGATGCCTGATCGAAGTCGAACAGCAGGGTGCCGAAGGCCGACGTTTGGCGGCTGCGTTGGAAGTCTTGAACCAAAAAGGGGAGATGGAGAAGATTTTGGAAATTCTGGATAGGTTGAACCGATAGACCGATGGCCCACGAAACACACGAAGCACAAAAGGAGCATGGATTGGACAGGGCTTTTCCCTTTCGTGTCTTCCGTGTGTTTCGTGGGCCAATCGTCTTTCGCGGGCTTCTGAACAGATTGGCCTGACTCTTGCATGAGCCGTAAACCTGTGAACTTGCGCGGCGCAGCCATTCTCGTGGTGGATGACACCGATGCGAACCGGGCCGTGCTTTGCCAACTGCTCGATTCGCAAGGTTACACCGTCGCCGCGGCACCCAGCGGTGAGATCGCTTTGAAACTGGTCCAAAGCGATCCGCCGGAATTGATCCTCCTGGATGTGATCATGCCCGGGCTGGGCGGTTTTGAGACCTGCCGCCTTCTCAAGCAGGAGGCCTCGACGGCTCACATCCCCATCATCTTCATCACGGCTCAAAACGAGACCCGCAGCGTGGTGGAAGGGTTTAGATCCGGCGGAGTTGATTACATCACCAAGCCTTTTCAGGAAGAGGAAGTCTTTGTTCGCATCGAAACGCACCTCAAGAATCATCGTCTCACCCGCGCGCTCCAACAGGAAGTAGAGCGGCGGGAGCGCGCCGAGACCGCTTTGAAAAAGGCGGACCAGCAGCTTTCGGTTCTTTCCGAACAGGAGGCGCGACGATGGGGCGTGTCGGGCTTCATCGGCCAGAGCCCGGCTTTTTCCGAGGTCCTGAACGCCATTCGAAAGCTCCAACCGTTCTCCAACACCAATGTCCTCATCCTGGGCGAGAGCGGAGTGGGCAAAGAGTTGATCGCCCGAGCCATTCACTATGGCGGCGCCACGGCCAAAGGTCCGTTCATCGCCGTGAATTGTTCCGCCATCCCGCGGGACCTCGGCGAATCCGCGTTCTTCGGCCATGTCAAAGGCGCGTTCAGCGGAGCAACCGCGGATCATCCGGGTTACTTCGCCCAGGCCGATGGAGGAACGCTGTTCCTCGATGAAGTCGGCGATATGCCGATCGAATTGCAGGCCAAACTGCTCCGGGTGATCGAGGACGGCGTCGTCGAGCCGGTTGGTTCATCCACTCGCAGAAGAAAGGTGGAGGTCCGAATTCTCGCCGGAACCAACGCGGAATTGCAGTCGGACATTCAGGCGGGGGAATTTCGCAAGGATTTCTATTTTCGGCTCGCCGGCTACACCATCGAAGTGCCGCCGTTGCGCAAGCGGCGCGAGGATATTCCGCTGCTGGCAAAATGTTTTTTGGATCGATTATCCGATGAGATGGGCATGCCTGCACCGGCGTTCAGCGCGGAGGCGCTGGCGAAGCTGGAACGCTATGATTTCCCCGGAAATGTCCGCGAATTGAAGAATCTGATCGAGCGGGCCTTGATCGAGTGCGGCGGTGGGACCATTACTCCCGCTCATCTGGGTTTCTTGGCGACCTCGGCTGACTCGGCCAGTGATGAAAATTCCAGCGCGGCGACGGCCGATTCACCGCAAGAAAGAAGATTGCGTTTTTCCGCGGGGAGCGACGAGGATCGCGTGCTCCGTTATGTGGAGACCCATGGCAGCATCAGCAACCCCGAGTGCCGCCACCTCCTCAATGTTGGGATCCATCGCGCCTGCTACATTCTCCGCAAGCTGACCGAAACTGGTGAACTGAAGCGAATGAACGTTGGTAAAGCCACGGAATATAGCCTGCCTTGATGCCCCAAAGCCGTTTAACCACGCCAAGAACGCGGAGAGGGCGCGAATAGGTTCTTCGCTGTTCTGAGTGGAATGGGACCGCTCCCCCCAAAACCGGTAGTGCGCTGTGGCCCTCGAGGGGTCGGGGATATTTGCCAGGTGCAAGCGAGTCCGCGAGCGTAGCGCAGGGTCCGCCACGAAGTCGGTCGTGCCCTGAGGGCATCGGAGCAAAGAGGACCAAGGACAACATTCAACCATGTCATGTGGCCTCCTCTTCCACTCTTTGTCTCGGGGATGGCCTGAACTCAATGAACCCGTCGCCCCGCTCGAGGCGAATGGCAAAATGTTGCCCAGACCGGGGGCGGCACTCGCCGACTCGTTTGCCCCCGGCGATTCTCCCTGGCCCCGTTCAGGGCAGCCCATTTTCACAACGATCGCATTCCACTGGAAATAGCGTGAAGCCCTTTTCTGCGATTAACCACCCTACTGCTGCCGGCAATTTCATCGCACATTGCTCGCGACTTTGTTGGAATTTGATTGGAATTTCATTGTAAAAACTCCCCGTCCTCTCCGTTCCTCTGGGACCACGCATTCCGCCGTCTGACGAGATTCTCCGCTCCAGAATCGGGTCAACACTCGCGGGAAAGCCAGGCTTTGGGGCTTCTTATCAAGGACTAACACAACTTGACGACAGGAGACGAAGCCTTCGGCCCGAGTTTCCGTGACGGCCTCGAAACCAGAACTCGACGGTTTGGCACATCGGCTGCAATGGGGTGGCGCAGAGAACGACCGGCGCCTGTACAACAAATTCAACTCCTCACTCAACGAAAAACAAATGAATAGAACGAAACTCAAGCGATCCGTTTGGCAATCGGTGCTCGCCCGTGTCAACGGACGGATTATTCGCCCACTCCCAACTCCTCGATTCGGCCAGCGTGTGTTTTCCAGCGCGCCGGCTTTGCTGCTTCTCCTCGCTTTGGCCGTGCTTGCGTTTCCCAATCGTGCCTTCGCGGGCCCATTTGCAGCCACAACGCTGAACCCCTCCACCCAGACGGTCAACGTCGGCACACCCGTCACAGTCGACGTCGTTTATGCGATCGGCACCGCGCAATACGGGACGACTTACGGGGTCGATTTGCGGATCGATTTCGACGCGACGAAGCTGCGAGTGGACTCGGTCACGACCGGAAGCAGTTCACCGTTTACCACCCTTGTCGCTGGCAAGAACGTTTTCGATAACACCACTGGCCTTCTCCGGTATGGAGCAACCGGCCCCGCTGCGGACAACGTGACCTACACGGTGGCCCGAATCACCTTCATGCCAATAGCGGCCGGAACCTCAGTCCTTCACTTGCACGAGGTCAGTCAGTATTTCACCGGCTATGGGCCCTTTGGAGTTGATGGCCTCGCGGTAGGCGGCTCAATCACGAGTAAGCTAACACCCGTCATCACTTGGGCGAATCCAGCGGGAATCGCCTACGGAACGGAACTCAGCGCGGCGCAACTCAACGCGACCGCCAATGTCGCCGGCACATTCACCTACTCTCCAGCCGCCGGAATAGTCCTCGATCCGGGCACTCGAACCCTCACCGCCAATTTCACACCCAGCGATACAGCGCAGTACAACAGCGCGTCGAAACAGGTCACATTGACCGTCGCGGACACAACGCCCGGCGTCGTGGTGGCGTGGGGAAACAACGCCAGCGGCCAGACGGATGTGCCGGCGGGTTTGGATGGCGTGACAGCCGTTGCGGCGGGACTAACTCACTCCGTGGCCTTGAA
Source organism: uncultured Verrucomicrobiota bacterium (assembly GCA_964355375.1). GTDB lineage: Bacteria > Verrucomicrobiota > Verrucomicrobiia > Limisphaerales > SIBE01 > CAYHFE01. Next base: position 5,941 of record CAYHFE010000115.1, read on the forward strand.
GGCGGACGGGACCGTCGTCGCATGGGGAAGTAACAACTACGGCCAGACGACTGTGCCGGCAAGTTTGAGCAACGTGACGGCGATTGCGGCGGGTACATATCACACCGTGGCCTTGAAAACTACCGGGACCGTCGTCGCATGGGGAGATCAGACTATCGTTCCCGGCCTGACGAGTGTGGCAGCGAGTTTGACCGGAGTGAAGGCAATTGCCACGGGTGCCGATCACGTGGTTGCGTTGAAAAGCAATGGAACCGTCGTCGCGTGGGGAAGCAATGGCAATGGTCAGACGAATGTGCCAGCAGGTTTGAGCGGAGTGAAGGCGATCGCGGCGGGTCTCGGTCACACCATAGCCTTGAAAACCAACGGGACTGTGGTCAGGTGGGGATTCAACCTCAATGGCACCACGATGAATACGCCGACGGGTTTGACCACCAACTTAACAGCGATTGCGGCGGGCCAATATCATTACGCCGCGTTAAAAACCAACGGGACCGTGGTGGCGTGGGGAGACAACACCTTCGGCCAGACGAACGTGCCACCGGGTTTGAACAACGTGATCGCGATCGCAGCGGGTGATAATTACACCTTGGCCTTGAAAGCCGACAATACTGTAGTGGCGTGGGGAGACAACAGCATAGGCCAGACGAACGTGCCACCGGGTTTGAACAATGTGACGGCGATTGCTGCGGGTAGGTATCACGCGACGGCCGTGGTAAACGCGCGGCCCCCGCTCCTCAGCGCCATCACACCTACCGAGGCACTGGGAGGAGCGAGTAACCCTGTCACGCTGAGCCTTCAGGGCTCCGGCTTCACGTCAACCTCAGCCGTTCGCTGGGATAGCTGGGATCAAACCACCAACCTCGTCGTCACCTTCGTCAACAGCTCGAGTTTGACCGCTGAGGTTCCAGCCAGTTTCCTGCCGGAGCCGTGGGGTGGAATCCAGACCGCCCAGATCGCAGTGGTTAATCCGCTGGGCGGTGTTTCAGCGGCCAAGCCCTTCACGACCAAAGCGGCCAACGTGGGATCATTACAGAGCAAGGTTGCGGCCCCGGGTCAAACCTCAACGGTTCAAACCGTGCCCACCGCTGCCAACCAGGCCGGACTTTCAGCGAGTTTCGTAAATAGTTCGGGGAACCCCGCCACCGTCACTTCGGCGGTCTATACCTCCGATCCGCCGTTCGGGACCACGATCGACACGGGTGGCGGCGTGGTGGATTTCCAGATTTCCGGAGCCGACGCTTCGGATTCTGCGACCGTCCAATTCTATTACAGTTCGGCGGTCACGGCGGTCAGCAATCCCACCGAAGCCAGCCTCGTTCTCCGGTACTACAAGATTGTGACTTCACCGGTCTATTTCGCCGGTTGGACCAACCTGTTGAGCAGCGGCAGCGCCGCGCCGGTGAAAAACACGACCAACAACTTGGATGGCACCGTGTCCGGCGGGCGGTTCACGGTCGTCTTTAACAACACCAGTACGCCGAAGATTACAGAGCTGGGCGGGACGGTCATTGCCATGTCGGTCAACCATGTGCCGGTGGTCAGGAGCAAGGACGTGGCCGCGTTCGCCGACGCGAACTGCTCGACGGATGCCTCCATCGACGACGGCTCGTTCGATAGCGACACCGGAGACACCATCACTTTGACCCAAACGCCTGCTGGGCCTTACCCGGTGGGAGTGACGACCGTGACACTGACCGTGACGGACAGCTACGGCGCGTCGGCTTCCTCCACTGCGACGGTGACCGTCGTTGACAACACACCGCCGACATTGACTGTCCCCGCTCCGATCGTGGTCGGCAACGACCCCGGCCATTGTGACGCCGTCGTCGTCTTCGCCGTGAATGCCACCGACGACTGTTCGGGCGTCACGGTCGTCAGCACACCAGCGTCCGGGTCCACGTTTCCCAAAGGCACCACGACCGTGACCAGCGTGGCGACGGATGGTTCAGGCAACACGACCGGCAAAACCTTCACGGTCACGGTCAATGACGCCGAAGCACCCTCGCTGACCATCCCGGCCCCGATCGTGGTGAGCAACACGCCAGGAAGCTGTGATGCCGTGGTGAGTTTCACGGTCACCGCCGCGGACAATTGTTCCGGCGTCAACGTGGTCAGCACGCCAGCGTCGGGAAGCACCTTCGCCAAAGGCACGACCACCGTGACGAGCGTCGCCACCGATGCCTCCGGCAATGCGACGACCAAGACTTTCACGGTCACGGTCAATGACACAGAGGCGCCGTCGCTGACCGTCCCGGCTCCGATCGCGGTGAGCAACACGCCAGGAAGCTGTGATGCCGTGGTGAGTTTCACGGTCACCGCCGCGGACAACTGTTCGGGAGTCACCGTAGTCAGCACACCAGTCTCGGGATCGACCTTTCCGAAAGGCACCAGCACCGTCACCAGCGTCGCCACGGACGTTTCGGGCAATGCGACGACCAAGACCTTCACGGTCACGGTCAATGACACCGAAGCACCCTCGCTGACCGTCCCGGCCCCGATTGTGGTGAGCAACACGCCAGGAAGCTGTGATGCCGTGGTGAACTTCACGGTCACCGCCGCCGACAACTGTTCCGGCGTCACCGTGGTCAGCACACCGGACTCGGGGTCCACCTTCCCGAAAGGCGCCACGACCGTGACGAGTGTCGCCACCGACGCCTCAGGCAACACGACCACGAAGACCTTCACGGTCACGGTCAATGACACCGAAGCGCCGTCGCTGACCGTTCCATCGCCCATCGTCTTGCGCGCCGCCGCCGGGCGCTGCGATGCCGTGGTGAGCTACGCCGTGACCGCCGCGGACAACTGTCCAGGCGTGACCGTCGTCAATACACCGGCCTCGGGATCCACGTTCGCGTTGGGCACAACCACAGTGACCAGTGTCGCGACCGACACATCAGGCAACGTTACGACCAAGACTTTTACCGTCACGGTGAAAGAAAACGTCGAGATTGGCAACGCAGTGGTGGTGGCCCGAAACAGCGTGTCGATCGAACAGAATGCCGTGATTCGATCCGGAGATGTGATCGTCAATGAGATCGCAACCGGCACTGTCGCAAAGGACGGTCCGGAGCTGTCGATCGGCCAAAATGCGACCACGCCGGCGGGCTTCGCGCTCCGGGCGAACCGCATCAGCATTGGCCAGAAGGCGGTCATCAACGGGGATCTCTATTACAACACCCTGGTCAATAAAGAGAAAAACACGCTTCAGGGAACGCAGCATACGCCATGGCCATTGCCGATATTCTGCAGCCTTCCTCCCTTCGAGAGCGGCCCGGCGGGTGCGCAGGACATCAACGCGAAGCAGGGCGAGACGGTGACGCTGAACGAAGGGAACTATCGGGATGTGGTGCTGAAGGAAAAGAGCACGCTTCTGTTCACGGGCGGGACCTACAACCTGAGAAATCTCAGCATTGGACAGAAAGTAACCGTGCAGTTCGCGGGCCCCAGCGCCGTGCGCATCGCGGGGAAGTTCGCCCTCGACCAAAAATCCACGGTCGGACCGAAGACAGGATCGAGCGTCGGCGCGGCGGACATCGTCTTCTACGTCAACGGAAGTAATGCGGGGGCCGCGACCATCGCGCAGAACTGCACCGTGCAGGCGAACATCTACGCCCCCAACGGGACGATCTCCATTGAGCAGAATGCCAAAGCGACCGGAGCCTTTCTGGCCCGGGATGTGGTGGTCAGTCAAAACGCCGAGCTGAGCCTGGCCAGTCACTTTGGCAACGCCAGCTCCAGTAGCGCGGGACTGCTGAGCCTTGGGCTTCGCGCGGGCGGCACCTCATTCGTGCTCCCCGTCATCACAAGGACGCTTCACACGACCGAAGGTGGGATGGAACTGCGGTTCACCGGCCGTCCGGGATCCGCCTACTCCGTGCAGTTCTCGCCGGACCTGAAGTCATGGGAAGCGATGTCGGAAGTGCAGGCCGGACCGGATGGAGCCATCCAGTTCACCGACTCGGCGGCCGGCGAAGTGAGCATGCGGTTCTATCGAGTGATCCCGGTCCAGTCCGGGAGTGCGTCGGGAGTAGGCGAAGCAGTCAACCGATAGATCCGAGAAAAGCGGTGCATTCAAACAACGGGCCGGGACAACCCGGCCCGTTGTCTTTATCCCGAGTTCAAGTTGAGGTTTCACGCGCAACGACGCTTCGGATCGCCTGGATGAGAGCCTGATCCTGCCGAGGCCAAATCGTTCGCAAGTCGAGTTTGAAAGGGCGGGCCGAAATGTAGCCCACGACCGCCGGGGATTGCCGGCGGAGGCCTGCGGCCAATTCGTCGAGCGCGATCTGATTGGGCTTCAGGTCCAGAGTGACCGAGGGAATCGTCGAGCGGGGCAGGGCGCCGCCGCCAATCTGGGACTTGCCTTGACCGATCGTCACTGGATTCTGGTGTCCCCGAGACAAGCTCTTCCTTTCCAAAGACGTCCATCAAATCGCCCCGGTTTTGGAGGCTTTAGACTCGGTTTTTCGGTCGATTTCCGTTCTATAAGGTATCTCCGTCTCCTTCAGAACCCACAGGTCCGGCGCTTCTTCGATTATCTCCGTTTCTCGCCTTGACGGGATCAGTGGCTGGATTTTTTCCAAGTAAGCACGGGTCCCTACCGCGACACTTTCCGTCCAGCACGGTTCCCGCTTCCTCTGGTCCTTGGCCAGGGTCTCTTCCAGTGTGGCCCTCAGAATCTTTCTGACTTCCTCCAGACAGTCTGTGCCCAATCGCCAACATAATCGTTCCAAGTCCAAGAGCCGATAACGCCGCCGTGTTCCCATGATCTCATGATAGCCTACCCATTCCCACAAGCTGGGATGCGTCACCACACCGCATCGGACCATATTCAATTCGACATACCGCAGGCACCGCCAAAGGTAGTCGCCACTGTCCACCAGCGTGGCGTGGAAGGTATCTCCCCAAAAGGCATTCCGCCTTGCCTTGCGCCGATTGTAAGCGCGAGCAAACTCTCCGGCCACCTTTCTCATGAATCCGCTGACTTCCAGCCGGTCCTCGGCATCGATCAGCAAGTGGACATGATTGGAGGTCACGCAATAATCCAGCAGCGAGATGTCAAACTCAGCCAAATATTCCCGCATCTTGGCGCGGTACGCCTCGCGGTCCCGCGCAAACTTCAAGAGGAATGCCCGATTGTGACAACGATGCGTCACGTGAAACACTCCTCCTTCCACTCGGAGCTGATTTGCCCTTGGCACAGGTGAAAGGTAATCGAGTGGGCAGTCCGTTGCAGCAGAAAAATACGCCCCGAAATCGTTCCTAAGGCGCTGATTTGGCTCAGATTTCTTCCCAAGACAAAGAGCTCGCGTGACTTACTTCGGCGACACCAGACCGGCAGACCGGCCAGACCGGCAGGCCGCGGAGCCGCTGCGCGGAAGGATCTCGGATTGTCTCAAGCCGCTGCGGGTCGGATTATCCAGCGCCTCCAGACTGGACAATTTTTGAATCCGTCGCGACACTCACTCAGTCGAACAAAACGACAGAAAGGACCCCTGCCATGAATGACCATCCGAGCCTGAATCCAATTCTGAACCGACGGCAGTTTCTCCGCACCACCGGCCAGGTAGCCACGACGGTCGCGGCCGTCTCCGCCATCGCGCCCGCGATTCTCTCCGCCCCATCCCCGGGCAAGACGATTGGCGTGGGGTGCATCGGCGTCGGGACCCGCGGGGGCGATCTCCTCAATGCGGTGGTTCATGCCCCCAACGTCAAGGTGGCAGCGATCTGCGACGTCTATGGGCCGCATCGGCAGAAAGGCGTCGAGCGCAGCCTGAACCCGGAAGTGAAAACCTACGTCGATTACCGTGAACTTCTGGCCGATCCGAAGGTCGATGCGGTGGTCATCGCCACGCCGGACCATTGGCACTGCCAGATCGTGCTCGACGCCGTGAAAGCGGGCAAAGATATCTACTGCGAGAAAGGATTCTCCCGGACCCTGGCTGAGGCCAAGCTGATGCGCGACGCGCTCAAGCGGAGCCGGGTTGTGTTCCAGCTCGGCCATCATGCGCGTCAGGCGACCTGCGCCTTGCAGGCCAGGGAACTCCTCGCCCAGGACATTCTTGGTCCCATCACCCTGGTGCGCACGGGCCGCTTCAAGGCTTCCGATCCCGCCCATCCCAACTGGCGTTGGTACGGCTATTACGAACAATGGGACCGGCCGGACCCGGCGCAGGTCATGAAGGAGGTGAATTGGGATCTCTGGCTCGGGCCCGCCCCCAAGATTCCCTGGAACGAGCGCCATTTCTGGCACTGGCGTTGTTATTACACCTATGGCACTGGTTACGCCGGCGACCTGCTTTCGCACGAGATGGATTTCGTGCAATATCTCCTTGGCCATGGCATCCCGGACAATTGCCATTGCGGCGGCCTGATCTCGCAGCTCCGTGACGATCGCGAGGTGCCCGACACTTGGGCCGCGACCTACCAGTACGAGAAGTTGGGCCGAACGGTCATTTTCACCGGAAGCATGAACACGAGCGTGCGGCAGCCCGTGGAAATCTGCGGTCGGGACGGCACGCTGCGATTCGACGACATCGCGCACAATGCGAGCAGCTTTGAAATACTGCCCGAGAGCCACAACCGGCGGGCCAACCTGCCCAAGGGCTACGAGCGAGGCAAAACCCCCAGCCAGCCCAATCACATGGTGGACTGGGTCAATTGCATCCAAAGCCGGGGCACTCCGAAATGCTCGACGGACGAGGCGTTCATCGAAACCGCGACCTTTCTCATGTCACTGGTGTCGCAACAGGAACGGCGCGTGGTGCGCTGGGATGCGGGCAGGGAGGAAATCGTGTGATGACGAAGCTGCAACGTTCAACGCTCAGGGGGAAAATTGGGCTTGATCTTATCTCGCCCGCCGCTGGCTGCGACTGGCCAAACGGGTTCCGTCGGTTGATTCGACACGTCCAGTCAAGACGACTCTTGTGGAAACGGAAGAGTTGATCAAAAACTTTGCCGAAAGTGTTCGTACCGCCAAGAGCAAGAAACCAACAGGTGGGTGTTGAGCGTTGCACGTTGCACGTTGAACGTTTCGCCTGAACCTTCACAAAAACCATGATCACCCCATTCACCACCATCATCAGCCTGGCTCTCCTGTCCTGGACCTGTGCCGGACAAGAAACGAAGGAAGCCGGCAAGTCCGAAGCCGGCATGGTCACGTCTCATTCCCAGGGTTTGCACGGGTATATCGGTTTCAGCCACGACCGGCCCCCGGCCGGATCCGGATACAATGCGGGCATGGGCTTTTACGCCGCGGTCTGGCCGCTGATTGACCAGCCGCTGGCAAATTTTCAAATCGGCCTGCCCAGCTCGTGGGTCACTCCGGACAACTCCGACAACAAAGACCAGCCGCTGGCTCCGGAGGGGACATTGGCCCGGAGGTGGAAGGAGAGGGGGCCCACCTGGAGCAGCGTCTTTCAAACTTTGGAAGGCGGTCTGGGCTACTGGGCGGGCAACCATTTCCGCTACGGCCCGCCCAAGTTCAGCCTCAACGCCACGCCGCAATGCTACGATTACGAGGTCGGATCGCCCGGGTGGTCCTTCTTCTACAGCAACGAAGCGCTGCCGGACCACCGGCTGGGCGTCGCTCAACTGAGCAACCGTCTGCTCATTCCTCCCGATGCGCTGCCTTTCCAAGGGAACCCCAACGGCGAATTCCTGGGCTACACTTGGATGGCTCTGCCGTTGACGGACCCCACCACCGGAGATCCACCGACCGGGGATCAAAGCTGGACCTGTTTTCTGAGCGCGGCCAACTTTAAGGGACCGATGGCCTACTACATTCCTGAGACGTGGAGCAAGATCGGCAAGCTGTTCAACTATCCCTTCATTTATGGACGCGGGCTGGACGCGCGCCTGGGCAACATGGGCGGAGGCGCCATGGAGATCAACACCGTCCCACGCTTCGACAGCCAAGACGCGCAGGGGGTGGCCTATTCGAAGATCCCGAAGCTGCAATTCCCTGTGGACGCCGAAGGCCGGGCTTTCCTGGTGCAGGATGTCACCTACTACTCGAAGACGGCCCTGCACGATGCCTTCAAGGCCTGGCGGGACGGCGGCTCCGCCTGCTCCGGACGATTCGACGAGAAGGGCACATGGAAACCCAAGCTGACGACGCGGACCACGCGCTTTGACCAGGGCGGCAAGAAAATGACCGATGTGGAGCGCACCTTTGACACCCGGATATTCGAAGGCAATGTCTGGGGTCTGCAGTGGTTCACCAACGACACCAGCCCCAAGGGTTTGTTCCCGCAATATTACAGACACGTCGGAGAAGAACGCGTCGCGGTGGCGGCGGCGGAAGTGCCGGCCGAAACCAAGCTCCTGACCAAGGAGTTCAAGCTGGCCACGCCGGGAGTCCCTTACACCTCTCCGACCATCGGTGCCTGGAGCCGGCCCGGTCCGAAACTCGGGCCATTCACGGCCCACCTTGTGGATGGCTCCGTCGTCACGTACCATTGGTATCGTTTTGTCGATCAGCCGTCCTTTCAGCAATACGCGTGGAGCGAAGAGAAGAGAGCGAAGTTGCAGGCCTTTGTGGAAAAGATCCACGCGACTTGGCCGATTGACCGGGACTACATGGCGCCGCCCAGCCGCGGCACGCTGGCGACGCTCGATCCGGCTCTGCTCGTGACGCCGCCCCCAGGTCTGGAGGTGGGTTACGTGCCGATCGTCACAAGACAATCAGCGCAATGAGCTCCGCTCACTTTCCCGCAAACCGCAGACGATAGACCTTGTGGCCGGTGTCGTCGCTGATGAGGATGCTGCCGTCCGGCGCCTGGGCGCAATCCGCGGGCCGGCCCAGGACCTCGGTCCCATTCTTTAAGAAGTTCACCATCTTCTGTTCGCCATAGGGATGGCCGTCTTCGAAGAGGATGCGGGAGAGGCAATAGCCGACCTTTTGCTTCGCATTCCAGGAACCGCGCTGCGCCACAAAGGCATCGCCGTGCCCCTGAGGAATCTTGGTTCCGGTATAAAAAAGCATCCCGTTGCCGGCGCAATGCGCGGCCATGGTCCATTCCGGAATGGTGGTCATGCCGGCATACTTGATCAGATCGGGATGATTGAGAAAATTCAGGTTGGGCTGGGCTTTGCCCACGATCCAGGGATGGCCGTAAAACCCGCCCTCCACGTAATGATTCAACTCGGCCGGCGGGTTGTGGTCGGTGATGGGCTGGCCATACTTGCGATCGCCTTCCATCTTCCAGCCCATCATGTCAACGTCGTGATCCACACCCCAGATCTCATCCGTGCCCGGCCGGACGGCGAATTTCTCGGTGTTGCGCACGCCGGAGGCAAACAGTTTCTTGTCCGTGCCATCCAGGGCGAAGGACCAGATCTTCTTGCGCTCGGAAGCGTCGATCGGCTCATCGGTGGCGTTGGTTTGATCTCCGACCTGAGTATAAATCCGTCCGCGATGGATCATGAGCGCGCGCCACATGTGTCCACCCGGCTTGCCCGTGGGCAGTTTCTCCGGACCGAGCACCTGAACCTCCTCGTCGGCCTTGCCATCTCCGTTGGTGTCGCGGGCGCGGCTAATCGTGTTCAACTGGGCGAACCACAGCCAGCCCTCGTGGAATTGCATGCCTTGCACGATGTTCTTGGGATCCTTGTCCGCGACGAACGGCGCCGCCTTCTCGAACGAGCCGTCGCCATTCGCATCGCGGCAGGCGTAGATTTTTCCCTCCTTGGGCACGCTGACAAACAAGGTTCCATCGGGTCCGAATTCGAGAAAGCGCGGCGTGTTGATGGCATCGACGGCTACGGTCAATTCATAGCCGGGACGGACCCAGATGCCGTCCGGCACTTGCGCCGCTGGCGCGGAGATTGGGATCAAATCGGAGAGGAAGCTGGCGGAAAAGAGAAGCCCGGCCAGGGAGGAAGACATTAGGTTCATGTTCATCGTTGAATCAAAAATGTAGTATTTGGGTCGCTGGTTCGACGTGCATCATGATCACGAACCTCCGCCAAGGCAACGCGAATCAGCCGCGCGAATCAGCCGCGACACCCGAATCAGCCGCCCGAAGCAGACGTCCGGAACCAAAGACACGCTCACCGCCAAAAAGCATCAAAGATCTGTTGGGCCACGTCAGTGCGGTGGACCTGAAGTCAGTGGCAAGGTGATTACCAAGGTGGCAAAGAGACGGGAGGCTTTCCATGAACCGTTTGTCAACCGGGCGCATCGATGTTCGAGAGGAGGGCCG
>CAYHFE010000116.1:0-5983 GCA_964355375.1 uncultured Verrucomicrobiota bacterium
AGAGGGACGGGGTGAGGGCATCGTGTGTTCTATCCTGCGCACCCCTCAGTAACTCCGGCATAGGAGCGTCTGCCTTCAATCCGGGTGAAAGTCCATGGCGATGTCCATCGCCGGAGCGGAATGAGTGAGCGCACCCACCGAGATCAAATCCACGCCCGTTTCGGCAAGGGCTCGCACGGTCGAAAGATTGACCCCTCCGCTCGCCTCGCACAGGGCGCGCCCGCGCACAATCAGGACCGCCGTCCGCAGCTCTTCCACACTCATGTTGTCGAGGAGAATGATGTCGGCGCCGGCGGTCACGGCCTCTTCTACCTGTTCGAGCGTGTCGGCTTCAACCTCGATCTTCAATTCCGGGTATCGGGCGCGCGCCCGGCGCACGGCCGCTTCGATAGGATTGGGCGGCTCATGGCGCAGGGCGACGAGATGATTGTCCTTGATCAGAACCATGTCGAACAATCCAAGGCGGTGATTCTGTCCTCCGCCACAAGCGACCGCATACTTCTCGAATCGCCGCCAGCCCGGGGTCGTCTTGCGGGTGTCCAGAATCTTCGCTTTCGTGCCTCGAACCGCATCCACGAAGGCCGCGGTCAGCGTGGCCACGCCGGAGAGTCGCTGGACGAAGTTCAACGCCACTCGCTCTGCGCTCAGCAACGCTCGGGTCGGACCGGTCACTCGCAGGAGAATCTCGCCCTTCTCCGCCCGGCACCCGTCGGCGACCAGCCGTTCGATTTGGCTGTCGGGTTCCAACTCCCGCAGCGCCGTCGCGGCGAAGTCCAGGCCGGCTGCGACCAGCGCCTGCCGCGCCACCATCGCCGCCCGGGCTCGCGCCGTCTCCGAAACCGTGGCCAAGGTGGTGACGTCCCCGGAACCGATGTCCTCGGCCAAGGCGGCCCGGACCGCGCGTTGTATCTCATCGGGCGAGAGCGAATCCATCAGCTGAGAGTGCCCGACTCCTCGGCGGGGTTGAAGAAAAAACCTCTGCCTCAATTCGCGCAATCAGAGGACGCAGAACGGCGAGCCCGTCACAAATGGGAACGGCGTCGAGCACACCAGTGTGGCCGCTTTTTCTCAGGCTCACTACGACCACACGATCGTCGGGCGCGGCCTGGCCAAAGCCTATTCCATGACCGGCTGGCGGCTTGGCTGCCTGGCCGCGCCGGAACCGATCGCCAAAGCGATCGACGCTGTTCAGGGCCGCGGCACGAGCAACCCGACATCATTCGCGCCGAAGCAAGAGCATGCCGTTGCCCCGCTCGATGAGTTTCCGTCCTTAATTCAACATTGGGGGCACACGACTCATTCCGCCTACGAATACGGAGCCTGACCCGTGACTATTCAGTGGAGATGGGGAGCGCACGCGCCCTCGCGTGCCGTGGTCGGCGCCCTCGCCGACCACGCCGGCGCATCGGAACGAAGCACCGTTCAGTGACTGAATTACGCTCTCGTTCCGACCGGCGAGGCGCCGGTCGGAACCCGCGAGGGCGCGTGTGCTCCCCAGCATTGACGGCATGCTTACGGCTAAGCAAGATCGGACGTCTGGAAAACGTGGTCAGGACCTGAGCAATGGAAAGGCAAATCGACGACGCAAGAAATTGGCTGGAAGCGCTGCGCCACCAGGCGGAGTCAGTGGTTGAGTTCGACTGGGCTAAGCCGGGATTCGGGGAGCTGAAGGCAACTCTGGAAGCACTGCGAGCAGCGGAGGAGGAGTCCCAACGTGCTCTGGCCCTATCGCGGCGACGCGAGGCCGAAATGGCCGGGTTGCTGGCCGCGTCCCGATTCATCCTCGAACAGCGCGGGTTCAGGCAAACCGCCCGGTCGATCTTCGAGGTTTGCCGGGAGTTGACGGGGGCGACGAGTGGGTACGTGGCTCTGCTGTCTTCAGATCAAACCCGGAACGAGGTTCTATTCTTGGAGGCGGGGGGGCGGCCTTGTTCGGTGGACCCAGCCTTGCCCATGCCGATTCGCGGCCTGCGGGAAATCGCCTACCGCACCGGCCGCGCGGTCTATGACAACGACTTTCTCCGCAGCGACTGGGCCGGCTTGATGCCGGACGGGCACGTCCGCCTGGACAATGTTCTGTTTGCCCCTTTGTGCCTGGGTGGCAAACCGGTCGGGGTGCTCGGTCTGGCCAACAAACCGGGCGGTTTCACCGAGGATGATGTCCGCGTGGCCACGGCTTTCGGCGACCTGGCCGCCCTCGCCCTGCTCAACAGCCGGGCGCAGGAAGCGTTGGAACAGAGCAGTGAACGCTTCCAAGCGGTGGCGCAATCGGCCACCGATGCCATTGTCTCGATTGACAGCCAAGGGCGCATCGTCTTCTGGAACACGGTCGCTGAAACCGTTTTTGGCTATCCGTCCCTCGAAATCATGGGGCAGACGGTGAACCAGATTTTACCGGAGCGATTCCGACAGGCTCATGACGCGGGAATGGCGCGGGCTGCTTCCACGGGGACTTCCAAGATGGCAGGCAGGACGATCGAGTCGGTCGGACTCCGCAAGAACGGCCGCGAGTTTCCGCTGGAAATGTCTCTGGCCACCTGGACGACCGGAGAGGGGCAGTTCTTTACCGCCATCATCCGCGACATCACGGAGCGCAAGGGTGCGGAGGAGAAGATCCGGCAATTGAACGAAAGCCTGGAACGTCGGGTGGTCGAGCGCACCGCCGCCTTGGAGCAGCTCAATGCGGCGTTGCTGGACGAGGTGGCGCAGCGTCAAACCGTTGACGCCTTGCTCAAACAGAGCGAGCAGAAGTATCGGACGGTGGCGGATTTCACGTATGACTGGGAGACCTGGGTCAGCCCGAAAGGGACGTTTCTTTATGTGTCGCCTTCGTGCGAGCGGATTTCGGGCTATCGCCCGGAGGAATTCGTGGCCAATCCCGATCTGCTCAGAACGATTGTCCATGCCGATGACCGCCCACTGATTGACCAACATTATTTTAAAATACAGGCGGATGAAACCTCGATCTGCAATTTCGATTTTCGGATCGTCAGCCGGAGTGGAGAGATCCGCTGGCTGGCTCACATGTGCCAGCCCGTGCGGAGCGCGCAAGGGCAATACCTTGGCCGGCGGGGCAGCAACCGGGAGATCACCCAGCGCAAGCGGGCTGAAGAAGCGCTGCGGGCGCTCCGGTTCCGCTTGCGCCAATCGCAAGACGAGGAACGGCGCCGCATCGCCCGCGATCTCCATGACTCGACATCCCAGCAATTGGCCGCCGCCCTGATGAACCTCGGTTCATTGGAGCAACAGATGCCCGCGATGGATGCCCAGACAGCGAAACTGGTGACGGAGAGCCTGGCTCTGGTCGAGCGCTGTTCACAGGAGGTCAGGACCGTGTCTTATCTGCTGCATCCTCCCTTCCTGGACCAACTCGGGTTGGGGCCGGCGTTGCGCTCCTACGTGGAGGGTTTCTCCAGGCGCAGCGGCATCCAGGTGAAGGTGGACTTGCCGGCGGAGTTGCCGCGGTTCTCCAGCCCCGTCGAACTGGCGCTGTTCCGCGTGGCGCAGGAGAGTTTGGGCAACATTCATCGACACTCTGACAGCCGCGAGGCTTGGATCACACTGCAGGCGGAACGCGGACTGATCCTGCTCGAAATCGGCGACCGGGGCCGGGGCCTGCCGGCGGGACTCCTCGAAGGATTCGCCCAAGAGATCATGCCCCAGGGGGTGGGCATCGCTGGAATGCGCGAGCGCCTCGCCGAGGTGGGCGGGAAACTGGAGCTTCGGTCCGAAGCGTCCGAGACGCGCGTCCGAGCCATCATTCCACTGCCAGCATGAAGACCGTGCGCATTCTCATCGCCGACGATCACGACATTGTCCGAGAGGGATTGCGGAGGCTGCTGCAGTCGCGGCCCGAATGGGAAATCTGCGACGAAGCGGCCACAGGCCGCGAGGCTCTGGAGAAAGCCGTGCACCACCGGCCGAGCGTGGTGGTGCTCGATTTCAGCATGCCCGAACTCAATGGCCTGGAGACGACCCGCCACATCCGCAAGGCCCTGCCGCAAACCGAGGTTCTCATCTTGACCATGCACGACTCGGAGGAATTGGCGCGGCAGACCTTGGCCGCGGGGGCCCGCGGGTTCTTGCTCAAGAGCGACGCCAAACGGCACCTCGTCTCGGCCGTGGAGGCATTGGCGGCTCACCAACCCTTCTTTGCCTCTTCCGTGTCTGCGATCTTGTTGGACGCTTTTCTGCATCCGGAAACGCAGTCGGCGACCACGGCCGGAAGCCGGCTCACGGCGCGCGAACGAGAGATTCTCCAGCTCATCGCGGAGGGCAGTTCGAGCAAGGAAGTGGCCGCCAAATTGGGCATCAGCGCAAAGACGGTGGACGCGCATCGCACCCATCTCATGAGCAAGCTCCAAGTGCACTCGGTGAGCGATCTGGTTCGCTACGCCATCCGCAACCAGATCATTCAGCCGTAGCCTGGATTATTCAGTCGGATGGGGAGCGCACGCGCCCTCGCGTGCTGTGGTCGGCGCCACCGCCGACCACACCGGCGCGTTCGCATGAGTCACCGTTCAGTGACTGAATTACGCCCCCGTTCCGACCGGCGAGGCGCCAGTCGGAACACGCGAGGGCGCGTGTCCTCCCCAATCCTGACTGCATACTGAAGGCTTTAGGGTGTCTTCCCTAGGGAACTTTCCTTCGCCGGAATAGGGAATCGACTCGATTTCCATTCCCGCCCCTCTGTCCGAGACTGGCTCCAGAGGACCTGCGGAAATTTGACCCATGCCAGAAGGCAAAGACGACCCGAAGAAGAATGGGGCCCGGATTCGAACGCTGATCGTGGACGACTCCGAGGCGTTCGCGCGAGCCTTCGCCGGGTATGTCAGCACGTGGCCGCGCCTGGAATTGGTCGGCATGGCCGCCAACGGGACCGAGGCCTTGGAGTTGGTGACCAAGCTGCGACCGTCCCTTGTGTTCATGGACCTGGATCTGGGGTTGTCCGATCTGAACGGTTTGCAGGTTTCCCAGAAGATTCGCGGATTGGACCCCTTAATCCGAGTGATCATGGTGACCGTGCATGACTCGACGGAAGTGAAGTCCGCCTGTCTGGCTCTGGGAATTGTGGACCGATTCATTGCCAAAGATGCCTTGCGCCAGGAGCTGGGACCGGCCCTGGCAGACCTCTTCCCGAGCGGGGGAACGGAGGAACCTATCGGAGCGTCGGATTCGGCCTCGCCGGCTAGGGTGTTTTCCCTAGGGAACTTTCCACGGGCAAAATGAGGAATCGACTCGATTGCCATTCTCTCCGCCCTGCCCGAACCTGGCGCCGGCGTGCTTTTCAGAGAATTTGCCTTCTTGCAGAAGGCAGCAGCGATGCGAACCCGTCAAGCAAAGCACAAGTTTCATGCCGCCCGAACCCTGGCGACCGGCCGGGAATTGCGGGTGCGCGCCACCTGTATTTCGGGTGTTGCAGCGATGTGCATGTCACGCTCCAGATTTGTCTTAGACCCAAATCGAATGCCGTTCCTATCGAATAGACCTATGAAACCAGACCCAACCTCACGAAACATGTTCTCGCGATTCATCCGAGCAATGACCGAAGCCAAGAGCACGCTCTGGAGCGTCGCTCTGCTGGTGCTCGGCCTGGGGTGGGAGCCGGCAACACTGACGGTCAACGCGACCATTGGGGGAACCGTGACGGCGTGGGGAGACAACACCTACGGACTGACGACGGCGCCGACGGGTTTTAGCGGAGTGACGGCGATTGCGGCCGGTGGTGGGCACGCCATGGCCTTGAAGAGCGACGGGACGGTGGTGGCGTGGGGACTCAATGACCAGGGCCAGACGACGGTGCCAGGGGGTTTGAGCAGAGTGACGGCGATTGCGGCGGGACGTTATCACAGCGTGGTGTTGAAGAGCGACGGGACGGTGGTGGCGTGGGGAGGCAACGTCAACGGCCAGACGACGGTACCGGGGGACTTGAGCGGAGTGAAGGCGATTGCGGCGGGAGCTTTTCACACCGTGGCCTTGAAGA
>CAYHFE010000116.1:6083-16008 GCA_964355375.1 uncultured Verrucomicrobiota bacterium
TTGAGCGGAGTGAAGGCGATTGCGGCGGGAGCTTTTCACACCGTGGCCTTGAAGAGCGACGGGACGGTGGTGGCGTGGGGAGGCAACGACAACGGCCAGACGGCGGTGCCGGCGGACTTGATCGGAGTGACGGCGATCGCGGCGGGAGATCAGCACACCGTGGCCTTGAAGAGCAACGGGACGGTGGTGGCGTGGGGAGGCAACGGCAACGGGCAGACGGTGGTACCGGGGGGCTTGAGCGGAGTGACGGCGATTGCGGCGGGAGGTTATCACACCGTGGCCTTGAAGAGCGACGGGACGGTGGTGGCGTGGGGACTCGATAGCCAGAACCAGATGACAGTGCCGGGGGGCTTGAGCGGAGTGACGGCGATTGCGGCGGGGAATGTTCACACGGTGGCACTCGTCAATGGGGTGCCCCTTCTTACCTTTAGCACCGACTTCAGCAGCCAACCACCGAACACCCGGCTTTTCGGCACCGACATCAACGCCGGCGTGATCGAAGACGGCGTGCTCAAACTGACGAAAGGCCCCGGCGGCAAGCAAGGCGCATTTATCATCGACGACCTGGACAACGGCGCGCCCATCCGCGCCTTCACGGTGACCTTTGATCTCTTCATCGGCGGCGGGACCGTCGCTGACGGCTTAAGCTTCAACTTTGCGAGCGACCTCCCCAATAGCAGTTTCTCGGAAGAAGGCGCTGGCACCGGATTGACCGTTTCGTTCGACACCTATGATAACGGATTCGGAGAAGCTCCTGCCATCGACGTCAAATGGAACGGCACGGTGCTGACATCGACCAAGAACGTCCTCTCGCTCTTTCGAGCAGATCGGTTTGTGCCCGTTCGGATCAATGTGGACAGTGATGGGACTTTGGACTTATCGGTGGATGGCACGAGCGTTCAGGCGAACTTGCCGGGTGCCTTCAGCCCAATCGCGGGCCGCTTTGGCTTCAGCGCCCGAACTGGCGCGGCTTGGGACAATCAGTTTGTCGATAACTTGACGATCACCACCTTGCCCATCATGGTGACCGCCCCGGCCATTGTTAATCACGCTCCGGCGGGTGCGGACAAGACGGTGACCACGCGCGTGAACTCGCCCTATGCGTTCGCGGCGGCGGATTTTGGTTTCAGCGATCCGAATGACAACCCGGCCAACAGCTTCTCTCGCCTCAAGATCACGACCCTCCCCGCGGCGGGCGCTTTGACCGTGAATGGAATCCCTGTGACGGCCGGAAGTTCTGTCACCTGGGCGCCAGCCCCCGCCGGAGCGACCTGGACCTCTCAAGCTGGTTCCGGGGTGCGGGATTGGACGGACTTGGCCTGTTCGGCGGACGGCACAAAACTCGTCGCGGGAACTTGGGGCGGCTCGCTCTACGCCTCCACCGATGCGGGTGTCACCTGGACCGCGCGCCTCACCGACGCCAACCGGGCGGCCAACGGTCTCGCTTCCTCGGCCGACGGCCTGAAGTTGGTGGCGGCCATGCGCTACGATAACCTCTTCACCTCGACGGACTCGGGCGCGACCTGGACGGCGCGCGACAGCAAGCGCTTTTGGACCTCCGTCGCCTCGTCCACGGATGGCGCCAAGCTGATCGCGGCGGACGGCAATCCCGGCTATCTCTACACCTCGGCAGATTCCGGCGTCACCTGGACCGAGCGGACCAGCGCGGGCTCTCGCCCGTGGGCGGGCGTGGCTTCGTCCGCCGATGGTTCCAAGCTCGTGGCGGTGGTTGCAGGAGGTGGGCAAGTCTACACTTCGATTGACTCGGGCGTGACTTGGGCGACCCGCGGGAGCGTCCAGAATTGGAGAGCCGTCGCTTCCTCGGCGGATGGAGCGAAGCTGGCCGCCGCCGTGGAGGGTGGCCAGATCTACACCTCGACAGATTCTGGAGCGATCTGGACGGCGCGCGAAAGTAGTCGGATGTGGAAGGGCCTGAGGTCATCGGCGAACGGAAACGTCCTGCTCGCCGGCGAGGCCGGCGGCAAACTCTATGTTTCAACCGACTCCGGGGTCACTTGGACGGCTCGAGACAGCAATCGGCCTTGGCGCGGTTTTGCCATTTCCTCCGATGGCGCCCGCATGGCCGTGGGGTGGGGTGGGATTCCCGGTGCGGGCGGTACCATCTACACCTCCGTCGGAACTCTCGCCACCCCGCTTGTTTTTGCCCCCGGGGCGAACGGCGTCGGCGCTCCCTACACCAGCTTCACCTTCCAGGTCCAGGACGATGGCGGGACGGAGAACAGCGGGGTGGATCTGGATCCGACCCCGCGCACCATGACCGTCAACGTGACCTCACCGAACGAAGCGCCGAGCTTTGTCAAAGGCATGGATGAGTACCTGCTGGAGGATTTTGGCCCTCGAGTGGCCGTCAATTGGGCGACCAGCATCCAGCCGGGTCCCGCTTGGGAAAGCAGCCAGGGAGTGACCTTCCTCGTTTCGAATAACAACGCGACGCTTTTCGCCACGCCTCCGGCCCTATCGCCCACCGGCACGTTGACTTACACGATTGCGCCGAACAAGAGCGGAACCGCGACCGTCACGGTTCGCCTGCAGGATAACGGAGGCACCTCTGAGGGCGGCGTGGATACCAGTGCCGAGCAGACTTTTGCCATCACCGTGCTGCCGATGAACGATCCACCTTCCTTCACCCTCGCCTCCAGCTTGGTGACCGCGTCGGAAGACAGCCTGTTCCGCCAGGACAACTTTGCCGCCAGTATTCAACCGGGGCCAAGTGATGAAGCCAGCCAGAAGGTGACCTTCCAGGTGGCGGCGGCCAATCCGACGTTCTTCAAGGTCCAGCCCACGATTGATTCCAGGGGAACGTTGAGCTTCACCCCGGCCGGCGACGCCATCGGCTACGGCATGGTCACCGTCTTCCTGAGGGATGACGGCAAGGAGACTTTGGGTGGCTTGGACCGATCGGTTGTGCAGTTGTTCCTGGTGCGCGTGGATGCGAAGAACGATCCGCCGAGCTTCAGGCTCAGCTCCACCATCAAACTGGTCGCGGAAGACAGTCCGGCTCAGACGGCGCCTAATTTTGCCACCCTCATCGTGGCCGGACCGCCCAACGAATCGTGGCAATCGCTCACCTTCCTCCTGACCAACAGCGCGCCCGGATTGTTCACCTCCGCCGGCCAGCCCAAGATCAGCCGCCAGGGGACGCTGACCTTTACCCCGGCGCCGGACGCTTTTGGTTCGGCCAAACTGACGGCGGTTTTGCGGGACAACGGGGGTACGGCCAACGGGGGCGTGGACACGAGCGTTCTGGCTTCCTTCACTCTCACCCTCCTGCCGGTCAACGACGCGCCCAGTTTCCAACTGAGCACGAACGTCGTGTCGGTGGTGGAAGATTCGCTCGCGCAAAACCGGATCAAATTCGTCAGTACCATCCGGACCGGCCCGACCAACGAATCGAACCAGACGGTGACGTTCAGTGTGACGGCGACCAACCTGGGCTTGTTCCTCAAGCCGCCGGCCATCAGTCCGGCGGGAGACCTGAGCTTTACGCCCAAGCCTAACGTGAGCGGAAGCAGCGTGGTGCGGGTCGGGATGATCGACAACGGCGGCACCGCTCTCGGCGGCACCAACGCGGCCCCTCCGCAGTCCTTCACCATCACCATCACTCCGCAAAACGACGCGCCGATCATTGTGGTCCCGAAGACAGTGACGGTCACCGAAGACGGCGCCACCAACGTGGTTATCGTGATGACCGATCTCGATTCGCCGATGACCAACGTCCTGGCGACTGCCCTTTCGTCCAACACCAACCTTGTGGCCAGTGCCGGGCTGATCATCAGCGGCGTGGGCACCAATCGAGTCGTCACCGTCCGGCCCCTGACCAATGCCGTGGGCGACACCACGATCCGGCTAGCGGCCAATGATCAGGAAGGTGGCCTGGCAACCAACGTTTTCACGCTCAAAGTCCAAGCGGTGAATGATGCCCCCGGTTTTACCCTCCGGACCAACCGCATCGTCGTGACCAACGCGGTGACCGCCACGATCTCGAACTTCGCCACCAACCTGACCCGGGGCGGCGGAAGCGACGAAGCCAGTCAAACGCTGACGTTCGTGATGACCAACTCGAGTTCCAGCTTCTTTGCCAAGGCGCCGGCCATCGGGGCCGACGGCACCTTGACTTTCCAGCCCTCTCCCAGCGCCGGAGGCACCAATACGGTCACGGTCCGGGTCAAGGACAATGGCGGAACCGCGCTCGGCGGCGTGGATCAGTCCTCCGCGCAGACCTTCACCATCGTGGCCGTCCTCCCGGTGACCATTACGAGACAGCCGCAGAGCCAGTCGGCGGTGATCCCCAGCGCCGTCGCGCTGAGCGTTCAGGCCACTGGCAGCGCGCCCCTGTCCTACCGCTGGCGCAAAGACGGCGTCGATATTCCCGGCGCGACCAGCTCGAGTTTCGTGATCACGGCTGCTCTGGCGGATGATGCGGGCAGCTATACGGTGGTCGTGAGCAATGCCGCGGGCAGCGTCACCAGTTCCTCCGCGACCTTGACGGTGACGGCTCCCAGCGGTTTCAACCCGTCCCCCGTGCTTCTGTTGAGTGACAATTTCACGGCCACGGGTGCGGTCGCGGTCAACGGTTTCTGGTCGAATCTCGACGTCAACCTGGCGGGGCGTCAAACTGGCTTGCTCGCGCCCGTCACCTATACGCGGAGTGGGAACGCCCAATTGGGCAATGCCAGCATCGTTCATGATGGGGGCAACGCCTTGCTCTGTGCCGGCGGGGCTAACGCCGCGCTCAACGTCAATTTCAACGGCGCCAATTCGGTGGGAGGGCTGCGCCTCAGTGTGGACTTCGACCCCAACTCGATTAATGACCCCTTCTATGCCGGCCCCGGCGCCTGGGCAGCGATCGTGCTCGGCGGCAGTTCCGCGCAGCGCAACGCCGGGGTCCTCGACTCCGGACCGCGTTTGGCGCTGCTTTTCCGCAAGGAAGGCAAGCTGGCCGTGATCGACAGCGGCACCGAGGTGACGACCTCCGCCACGGAAGCGAACTGGGCTGCGACCAACGACTACAGTGGCTTCTTGAACGGCTACCGCATGCGTCACCTGGACATCATTTGCTCCGGTCCCGGAGATGGGAACCCTTTCGATGGATCCGGCGCCACGAAAGTCGAGGTCTATGTCGATGGCGGGGCCACGCCCGTCTATTCCTACACCAACGCGGTGGGCTATGCGGACAATTATATCAACCTGCAAGGCTTCGCGGTGGCCACCTTTGACAACTTGATGATCACCAAATACGCCGTGGTCAGCGCGCCCAACACGGCGCCTACCTTTGTGGGCTCCGCGACGACCCTGGTCGCCCAACAGGGCGCGTCCGTGGAGGTCAAGAGCCTCTTGCACGTCAGCGACACCGATGGGTTCCAGACGTTGACCTGGTCGCAGAGCGTCGCGCCGACCAACGGCACGTTGAGCTTCTCCAGCGCCAAGGTCATGTCGGGCGGCACGGACCTGGCGCCCGCGGGCACGGTCAGCTACCTCCCGCAGGCCGGCTATTTCGGGGCCGATAGTTTCACCATCCAAGTGAGCGATGGCACCGCTTCGGCCACGCGGGCGATTCAGGTCAATGTCGTGGCCAAGAACTTCGCTCCCCTGGGTGCGAACAACACGGTGACGGCCTCCCGAGATTCGTTCTACGCGTTCACGCCTCCGGACTTTGGGTTCAGCGACCCAAGCAACAGTGTGCCGAACAAGTTCTACCGCCTGAAGGTCACGACTCTTCCGGCCGCCGGGGCGCTGACCAGCG
This sequence comes from uncultured Verrucomicrobiota bacterium, assembly GCA_964355375.1. Taxonomy (GTDB): domain Bacteria; phylum Verrucomicrobiota; class Verrucomicrobiia; order Limisphaerales; family SIBE01; genus CAYHFE01. Next base: position 11,848 of record CAYHFE010000116.1, read on the forward strand.
GCGGCAACCCGGTTCAGGCCGGTGCCTTCATTCCGATCACGGCGTCGGCGGCCGGTGAAACTTGGACCTCACAGACTGGATCCGGCGTGCGCGATTGGACGGATGTCGCCGGCTCGGCGGATGGCACCAAGCTCGTGGCGGGAACGTGGGGAGATTACCTCTATACGTCCACGGATTCGGGCGTTACTTGGACGGCGCGCCTGACCGACGCCACTCGCGCGGCCAACAGCCTCGCCTCCTCGGCCGACGGCACGAAGCTCGTCGCGGCCATGCGCGATGATTATCTCTTCACCTCGACGGACTCGGGAGTGACCTGGACAGCGCGCGATAGCCAGCGCTTCTGGACAGCGGTGGCTTCGTCCGCCGATGGAACAAAGCTCATCGCGGCGAATGGCTTTCCGGGCATGCTCTACACCTCGGCGGATTCCGGCGTCACCTGGACTGAACGGACCAGTTCTGGCTCGCGCCCGTGGGCGGGTGTCGCTTCGTCCGCCGATGGTTCCAAGCTCGTGGCGGCGGTTGCGGGAACGGGGCAGATCTACACCTCGACGGATTCGGGAGCGACCTGGACGGCCCGCGAAAGCGCTCGAAATTGGAGATCCGTCGCCTCCTCGGCGGATGGGACGAAGCTGGCGGCAGCCGTGGAGAATGGCCAGATCTACACCTCGACGGATTCGGGAGCGACGTGGACCGCGCGCGAAAGCAGCCGGAGTTGGAAAGGCATCCGGTCGTCGGCGGACGGGAGCGTGCTGCTCGCGGGAGAGGCGGGCGGCAAGCTCTATGTTTCGAAAGACTCCGGTGTCACTTGGACACCCAAGGACAACAACCGGCTTTGGCGGGGTTTTGCGATTTCGTCCGATGGCTCCCGCATGGCGGCGGGCTTGGGTGGTGGCGCCAATGCCGGCACAGTCTACACCTCGGTGGGAAGCCCGGCTGCTTCACTCGTCTTCACACCGGCCGCCAGCGCCTATGGCACACCTTACGCCAGCTTCACCTTCCAGGTTCAGGATGACGGTGGCACGGCCAACGGAGGCGTGGATCTGGACCCAACCCCTCGGACCATGACCCTGAACGTTCAGGGCCTCCACGCCCCAGTCGGTGCCAACAAAACGGTGACGACGACCTCGAGCACGCCCTATTCCTTCGCGGCGGCCGACTTCGGTTTCAGTGATCCGACAGACAGTCCGCCCGACAAATTCTACCGCCTGAAAGTCACGACCCTCCCCGCGGCCGGGACCTTGACCGTCAGCGGCAGCGCGGTGAACGCCGGCGATTTTGTGGCCATGACTCCGGGCCCAGCCGGCACGACCTGGACCTCCCAGACTGGCTCCGGCGTGCGGGGTTGGACGACCGTGGCTTGCTCGGCCGATGGCGCCAAACTCGTGGCCGGCACCTGGGGGAATTATCTCTACACATCCTCGGATTCAGGCGTGACCTGGACGGCCCGGCTCACGGACATGGCTCGATCTTTCTACAGCGTGGCTTCGTCTGCCGACGGCACCAAGCTCATCGCCGGCACGCGCTACGACTCTCTGTTCACTTCGACTGATTCCGGCGTGACCTGGACCGCCCGCGAAAGCCAGCGCTACTGGCGGGCGGTCGCGTCTTCGACCGATGGAACCAAGCTGGTCGCGGCCGACGGTAATCCAGGCAAGATTTACACCTCGACGGACTCTGGCGTCACCTGGACTGAACGGACGAGTGCGGGACACCGTGAGTGGAAAGGGGTGGCGTCCTCGTCCGACGGAACGAAGTTGGTGGCGGTTTCAGGCGCACCTTGGGGGAGCACCGGGAGTCGGATCTATACCTCGACCGACTCGGGAGCGACCTGGACGGCGCGCACTCAGAGCGACCTGGATTGGTCCGGGGTTGCCTCCTCGGCGGATGGGACGAAGCTGGTGGCCCAAGTCTATAACGGCCAGCTCTACAACTCGACCGACTCGGGAGCGACCTGGACGGCGCGGGAAGGCGTTCGAGAATGGTATGGCATCGCCTCGTCGGCCGATGGGACCTTGGCTCTGGCCTGCGACAAGGCCGGCTACCTCTATGTCTCGTCCGATGCGGGAGTCACGTGGACCTCGAGACAGACCGACGCCAACCGGCCGTGGCGCGCTTGTGCGGTCTCGGCGGATGGCAGACTGATGGCGGCGGTATTCAGTTGGACTGGAGTCGAAGGAACCATCTATCGATCGGTGGGCGCTTCGGCGGCTCCGCTCGTTTTCACGCCAGTCACCGGCGCTCAGGGCAGTCCGTATGCGAGCTTCACCTTCCAGGTTCAAGATGATGGCGGCGCGCGCAATGGCGGGGCGGATCTGGATGGGCTCCCGCGCACGATGGCCGTTAACGTGATCGCCGTGATCCCCCCATCCACTCAGCAAGCCAAGTTAACCGGGGACGACGTCGCGGCCGCTAATAATGCTCTATTGTCTGGGGTACGCTATAACAGCCGCTATGCCGGATGGTCGGCGTTGTCCGGGGACACGGCAGTGGTGGGTGCCGTCGGTCAAGCCAACTTTAGGGGAGCGGCCTATGTCTTCGTGCGCAGTGGGACCACTTGGAGCCAGCAACAAAAACTCACGGCCAGCGATGGGGCCGGGGGCGATGAATTTGGCGCCCTAGCGGTGGACGGAGATACGATTCTGGTGGGGGCCAACGGCGCCCCTCTCAACGCGACGGGCTTTGCCGGAGCCGTCTATGTGTTCGTACGCAGCGGCACGACCTGGACTCAACAAGCCAAACTCACGGCCAGCGACATAGCGGCCAATGCCCGGTTTGGTGTTTCCGTGGCGTTGTCCGGAGACCGAGCCGTGATTGGCGCCACTGGTGCTATCGTGGGTGGTTTCGCGGATGCCGGGGCGGTCTATGTGTTTGAGCGCACCGGAGCTACTTGGACGCAGAAAGCCAAATTGACGGCCAGCGACGCGGCAGCGAGTGCTCGTTTCGGATTGTCGGTAGCGCTGTCCGGAGGCACGATCGTGGCGGGCGCTCTCGACGCCGATACCGATGGCCTAACGGATAACGGGGCGGCTTATGTGTTCGTGGGCAGCGGGACGACTTGGACTCAGCAAGCCAAACTGACGGCCAGCGACAAGCAGGGGAATGATGAATTCGGCCATAGAGTCGCGCTCTCCGGGGACACGGCTCTCGTCGGTTCAAGGAATGCCGGAGCGAGCAGCCAGGGGATTGTTTACGCCTTCGTGCGGAGCGGGACCACCTGGAGCCAACAAGCCCGACTCCAGGGAAGCTCAGGGTCGGCGCCAGGTCAATTCGGCCATTCGATGGCGTTGTCCGGGGATATGGCCCTGATCGGCTCCGCTGCTTCCGATTTCGCCCGCGGCCAGGTTTATGTGTTCACGCGCAGCGGGACCACTTGGACGGAGCAATCCATCGTGAAACCGAGCGACCTGCAGCTGGGTGATGGCTTTGGTGCTTCGGTTGCAATGTCCGGGGGAACTGCTCTGGTGGGTTCGCCGAAAACTGGCACCTCTGCTAACCCTGGTGTCTCTGAACCCCCCGGAGCGGCCTACGTGTTTGTGCAGTCCGGCGGAGTTCCCAACATGCCTGCGGAAATGCTCGTTGCGACGCCGCGCGACTCGGACCGGGTTTCTCTGATCGGCACGCATGCTCCTCTTCAGTCCGGTTTGGTCGCTGGGACGCCTGGCCTACTGCGACTGCTACGCCACGCCGGCAAGTTCCATATCGCGGTGCCCACGGTTGATGGCCTAACCTATCGGCTGGAGTACAAAGATTCGCTCACCGAGAGCGAATGGAAACCAATCACGTCCATCCGGGGGGATGGGAATGAACGAGAGATGGTGGACCTCGACGCGCGCGGCTTAATCCGGTTCTATCGCATTCGTGTGAACGAGGAGTAGCCCGCGTGACGCGGGATCGTCAGCGCGCTGCGAGCACCATCCGGCGGGGCTGCGCTTCGGCACAGCCCATTTCCCGCGATCAAGGCTGCGGCGCGCCGCCCGCCGAGGGTCAGTCACGTCCCGCCAAGGACTCGCGAGCGCCACTCGTCGAGATTGGCGCACATCGGCCCGGCGCAGTCGTTGTCAGCCTCGCCCAGTGTCCGGGACCCACCGCCGGCTCGACGCCGTAAAGGCAGCAGTTCTCATTTTGACTCAGGACACTGTCCGTTCCACGCATGTAGTCCCG
>CAYHFE010000117.1:0-15822 GCA_964355375.1 uncultured Verrucomicrobiota bacterium
GGCGTTTTATCGCCGGAACCGGGGGCGGCACTCGCGGACTGGTTTGCCCCCGGCTAATTTCCACTGCCCCTCCGGGGCGCTCGGTCATCTTCTCTTCGGCCTCCTCTGGTCCGAGGCCCCGGCCGTAGGTCAACTGGGTGATGCCCCAGAAAAACGAGAGTCTTCGGATGACGCCCGCGATGACGATGACGGTTTTGAGGCGTGGGCTGGACCAACTGGTGAGGACGGTCAGCCAGGCCGGGAAAAGGCAGATCCCTCCGAAGGCGAGAAAAGCCCATGCCACGGAGCTCAGGCCAGGCCTTCCAGCTTTCGAGGTCGTCAACGGTGTGGAGTTTGGTGAGTTCGGCCGCCTTGGATGCTTCAAGGCTTTTCGAAGCGGCTGAACTCGGTTTGACCTGCGGCGGAATTTTTCGCACGCTTGGATCATGGCAAATTCGTTTGGGCAGGTTTTCCGGATCACCACTTGGGGGGAATCTCACGGCGGTGGGGTTGGGGTGGTGGTGGATGGCTGTCCACCGCGGTTGGAATTGAGCGAGGCGGACATTCAGCCGGACTTGGATCGTCGCCGGCCGGGTCAATCGAAGATCGTCACGCCGCGCAAGGAGAGCGACACCGTGCAAATTCTGTCGGGAACGTTTGAGGGCAAAACCCTCGGCACGCCCATCAGCCTGTGGGTTAGGAATGAGGACGCGCGCTCCGAGGCTTATGCGGAGATGGCCACCAAATTTCGTCCTTCGCACGCCGATTACACCTACTTCGCCAAATACGGCATTCGGAATTGGCAAGGGGGCGGCCGGACGAGCGCGCGGGAAACGATTGGCCGGGTGGCGGCCGGCGCGATCGCCAAGAAGATTCTCCTAAAGGATTTCGGCGTCGAAGTCCTCGCCTACGTCAAACAGGTCCAACGGATCGCGGCCCAGATCAATCCGGAGAGGGTGCAAGCCAAAGACATCGAGGCGAATATCGTGCGTTGTCCTGATCGAGAAGTGGCCCCGCGCATGATTCGTCTCATCGAACGGGTGCGGAAGGCAGGCGACAGCGTGGGCGGCATTGTCGAGGGCGTGGCGAGAGGGGTTCCGACCGGTTGGGGCGAACCCGTCTTCGATCGGTTGGAAGCGGACCTCGCCAAGGCCATGCTCAGTCTGCCGGCGTCAAAGGGTTTTGACTTTGGCTCCGGTTTTGCCGGGATCCTGATGACGGGGCGGGAGCACAATGATCCGTTTCGAGCCAAGCGCGGCCAAGTCCATACCACAACCAATCACTCGGGAGGAATCCAAGGGGGCATCTCCAACGGTGAAACCATTTACTTCCGCGTGGCCTTCAAGCCCGTCGCCACCGTCATGCATGAGCAGGAAACCGTCGATAGCAAGTTCCGGAATACCACCCTCAAGGGACGGGGCCGACATGATCCCTGTGTCTTGCCGCGCGCGGTGCCAATGGTGGAAGCGATGACGGCGCTGGTGCTCGTCGATCACGCCTTGCGGCATCGGGCGCAATGCGGTTGAGTCGCTCTCTCACCAATCGAAGATCCCTCTTTGAACCAATTCAGATGTGGGGTGAGACGCGGTCGAGCCCTGGAATGGTGGCACGCCAGAAAGTCGGGGCTCGACGGAGTCTCGCCCCACCCGAGGTCGAAACGTCGGCGTCACTTGAGCCAGACCCGGTTGACGAAGCTGAGATACGCTTGAACGACGTTCTCTCCGGCGAAGATCCAGACCGTCGCGGCGATCGCGATATAGGGACCGTAGGGGATGCGGCTCGACCACTCCTTCCGGCGCACGGCGATCAAGAGGACGCCGACGAACGCGCCGATAAACGCGCTGACCGTCAGGGAAAACAAGACGGCTTTCCAACCGAGGAACGCGCCGATGGCGGCCATGAATTTGACATCGCCCAACCCCATCGCTTCGCGCGGAATGATGACGTGATCGGTGGTGACTTCCATGAAGGTGATCTCTTCCGGATTGAACGTATCTTCGCCGATGGTGAGCTGATGTGGCGTCAGCCGGATCGGGACATTGAAATACCCGCGGTCGGCCAGTTCCACGGTTTTGGCTTCCAGGGCGATGAAGTCGCTTTTGCGGTAGAACATCTCCTCGTAGGGAATCTCCTCCTGCGGAAGGATCAGTCCGGTCTCCGTAAAACGAATCCGCGTGTCGGGTTCCAGAACGAGTCGCTGGCGGCCAAAGAAAATCTTGGCTCCGCGCAAGATCGCATAGACCAAGCCGCCGCCCAGCGCGAGGCCAAGAATGCTTTGGCGCAGGGATGGCGCGGGTGCGGTGGCAGCGTGGAGCGCGGGAACCGCGGCGGAGCAAAGAAAGCCCGCGACCACGCCCCCGAGCGTGATTTCATCCGGGATGATGAAATGTTCCAGATCGATAAAAGTGGCGACGATAAACCCGCTCAAGACCAGGCAATAGGCCAAGGCCAGCGAAGCCGACTGGGTGCCAAATGCGAGCCAACATCCGAGGAACGCCATTCCAGTCAGGAGTTCGACCACGAAATAGCGGGGCGAAATCGACGTGCCGCAATGGGCGCATCGCCCTCGCAGCCCTATCCAGGTGAAGAGAGGAATGTTCAAGTACCAGGGAATCGAGTACTGGCATTCCGGGCAGTGGGACGCAGGCGAGACAATGCTTTCACCGCGAGGCATGCGGTGAATGCAGACATTGAGGAGGCTGCCCACCATCGAGCCTAGAATGAAAAAGACCGCCGACCAAAAGTGAAACGGGACCGCGGCCCAAGTTTGCGAATCAAACATCGTTCAGGATGGAGAGGAGATGAATGGCTTGGGTCTGGGCAAGCCCCGTCCAGCAGTTCTCATTTTGACAAGTATGTAGTCCCGGCTTCAGCCGGTCGGCCCGTGAAAACCGGCTGAAGCCGGGACTACATGCGTGGCACGGACAGTGTCCTGAGTCAAAATGAGAATTGCTGAGCCCCGTCTGGTCACGGTTGATGAGATGGCCCATAAATGTGATCCTCCAAGGCGCGCCGCATGATTTCCACCGGCGCCGGCTGCCCCGTCCAAATTTCCAGGGCTTTGGTCCCCTGATAAAGGAGCATACCCAAGCCATTGGCGATGCGGCATCCGGCCGACTGAGCCGTGCGCAGGAAACGCGTTTCGGCTGGACGATAAACCATGTCATAAGCCAAGCCCGCGGCGCTCAACCGGAATCGGGTTTCGTCGAAGGGCAAGGCGTCCTCCGGTTTGAGGCCCAGCGACGTGGCGTTGAGGATCAGATCCACGACCCCTTCCGGGTAACCGAGGTTTACGGTGACTTCAGGAAACCTCCGGCCAATCTCAGCCTGCATTTCCACGGCTTTCTCGAGGGTTCGATTCACGAGGTAAAGGTGCTTCACTTTTTCCGCGGCCAGTTTTAGCGCGGCCACCCGGCCCGCTCCGCCCACACCCAATAACAAAACCGTCGCTCCGGATAAGTTGCACCCGAGATCTTCGCGCAGCGACCGGACGAGGGCATCGGCGTCGGTGTTGAAGCCGCGCGTGCGCAGTTCGGTGGACCGACTTGCCGTGAATTCCCGAAGCGGCTTCCACTCGGGCGCGCCGTCGGGGTCGCGCGCTTCAAAACGAATCGTGTTGACCGCGCCCCACATTCGAGCGGATTCGTCGAGTTCATCGACCAGATCCACGGCGAGCAATTTGTGGGGCAGAGTCAGATTCAGGCCGATGAACTTCATGGCCTGGGCGCCCGCGACTGCTTCGCGCAGATTCTCGGGATGCACGTCGAAAGCCAGATACCGCCAATCCAAACCCAGGGCTGCCATTCCGGCATTTTGCATCGCCGGCGAGGCCGAATGCCAAACCGGATGGCCATAGACCGCGCAGTAATGGGTTGTCGCGGAAAGCGGCTGGCGGGTCGAATCAAACACGGGCGGAGGATAGGGACGAAGCGGTTGAGTTCAAAGAGGAAAGTTGACCCAGAACGGGACCCCATGGAGCCAGCGTTCCACAGGCGTATCCGCTCAGTCGGACGTGGCCTTTTGCTGGTCCACCTCCACGAGTGTTCGGCGGGACGCCGAACACGGCAGGCGAGACGCCCGCGCTCCCCATCGCACCTTCAGGTTCATGGTCCCAAAACGAGCCGGCAAGGTTGGGCGGATCTCCATGAACCTGCGGTGGGGTGAGACTCGGCCGAACCCTGACTCATCGTCCAACTCAGATTCCAGGGCTCGACAGAGTCTCGCCCCACCCTTGTCGGGTTCGAGGAGAGGTCCCGCGGATCAGGGCGGCCAAGCCGCGCCGTCCTTCATCGGAGCCGAAGTGCGGAGTTGAATCCAAGGCACGTCGCGCGGTCCTTTCGGATTGGCGACAATTTTCTTCGAGAGGCTGTCCGGGTCTTTCCATTTCTTGATCTCACCATGGCCGTCGGCGAAGGAGAATCCGCAGGCGCCGTTGTGATAGTTGGCCGGCAAGTTCCCCCACAGTTCCTTGCGATCCACGAAAACCAGGAAATAGCCGTCATCGATTCCATCCGGGTGTTCGTCGAGAAAAACGAAGGCTTGCGATGGGGAAGGCTGGTTGATCTCCGTGGATTTGCGGTAGGTGAAGTGCGAATTCTTGATGATATCCGTGTACCAACTGGCGCCATTCATGTTCCCGTTCATCGAGATGCTCCGGACCCGCGGATATGACTTGGTGCCAATCTTCACCGTGCTTCGATCGGCGGGGCATTTGTAGATGTCAAGCGATTGATTGTAATTCCAGAGCATGCCTCGCGGGGATTTGATCAGGTTGACGTTGGTGGCGTCCTGGGCGGTTTGCAGCCAGCCTTCGATCCAGCCGATCTGGTTCCCCGTGCCGTTCGGCACCAGCTTGTCATTGTTGTCGTCGGCGTACATGAACCAGGCCAACTGGAGCTGCTTGAGGTTGTTCAGGCACGAAATGCCTTGAGCCTTGGTCTTCGATTTAGAGAGCGCGGGCAGGAGCATGCCCGCGAGGATGGCGATGATCGCGATGACGACCAGCAGTTCGATGAGGGTGAAGGCGGCGCGGTCGGCGCGGATCCGAGGTGGGGCTTGAAGGGGGCGGGCGGTCTTATGGTGCCAAGTCATATCGGGTGCCGGTTGGGTTGAGAGCACTAGACCCGCCGTCCGGGTTGGCGGTCAAGCGGATTTTGCATTGGGCTTTGTCTTTTCCCGTTGGCCCACCGCCGGTATTCGGAGATATGTTCCATCAGGCGGTGCGAGCTCAGGCGAACTGCCCTTTGATCCATTGCGCGACTTTCTCCACCATGATGGGCGTGGAATCGCCGGCGAAGACATGGTTGGAGCCTTTGATCTCGATCAGTTCCTTGGGCTCGTGGGCCAGCTTGAAGATATCGTAAGAATCCTGAATCGGCACCACGTCGTCCTCGCTCCCGTGAAGCAGAAGCCAGGGCACCTGAATCCGCGGGGCCAGGTCCGCCACCGAATGGATCTTGACCATGTCATCGACGTAGGCCTGGGAAAGAGGGCAGGACGGCTCGTCCCACATGCAGCCTTGGTCAGGTTTGACGTTGCCGAACTCGCGGTCGGCGAATGCCTGGGTGTGAACCATGCCGGCCAGAGAGACCAAGAGCTGGATCCGTGAATCCTGGCTGGCCCGGCCTACTCCCACGGCTCCACCCATACTGTGCCCGATATAACCCAGGCGGCGGCCGGACACCGCGTCGAAGACGGCCCCGAGGTCCGAGATTTCTTTCGAAATGGTCGAGTCCTTAAAGTGTCCTTCAGATGCGCCATTCCCCGAAAAGGAAACGCGCAAGGCGGCGATGCCCGCTCCTGCCAACCCCTCGGCGAGCGCGACGAGAAAGGGCCGATCCTTGTTGCCGGTGACACCGTGGCCGATGATCACGAGATTCTTCGAGTCCGGTGTGCCGGCGTGATAGGTGTAATCCAACCGTTCGCCCAGTGCGTTCTTGATTTCGCCAAACATAGAGTTTTTGTTTCGGTATCGGATACCACGCCGCCGCCCGCCGTTGGCCACCGGCCATGGAGCCGATGCTTTGTAGCCGTCGAGACCACGCGGGGCAAATCAAAAGGAGGGCCCGCCAGGAGTCATCGGTCCGGAATGGCGCAGACCCGCGGACGAAGCAGGAAACCGTTGGGACAAGCGGGAGTGGAGTTGAGCTTGAAAGTTTGGCCGGAGTGGGTAAACGAGAGAGGCCGATGACGCTCCTAACGCTCAGACTCCGACAATCCCATGCAAGTTGACCGTAAAGCTCCGATTTTGGTGACTGGATCGGCGGGATGCATTGGCCAGGCGGCTGTGGCGGGCCTGACAGCCGCGGGTTGGCGCGTGCGCGGCTTCGATTGTCGGCCGACACCCGCGATCGATGACGCGGTCGTGGGCGATCTCACGGACGCCGCGGCCGTGCGAAAGGCCGTCACAGGCGTGGGTGCGGTCATCCATCTGGCCGCCGTGCCGGATGACGAGGATTTCCTCACGCGCCTTCTCCCCAGCAATCTCATCGGACTGCATCACGTTCTCGAGGCGGTGCGGTTGGAGGGAGTGCGTCGAGTTGTTCTGGCCAGTTCCGGGCAAGTGGTGTGGTGGAGATTGCTGGAGGGGCCGTGGCCGATTCCACCCGATGCGCCGATTTCGCCGCGCCATTGGTACTCGGTTACGAAGGTGGCGGCGGAAGCGGCCGGGCAGGCTTACGCGCGCAGTTTCGGACTGGCGGTGCTGGCTTTGCGACTGGGCTGGTTTCCCCGAACTCGCGAACACGTGGCCGAGGTTGGCCAGACGGAACGCGCTCCGGACGTTTACCTCAGCCCGGGAGATGCCGGACGATTCTTCGCGCGGGTCATGGACGCGCCATTCGAGCCCGGCTACGCCGTTGTGTTCGTGGCCAGCCAACCCCTCAACCGGGTCATCTTCGACTTGGAACCGACGAAACGTTTGCTCGGTTGGGAACCGCGCGATCAATGGCCGACGGGCGTCGAGCATCTGTTGCCGGAGAAATCGGGCGTCTGATGCTGGAGAATGGCTTGGGACTTGGTGAATGGTTGCCTCTTTGTTAAAGTCCTGCCCATGCAATCGTTGAGAAGAGTTCTCGCCACGTTCCGAGAGGAAGTTCTCGCCGCCCTGGAGCACAGGGCGGAGGGCTCCACCAAAACCCGCCTGGAAGCCGACCGGATCGTGTTGTCGTTGGCAGTGTCCATTCGGCCGCAGTCCGGCGATGCGGCGTCGCCTGAGTTCACCTTCGACGTTCCGGAACGCGGATTGCCCGACGAGGGGCAGGGTGAAACGGGGCACCGCTTGACGATCGAATTCAAAGCGCACGACCCTCGGCGGCTCGAGTCTTCTCCTGGCCAAGGCGTCACACCCGGCGTCTCCGAAGTTCGGGAGACTGAACCGGTGGCGCTCCAAGAGACGGAGGCGACGCGGGCGGTGGAGTCGTTGGCGACCATTTTTGGCCGTCCGGGCTTTGATAGTTCGGCCCGGGCCACGGTCTTTCGCGAGACCTTAACAGGATTGGATGATTCCCAGATTCGGGTGGTCGTTCGCGCGCTGCGCGAAGGGCGGGCTCCCGAGGCGGACCCGGCGGGAAAGAGAGCCTGGGATGTGCTGAGTCGATTGCTGAGGAGCGGTCCCTCCAAGTCAGTGACCAAGGGCGGGGGAATTCTCGATCGGATCTTTGGGCAGTTTCCCGTGGCGTGGTTGATTCGCCTTTTAGAGGAAACGTGGAAAACGCAGGATGATTGGCTGGAGCAGCCGGCGAGACAGCCGCGATCGAACGGCAAGCCGCCGAAGGGATCTTGAGCAGTCTTCCCCTGCCCTATCTCTTTTACCTCCGGTTCAGCCCAACAGTAGTTTCGAGATTCAAGGGATGATCCGACCGACCAGCGAGGACGCCGGTCGGAACAAGCGAGGGCGCGCGTGTTCGCCAACTTCAATTCGCCGCTTGCTGAACCTCTTTGATCGGAACCGGGATGAAGTTCGTGATGGCGTTTCCCGAAAGGCTGTCGTAGATGCGGATCCGGCCGTCAAATCCAGCGGTCGCAATCTCGTTGCGCCGGGGATGGAAAGCGAGACAGAAGATCGCGCCGTCGTGGCCTTTGAGGGTCGCGGCCCTCGAACCGTCCACCGTTCTGTAAACTCGCACCTCCTTGGCCACTCCGCCTACGGCAAGCAAGGTGCCATCAGGGCTGAAGGCGATGGCATAGGCGGGCCCGGGTTGACGTTCGAATTCTCGGACCAGATTGACGTCGTTATTGGCCGCAGTCCGCCCTTGGTTTTCGGAGATTCGGTAGATTCGGACGGCTCCCAGGGCTCCTCCGTAGGCGGCTTGATCGAGTTTGGGATGGCGCGTCAGACAGAGGATTTCCTCCAAGAGCTTGTTGATGTCATCGATGAATTGGCCGTTGGCGGCGTCGATCAATTTCATCGCCCGGTCGCGGCTTCCGGTCAGGATTCGCTTGCCGTCCCCGGTGAAGGTGGTGGCCAGCACCCAATCGCTGTGATTGTCAAACTTGAGCAATTCCTTGCCATCTTTGACCGAAAGCAGGCGCGCGGTTTTGTCCACACAGCCGAAGGCAATGCGCTCGGCGTCCGGTGAAAATGAAACTCCATAGACCGAGTCGTAGGTTGGTTTGAAGGAATTGAGCAGTCGCTGCCTGGGCATTTCCCAGATCTGAATCTCGCCGAAACGCGCCGGAGCGCCTCCCGCCACCGCCAGGCGTCGGCCGTCGGCCGAAAATGCCAACGATTCGATCCGGGTTGATTCACCCAGAAGGCGGCCGAGCAGTCCGGTGCCGTCGCTCTTGTGGAGCAGGACTTCATGGAAACCGGACACCGCCAGGATCTGGCCGTCCGGAGAATAGGCGAGCGCCGAAATGACCGGAGCGACGTTATAGACGGGAGGCTCCGTGAGTTTGAAAGACTGCGCCGTGGCCGGAGTATCATTCTTCGCGCCCTCCAGGATCCACCGTTCGATCAAGGCGATTTCGGTCTGGTTCAGTGGTTCGCCTTCTTTGGGCATGCTGGGCTCCGCGCCGCTTATTTCCTCGATCAGACCACTGCTCTTGGGATCACCCGCCTTGAAACCCGGACCATGTTTGCCTCCTTTTTGGAGCCCTTCAAACGTCGTCAGGTCGAGCTGACCTTTCAGCTTCCCCGGATAATGGCAGCCGTTGCAGCTCCTCTTGAAGAGGGGCACCACATCCTGATAGTAGCTGGCGGGCCGGGCTTCCTCAGCCGCGAGCGGGTCGGCCCAAACGAGCCCGAGAAGGAAGAGAATTCCGCAAAGGATGCTGCCGACCGGCTTAGCAGCAACGAACCAGTCGATAAACCAACGACTCCTCACCGCAAGCCTCCCTGGCCGGAGGAGATTTCCCATGGAAACCATGAACCAGGTTGGGGCGAGCCGCTGGCTCGTCCGCGCCGCATCCAGCAGCGCCATGGGCTGCCCCCCCAACGACGGTTGCCAGGTGCAAGAGCCGCCCGCTTCGGTGCGGGCGGGGACGCGCGAGCCGCGTGTCCCTACCTTGCGATGGTTCACGGAGAGGCGCCGTTCGCTTGGCGCACGCCTTGGGACCATGAATCGAATGGAGTGGACGATGTCGCGCCAGCGTCTTGGAGTGCGCCGGCCCTCCGGCGCTTTTGGCCGAGGCCCTGAAAGCGGCAGAGGGCTGCCGCACTCCAAAACCTGGCGGAGTTCTCCTGCCCCCTCTTGAATATTGGCCCGCTTGGTTGACGAACGTTTCATGGAAAGAAACGGCATAGTCTGATCGTCGAGACTCATGGTTTTGCTTTGGCGTTGCGGTCTATTTCGCTTCCTTCGTGGCCACGGTCGGAGCGCTTTCGGGGACGGTGACGGTCAGTTTGATTTCTCCCGGACGCTGCCGGTAGATCCGGTCATGGAACGAGCCAACGCCGAGGATGCGGAGGGGGAACTCTTGGCCGGCGGGTGACTTCTCCTGCGCGATCAACCTCACCGTCGCCTCGGTGGCGTTGGCGGGAATCTTGTCCATGACCACGGTGATCCCGGCCGGCGCGCCCTCGAGACTGAGAGCAATCTCGTTGGTGAAGCCGGACCGGCGGTCGGCCTTGATAGTGAAGACCGCCTCTCGCGCCCCGGAATCGCTGTTTTCCGGCAAGGCGGCCACGGAGAGTCTTTGCAGCGAAGTCGTGAGCACAAAAGGCACTGGGCGCACCGTCAGGGGAAGGTCGATGGCGTATTGCGTCACGGTGCGGCCATTCACCGTCGCTTCACCTTTGACGAGGATCGGCCGGGTGCCAATCTCGGAATCGAGCCGGGCACTTAGCCGAAGCAGCGTTTGCGATTCAGAACCTTTGAGCGTGACGGCTCCGATCTCGAGACTCTTGGTGATCGGATCGCGTCCGGCGGAGAAACCGTCGGCGGAGAGTTTGATTTCGCCGGTGAATCCATCCCGTCGCCGAGCCATGATTTCAATGGTGGTGCTTTGCCCTTGCTCGAGCTCGGCCATCAGGCTGGTGAGCTCAAGGGTAAAGGGCGCGGCCTCCAGGACACTGAGAAAGGCCTCTTGAACCGGCTTGTCACCCGAGAGCGGAATCGCTTTTCGGGTCACCGGCCTACCGGCGATCGTGCTGGTCGCGCTGACCTTGAGGCGGACGGGGCCGACCGGACATTCCGGGGTGGCGGAGAGAACCAGCCAACCGCTGCCGGGACCGCCGGGTGGGAGGAGGAGCGGTTCCGCGAACAGACCTGGAGGCAAGGGGTCGAGGGCCACTCGCACGGTTTCGTTGAAACCGGCGAGGCGAGTCAGTTCGCAGCGAATGGCGGCGTGGCCGCCGCGATGAAGGCGCGGATTGTCGGGAAGGAATCTAACCGCAAAATCGGACTGCGGACGCCGCAGGGCCAGACGATAGCCATAAGTGTCGCCGCCGCGACTCAACAGATCTTCGATCGTCACGGCGTAGTCACCGGCTTCCTCGAACTGGTGCTCGATGCGGGCGTCGGCGCCGAGGGCGTCGTCGTTGCGCTCGATGACCCGGCCCTTGGCGTCGGAGAGCGTGAGCAAGGCATCCAGCGGCGACCCGTAGCGATTGGCCATGATTTCGAAAATGACCGTCTGGCCTTTCTCCGCCTTGAGCTTGAAGACATCGCGGTCCTTCTTCCCGTTGATGCGCGCGTTCACCACGGCCGGAACGGTCACCACCTGCGCCTGTTCGAAGGTGGAATTGGGTTCGGTCTCTCCGATCTCGGCGAGGTCCGCGACATCGAAGGGAAACGGGTTGGAAAATCCGAGGGAGGACTGCGCGCGGATATCTTGTCGGCCGAGGGGCGCCTCGGGCTCGACCCGGATCATGAGGCGGGACTGATCGAGATTATGTCCGCGGACTTCGACTTCCAGGTTTTGGCCGCGCCGGCCGCCGAACGGGAATACGGAATAGACGTAAGGAATGACTCCCGCGACGACCCGGTAGCGATAGCCATCGCCGCCTTGAAAACGGAAGTCGCGAATCTGCACGAGGTACTCGCCGTCTTCGGGAATGGGAAAGACGAGGAGCGGATCGAGGCCGTTGACATCCTCGCTCCGGGCCAATTCTTGGCCGGCGGCGTTGAGAAGGGCCAGCGATGGGTCAAGGGCGGATCCGAAGCGCGAAGCAAAAACGTCCACGATCAGATTCTGACCTTTTTTTGCGGCGATGCGGAAATAATCGATTTCGGCCGGCGCACCGATTTTGCCGGAGAGCGCGGCGGGGAGCTCGATTTTCTGGGCCTGGAGGGGATCATCGCGACGGGGCCCCTCGGTGAGTTCGGGCAGAGATCCCACTTCGATGGTGAGCGGGTTGGACACGCCGTCGGGAGTGGCCAGACGAAGCTCCCGTTCTCCCAGGGCGGCCTCGGCGGCGATCGTGATTTTGGCCCGGATGGTCTTTTCCTGGCGCACTTCGATGGCGCTGATTCCTCCCTGGCTGGCTTCCAAGTTCATGGCCGGTTTGCCCATGGGAACGAGCGTCGCCGATAGTCCAGGCTCGCCGCTGATGAGAAACTGCGTGGTCTGGGCGAGGTTTTCTCCCGTGAGCGAAATCTCGACGCTCTGACCGCGTTGCAGCCACTCTGGCGAGATGGAGTTGATTTTGGGGACGGGCTGGGCGGCTGCGAGCGTCAGGGTCAGAGCGACGAAAGCGCTCGCCAGGAACCAGGAGTGGGCTTGGCTTGCTGAGCCCGGTGAGGAGCGGGTGGACATGGCGGCAGGGGACGTGAGTGGCAATCGAGTGGTGGGATGACGAATGGCGTTCATCCTGAATTCGGCAGATGGGGAACGACAGAACCGCAGATGGACACAGATAGACGCAGATAAAACGGGGAATACCGTGGCCACCGGGGACATGAATTCTGTCTGATGTTCCGGTGCCTCGTATCTGCGTTCATCCGTGTCTATCTGGGGTCGAAGTTCTTTACTCGGGTTCATCCGAACAGTGCGGGAAGGGGCTCCGCCTGGACGAGTTCGCGCGGTTGGTTCAGGTGATTCAGAACCATGGTGTGGGGGTTGATGCCCAAAGCGTGGTAAACCGTGGCCAGGATTTGCGTCGGGTGCACCGGGTTCTCGGCCGGCGAGGACGCGGTGGCGTCGGATTTGCCGTAAAGCGCGCCGCGCTTGATGCCGGCCCCGGCGACGAGAGCGGTGTAACAATAGGGCCAGTGATCGCGGCCATCGGGCGCGTTGCCATTGCCCGAGGTGCTCACGCCCAGGCGGGGCGAGCGGCCAAATTCGCCAATCGCGATCACCAGGGTCTCCTTGAGCAACCCCCGCTGATCGAGATCCTCGAGGAGCGCGGATAGGCCGCTGTCGAGCTTGGGACAATGCAGGTTGCGCAGCGGGCCGAAATTGGCGGCGTGCGTATCCCAGGCGTCGCGGGTGGGATCGCCATTGGCCACGGACGGCCAATTCATCTGCACGAACCGGGTGCCGGCTTCGATCAGCCGGCGGGCCATCAAGCAGCCTTGGCCGAAGGTGTGGCGCCCGTAGCGATCGCGGAGTTTGTCGGGTTCCTGGGCCAGGTCGAAGGCATTGCGCGCGCGGCCGGACAGGATGAGGTCAAACGCCTTTTGATAATAGCTGTCGAGGGCGTAACCGGAGACCGCTTTCTCCATCTCGGGCATCGCTTCGTCGATCCGTTCGCGGAGTTTGGCGCGCCGTTGCAGGCGTTCCTTCGAGACGTCCTTGCGCAAGGTCAAGTCATCGAGCTTTATCTCCTGGTTCGGGTCTTGATAGAAGTAGTACGGGTCATAAGCCGGCCCGAGAAAACCGGCCGTCCCCCCTTTGCCAACCACGTTGCTCTCCTGCAAGGGCCGGGGCAGCATGACGAACGGAAGCATGGGAGCGTCGGGCGGTTTGATGCGCGCGATTTGGGCGCCAGCGTGAGGGAAGTCATTGGGGGAGGGCGGCTCCAATTGTCCCGAGGGCGAAACCCGGTCGGGCGTGTAGCCCGTCATCATTTGGTAGATGGCGGCGGTATGATTGAACAGGCCCGCTGGCGTGTAGCTGACGGAGCGAATGAGGGTGGCCTTGTCCACTTGCCGGGCCAGGAGGGGCATGGTTTCACTCAGCCAGATTCCAGGCACGTTGGTCTTGATCGACTTGAATTCGCCGCGGACGTTGGAGGGCGCATCCGGCTTTGGATCCCAGATATCGATGTGGCTGGGGCCGCCCTGGAGAAACAGAAGAATGACCGACTTGGCCTGGCCCCATCCGGCCTGGCCCTTGAGAGCTTCGGGCGCGGCCGCGGCGTGGGTTTGGAGTCGCAGGAGATCGCCGAGCGACACGCCGAAGAGGCCGGCGCCGCCGACCCGCAAGAACTCGCGGCGGCTGAATCCTTCACACGTGCGGCCAGGTATTCCAGTGATTGAGAGCATGGGTTTTTCCTGAGGTTTAGCGGTTGAACAAAAACGACGGGCTGTTCAGCAGCGCCCAGGCCAAATCCTGGGCCACTTCCAATCGAGACGTGCCCGCGGGAAAATCGATGGCGGCCGCTTCCTTCTCCGTGGGCGGCCGCGAGAGGCAAGCGAGATAGATTTCCTCGACGACTTTGAGATTGTCGGGTTGCTGGGTCACGATCGATTTGAGGAGGTTGTCCGGCGCTTCGATGGCTTCTCCGATCGTCGATCCATTGATCAAGCTCATCGCATGGGAGAGGGTGAGATTGCTCGTCCGCTCGCACTCGCACGCGGACTGCCTCTTCGGGCGGCCGAAGAGGGAAAGGAAATCATCTCCGGCGACCGCGCCATCGGGGACTTCCACCGCTCGCAGTCCGGCGGGAAGACCGGCGAACTTGGGACGATAACCAGTGGCGACCGCGACGGCGTCCACCATTTGTTCCGCGCTCAAACGGCGGGGCCGGGCGTAGGCGAAGTTGATCGTGTCATCCTCGTTCCATTTGTTTTTCGCGATGGACAATTGATAGGCGCGCGACTGGCAAATCGTCCGCATCAGACGCTTCATGTCGAACCCGTGCCCGACAAAATCCTCGGCCAAAGCCTCGAGCAGAGCCGGATTGCTCGCGGGGTTGCTGCCGCGAATGTCATCCACTGGCTCAATGATGCCGCGTCCGAAGAAGTAGCTCCAGAGGCGGTTGGCCATGGATTTGCCGAAGAGCGGGTTGTCCTTCGACGTCATCCAATCCACGAAGGGCTCCCGGCGGTCTCCGTCGGCTGAACCGCTCGCGGCAGTTCCATAGGGGACTTTGGGCGCGACGACCTGGTCGGTCTTGGGATGCCGGACTTCGTCACCGCCGTAGCTGCGATAGACAATTTCCTCGCCGGTGACAGTGGTCTGATCGCCGGTGGCATTGCGGATGGTTTCTTTGCCCATCGTCCCGCGTTTGATGGCCACGCGGGCAAAGAAGGCGCCGAACTCGTAATACTGGTTCTGGGTCCATTTCTCGAAGGGATGATCATGGCATTTGTTGCAGTTGAAACGCGTTCCGAGAAAGGTCTGGCTGACGTCCTCCGTGATCTTCCCCGGCTCGCGCAAGACACGGAAATAATTGACAGCCGGATTCTGGTAACTGCTCCCTTCCGCGAGGAGGAGTTCTCGAACGAGTCGGTCGTAGGGTTTGTTCTCTTCGATCGCCCGCCGAATCCACTCGCGAAAAACCCACGTCCCCTTTTGTCCGAGCTTTTCGCTGTTGCATTGCAAGAGATCGGCCCATTTGTTCGCCCAGAACTCGACGTAGCTCCGGGTCGAAAGGAGCTGACCCACGAGTTGGTCTCGCTTCTCCCGGGTCGGTTTCGCATCGGCCAGGAATGCCCGGACCCGATCAGGTTGGGGCGGCTGGCCGGTCAAATCGAGGGTCACACGCCGGATGAATTCGGCGTCGGTGCAGAGCCCCGCAGGCAGGATCTTCATCTTCTGCAGCTTCGCGTTCACCCGCTGATCGATGTAATTGTGCTCGGGAGGAGAGGTCCAGACAAACCCGGAGCGATCGCCCATCACCGTGATGCCTTGCGTCGCATAAAGCCCTTCGTAGCGGATCAGGAGCGCGGCCTCACCCCGCCGCAGACTGGTGACGGCGGTTTCCTTGACCTCGGCGACGTCCGCGTTGCTGCTGGAAAGAACCGCGTCCCGGGTGACGTCCCGGACCGCGCCATCCGGATAATGGGCCAGAACAATCACGAATTGGCTCATGCCCGGCAGAGCGATCTGGATGTCCTGGGGCAAGACCTCGAGGCGCGTGGCGCGGCCGACCGTGGGATTCTCATTCTTCGTGCCTTCGGTGATCCACTGGCGGAGCAGTTGATGCTCCCGGGAATTGGGCTTGATGGCTTGCCGGCCTTCGTGCGGGACTTCGCCAGTCGGTTTCAACAACATCAGGCTGTCGTCCACCGCCAC
>CAYHFE010000118.1:0-2000 GCA_964355375.1 uncultured Verrucomicrobiota bacterium
TTGTTAGATCCAGTGCTCTATCCGGCGCACGAGTTGATCGCCCTCTATCGGCGGCGCTGGGAAATGGAACTGACGCTGCGGCACCTGAAAACGACGATGGGAATGGAACCGTTGCGCTGCCAGAGCCCGGAGATGGCGCGCAAGGAACTGCTGGCGTATTTGGTGGCCTCCAACTTGATCCGTTGTTTGATGGCCGAAGCGGTGGCGGAGGCCGGAGTGCTGATGACCCGGCTGAGCTTCAAAGGCACGGTGGATGCGGTGAGGAACTACTCCGCCGAAATGCGCGCGGCCCGGAGCAAGGGCAAACGGGAGGAACTCTGGACCTGCTTGGTGGCGACGATTGCGGCAGATTTGGTGCCCGAGAGGCCCGGGCGGCGCGAGCCGCGGGCGGTCAAACGCAGGCCCAAACCATATCCGCTGCTGAACAAACCCAGACACCAATTCAAAGACACTCCTCATCACAACCGTTACCGGAAAAACAACCCCCGAAAAATAAGGGCCTAATCTAAGCGCCATTCGGGACTGACCCGAACGGCGCTGAGATAAGGCTTCGCATTTCCTGGTCAATTCAAGGAATGACGTTGGCACCGATTGCGATTCGTTCCGATGGGACTTGTGAAAATAGCCCAACGTTTCAACGCTGGGTTAGCTCAGTCGGAGCGTCGCGTCCCGCAGGGACGGCTGAATGGGGCTGTTGGAGGGATCGAGGTCTTTCGTCCCTCCGGGACTCGTTCTTTTGTCCATCCCCACCCAGCGTTGAAACGCTGGGCTATTTTCGTCTGTCCCTCCGGGACAAGCAAAGGGGATATTATTATGTCGGCTATATCGCCTCGGTCAGCACAAGCACAAACCTTGAGGGGTGGCGCTTACGCTCACCAAAGGACCGACCATGCCCGCCTTCGACACGAACATCGTCAGCGGAACCAACTACACCAACACCATCACCGTGCCGATCAGCAACACCAATGCGAGCCAGTACGTGTATGGCGCGCCGGTCGGACCCAACCGTTACGCGACCAACGGAGTCAACGTCGTCACCAACGTCGGCCCGTCGTATAACGTGGAAGTCTGGATGATCGGCGACGCCTTGTCGGCGCTCAACTTCGGCTTCTGGAGCGGAAAATACGGGACCAACTCGGTCGGGTGGTTTTCGCCGGTGGAGTGGACCTCGTTTCCGTTCGGGTCAGCCCGACCCGCGCAGGATGACTATTACAACCTTTACGCGGCGCTGATTTACGACTATTCAGATCCCTGCAGCTTCGTGTTCTCGGAGCGGATCACGCCCGATGTGCTGATGGCGCCCGCCAACGGCGATAGAGTTCGCATCACCATCCTGCCCGATGACCGTTTGGACTCGCCGGTCGTTTTGACTCCGGCAACGAATGCAATCACGACGAACTCCATCACGCTGAACTGGTCACCGGTTTCAGGAGCCACCGGCTATGTGGTTAATGTGTTGCGGCCATGGGGAATTCCTTCCACCAACCTGCTGAATTCGGCCACGAACTACACCGTCACCAACCTCAAGCCCGGCGCGCCTTACTTGTTGTCGGTGCAGGCGACGGGAACAGGCCAGGGGAATACGATCATCACTCCTGCGCGGGCGATCTCAGCGACTACCAACGCAGGGGTCAAACCGTAGTCTCGGCCTGGGGCGGACCAAGTTGCGAGCCAGATTGAGCAAAAGATCATCCCAGAGTTGGCGTCGCATTTTTCGATTTCGCGCTTTGGCAATCGAACGGGGGGCCAAGAACCGCTCCGCAAGAGGATCGAATCCAGCGGTCAAGGAATCAAGGGTGCGGATGTTCTGCATCGATCTTCCGCGATCCGGAAGAATGGAGCACGGCTTATAGGCGGAATGCACCCCGCCCGGACAAATTGAGACTGTCAGACTCGAGCAGCGAGTTCATCAGACGTTACGTTAAAGAGTCTTCGAATTGTCGTTCCGGAATATTGAGCATCTCACTTTGCTGTCGCTTTACCTTTGCGAGATTCAGTGC
>CAYHFE010000118.1:2100-3435 GCA_964355375.1 uncultured Verrucomicrobiota bacterium
AGCGAAGGCTTTGCGAAAACGTCGTTGCTCACCCAGCGGGTGAATGGCACCCCATTCCGAAGCGGCTCTTTTTTCCGGGTCTTTTCGATTTTTTCCACCATCCAACCGCCGAATTAAGGTTTATTTGACGCCACCTAATTCTCGCCTTTGTTCGCGGTTTGGAATAGAATCTTCCCGTGAAGAAAGTGATCCAGCGGTTTAAGTCTTTCGAGGCCGCGAATAGGGCGGATGCGGACGACTATCGTCGCATGTCCCCAACGGAGCGCATGGATTTACTCTTGGAATTGGTTAAGCAGGAACAGACTTCGAATGAAACTGGGCGCGGACTTGAGAGAGTTTATCGAATTGTTGAACTCGCACAAAGTTGAGTTCATCGTCGTTGGTGCTCATGCGCTTGCCTGGCACGGCCTGCCCAGGTACACAAAAGACATCGATTTTTTGGTGCATGCCCAACACTCCAATGCAAAAAGGCTGTTGAAGGCGCTTGATGATTTTGGATTTGGCTCGCTCGGCCTCCGATTAGACGATTTTCTGGCTCCGGACCAAGTCATCCAATTGGGCAGGGAACCCAACAGAATTGACTTGCTTACAAGTATAAGCGGCGTGGATTGGAGTGAGTGCTGGCAGTCAAAGGTGGAGGGCGCTATGGATGGCATTCCGGTCAATTACTTGGGGCGCGAAGCCTACATTAAGAACAAGCTCGCTTCCGGTCGCCCACAGGACCTGGCCGATGCGTGTCGGCTGAAGGACATTTCCCCCGACTAGAACGAACACGGGTCGTGACTCTGACAACCAAGCGATCTCCTTTCTGTGTGGGATGCGGATCCTGTGTGGGCTCTTCTTCGCGCAAGGATCTTACTCCGAAGAGAGCTGGACCATGGAGGGGTCCGTCCCGGATGGCGCTCGGATAAGGCCTAGAACTTTACCGGCAAGGCCTTTGCCGTGAAGTGATTTCCAGCAGAATCTTTGCGGCATTGTCCCGGAAGGACAGACGAAAATGGCCCAGCGTTTCAACGCTGGGTTGGGATGCGCAAGAGAACGAGTCCCGACGGGACGAATGACTCAACTCACTCCAACAGCCCCTTTCAACCGCCCCTTCGGGACTCGACGCTCCGACGCCCGTAACCCAACGTTGAAACGCTGGGCAATTCTCACAAGTCCCTCCGGGACTGATCGCGGTCGCTGCAGCACCATTCCCTAACGCAGGGGTCAAACCATTGTCTGATCAACGTTGCGCCGAAAAACGAACGAGAAGGCACAGTCGAAACACCGAGACTTCCAGGCAATCGGGCGTTTCCACAGCTCCGAACTGCGAGATGCCCGTCCCACAAGGAA
>CAYHFE010000118.1:3535-15807 GCA_964355375.1 uncultured Verrucomicrobiota bacterium
CTCACGTCGTCTCCTGCTTTTAAGACAGGCTCTTGGTCTCATCTTGAAAGCTCATGGGAATTATCTGTGTCCATCCGATGTCATCCGTGTGATCCGCGGTCGTCTCCGTTTCAGCTTGGATTGGTTGAATCTCGGCCGCGTTGGGTTCTCCGGATTGAACTCGGAAATCGCCCAACCGACGGTTGGAATCGATGGGGATGCCTCCCGCCGATCGCATCAAGTCCACGAGATCCCGGGCTTTCCGCGGCTCGCCCTCACTTTGGGTCATTCATTCCTTCGCGGCGCGCTCGAGAATGGTCACTTCTCCCCGGTTGCCATCCACATGCACAAGGTCGCCGGTGTGAATGAGGCGGGTGGCGGATCCGACGTTGGTCACGGCGGGCAGGCCGTATTCCCGGGCGACAATGCTGCCGTGGGAGAGAATGCCGCCCTGATCCGCCACCAGGCCGGCGGCTTGAACGAAGTAGGGTGTCCAGGCCGGGTCCGTGAAGGGAGCAATCAGGATTTCGCCTGGTAAAACCTGCTCGTCCTCATCGCTGCGCAGAATCACTTTGGCCCGTCCGGAGACGGCGCCAGGAGATACCGGTATGCCTTTCAGCAGGCGGGTCCCAACGTCTGGGATCGGCGAGTCCGGAGCGGTGGGTGTGAACTCGCCGATGACGACCGGCGGCGGATGCAATTTCCGGTTTCGCTCGTATTCCTTTCTCCGAGACGCGACCCAATCGCGAAGGTCGGGATGGGCTGGACCCGTGGCCGTGGCCACGATCTCCGGGATCTCAAGGAAGAAGACATCGTCCCGATCTGCCAGAACACCGTTTTGGTGGAGGCGGCTCCCCAGCGTGAGGAGGGCGCGCCGCAGCACGGCGATTTGGCGCACCGCCTGGTTCTTCCACTCTTCGCGGTGACGGGCCAGCGTTTGAGCTCGGCGCAGGGAAAACGTGAAGATCCAGCGTTGGACGGGATTCTTGAGGCGCTGCCGGCAGTGCTCGGTCAAACGCCGCCGTTCCCCGGCCAGTTGCTTTTGCTTTTCCACCGGATGGGATTGATCGATCGCGCGCAGGTAACTGCGGACCAAGCTCAAAATGTAGTCAGGAGTCTCCGCCCAACGCGCATTGAACAGCTCAATTTCACCACGGCAATGATGACCGTGCTCGCGACGAAACTCCTCCCAGGCCTGGAGCCAAGTCCGACCGGCTTCCGTCCGCTCCAGGTTGGTCCGCACAAGGGTCCACTCGCCGGCGCAAAGGACACTCGCTGCGGTGTCGCGATCGCTGTGAGCGAGCGCGGCCAGCCGCCACAAGTCGAGTCCCGCTTCGGCCTCGGGCAGGCCGCCCAGCGCGGAGAAGAGCCGGTAGCCCAGGCTCAAGTCCGGATCATCCAACCAGTCTTGGCAGGCCTTTTGGAACAAGGGCAGCGCGAACGCTTGGGTGATGAGGTAAAGAAGATCCCACGAGTCGTAGGCCTCTCCTTGTTGGCGGGCGAACAGAGCGGCGAGATCCGCTGTCGGCATCGAATCGATGTCCTGTGCGGCGAGGACGTCGGTGCGCGTTTTGAGTCGAGCGATCCAGCCCTCCGCTCGCCACGGAGCGTGCCGGAGGAGATCAATCAGAATTCCGGGCCACGAGAGAATGTACTTGGGCCAACGGAAGCCCAAATCGGGGAGGTCAGCGTCCGGGACTTTCAGCCCCTCTTGTCCCGACGGTGCGAATGGTCCGCCCCCCAGAGCGCGGGCGATATGGGGAATGCGGCGGACGAGGAAAGAGAACGGCCGCATCGCGGCCAGCCCGGTGTTGGCGTTGAAATAGAGGCGGCCAGCCACGAGCCCGACCAACGGACTCCGCGCGATGTCGGCGCCGTGCAGGCGAAAGACGGAGCGAAAGAGCGGCGCCAGGAAGAGCCGGATCATGGACCACGTGACGGGCGTCATGACGTCGGGCATCACTTCGCCGGTGTTGAGATTGGTCCAGACCTGCCGTTCCGGCCGTGAACCGGGGTGGGGTGAGACTCGATCGAGCTCTGACTTTTCTGACGGGCACGATGGCAGGGCTCGACGGAGTCTCGCCCCACCGGTGGACGGGTTCACGGTCGGCGCGCAGGTCCGAATGGAACAGGCCGCTTGCCCTGCCCGGACCCGAGGGCGGCTGGTGATGGGACGGGCTTGAAGCAGGAAAATCTCTCGACCACGGGTGGCCCATTCGATATCCAACGGACCGGGAAAAATTCCTTCGACGCGTTGACTTAATTCAGCCAGCGCGTGAGCCAGACGATCTTCAATCTGCATCGCGCCGCCGACGGTTTGGTGTGGCGCGGGCTCGTCGTCGGATGGAGCCGGTCCGGGCGAGTGGTCGCGCGATTCGGCTCCGGGGTTTCGCTCCAGCACGGCCAGTGAATCCCGCGCCAGCACCACCCGGTCGGGAGTGATCCGGCCTCCGACCAATTGATCGCCGAGACCGCGGGCGCCTTCGATCACCAGCCGGCTCGGGTCGTGGGTCAGCGGATCGAGGGTGAAGATCACGCCGGCACATTCTGCGGCGACCATCTCCTGGAGGATCACCGCCATCGCGGCCTGGTCCCAGGGAATGCCTTGTTGCGCTCGATAGATCAGGGCGCGAGGCTGAAACAAGGAACGCCAGCAGTCCCGGACGCGAGCCGTGATTTCGGCTCGTGAGACGTTGAGAAAAGTATCGTGCTGTCCGGCGAAGGAGGCATGGACTGTGTCTTCGGCGGTGGCGCTGGAACGGACGGCCCACTGTTCAGTGTTGGGGTGCAAATTGAGGGCCGAGTGGATCGCTTCCGCAACTCCCTTGGGAAAGGGTCGGCGATCCAGAGCGTCCAAGATGCGCCGGCTCTCGAGTTCAATCGCCGTCCGATTAACGGGATTGGGTTCGGGAGCATGGGCCAAACCGGCTTCGCCACGGGTGATCCGGCCTGGCGTTGGGTCGGAGGCGGGGTCCGGTTCGGACGACGACCTCGTGGCTGATACGGTCGGGCCGGCGGGCGGGTCACTCGGAAAGACAGGATGTTCCGGGTCGGACGCGAGGAACGAGTTGAACGCCTGGACGGTCACGACAAAACCCGGCGGAACGGGCAACCCGGCCTGCAGCATTCGCCCGAGCGCGACCGCTTTGGCGCCGGCCTGCGGGATGTGATGCGGCTGGAGGCGGCCCAACGCGATGATCAGACCGCCCTCAGCTCCGGGTTCCGCCGGTCCGGTGGGACCGTGAGGAGGCGCCGCGTTCATAGGGTAATGTTGGTGATGTAATCCTGCGTGCGACGGTCCGGTTCCGATCCGTGTCCGCGCCTTCATTTCGACACTCGGGCAGATCAATCCTCACGAGGAACACCGTTGCAACTCTTCCTTGCGAAGGCAAAACGAAAAAGGAGAATTCGAGAGATCGAATTGAAGGACCGGGCCAAGCCCCAATCTTCCCCAAATCGCCTGGCTGTTCGAACTGGCATTTGCATTGCTTTCTTAAGGGTGAATCGGGAATCCTCTTTTGTGTCGATACCCAATGTCAGAAGCTCGACGAGGGCATGTCCTCTATGCGAAATCGCCTTCCTGGATGGATAAGACTCGGCCTCTGGCTGGTGGGGTTAAGCCCGCTGGGCGGATTCGCCCAAAGCGCGCTCATTCCGCAGGGCGCGGTCTGGAAGTACCTGGACAACGGCTCGGATCAGGGCGCGGCCTGGAAGGAACCGGCCTTTGATGACACGATCTGGAAATCGGCGCCGGCCCGCTTTGGCTACGGCGGGGATGGCGAGAAAACCATCGTCGGTTTTGGGCCGGACCCGAACCGCAAATTTGCCACGACCTATTTTCGCCGCGCGTTCGACGTGGCCGATCCGGCCTCGTTCCCTTGGCTGACCCTGAGCTTGTTGCGGGATGACGGCGCGGTCGTCTATCTCAATGGAACGGAGGTGCGCCGCGATAATATGCCGGCCGGCCTGATCACTTCGACCACCTTCGCCAGCGCCTCCATTCCCAACGCCGATGAGCAGGTGTTCTTCCCTTCCACCCTCTCGGCAAACTGGCTCGTGCGAGGGCGGAACGTTCTGGCCGTGGAGATCCATCAAGCCAACCTGACGAGCAGCGACCTGAGTTTTGATCTTGAACTCCGGGGACCGAACGTCGCGCCCTCGGTCAGCTTGGTCAATCCCGCTCCCAACGCTTCGCTGCCCGCGGGAGCCAGTCTCACCCTGACGGCCATGGCTTCGGACAGCGACGGGACCATCGCCAAGGTGGAGTTTTTTCAGGGCCGCCAGAAATTGGGTGAAGCCATCAACCCACCCTTCAGCGTGACCTGGAGCAATGTGCCGGAAGGGAATTACCTACTCACCGCCGTGGCGACGGACAACGAGGGGGCACCCGGGACTTCGGCGGCAGTCACTCTCAGCGTGAGCGATCCGAGCCCACCCCGCCTCGTCGCCGCGATTGGCGGGGCCGATCGCGTGACGGTGACTTTTTCCAAAGCCCTCGCGTCGGTGACGGCGACGAACTTGACCCATTACACGACCGACGCCGGACTGCGGGTTCTCGGGGCCAATCTGGGTGCGGCCCCCAACATCGTCATTCTTCAGACGACCGCCCTGAAAATAGGCGCGGCCTACACCCTGACGGTGAGCGGAGTGGCGGATTCGTCGGGTCAGGCCATTGCGCCAAACTCCAAGGTTTCGTTTACCTTCGTCCCCTTCAGCTTCGTGGACATTGGCGGGCCGGCCTTGTCCGGCAGCCTGGCGTTTGCGGAAGGAATTTATTCTTCGATCGCCGGTGGCAACGACATCGGGGGCAGCGGCGATCAGTGTTTCCTCAGCTATCAAAGGATCTCCGGCAACTTTGATCTCCAGCTCCGTTTGGCGGGCGTCAGCGCCTCGGACGCCTGGGCCAAGGCCGGTCTGATGGCCCGCGAATCGCTCGAGGGCAACAGCCGCATGGTGGCGATTCTGGGGACACCGAGCTTGAGCGGTTGCGTTTTCGAGGCGCGCGCCACGACCGGCGGGGTCGCGGTGGTGAACGGCGGTTTCCCGGTGAATTATCCGAACACCTGGCTGCGCTTGGAGCGGGTCGGCAATCAGTTCAATGGCTACGC
The DNA here is from genome assembly GCA_964355375.1 of uncultured Verrucomicrobiota bacterium. Classification (GTDB taxonomy): domain Bacteria; phylum Verrucomicrobiota; class Verrucomicrobiia; order Limisphaerales; family SIBE01; genus CAYHFE01. Next base: position 8,623 of record CAYHFE010000118.1, read on the forward strand.
CAGTTTTGACGCGCTCAGTTGGACGCGGGTGGGATCGGTGACGCTGGCCTTGCCCGCGAGCGTGTATTTTGGATTGAGCGCGGCGAGCCACAGCGCCACTCAAATGACGACGGCGCGATGGCGGGATTGGGAAGCGACGGCTGTTCGCACCGTCGCCAATGCCCGGCTCCCTTGGGAACCGCTCGGTCCCTCGAGTCGAAAGACCGGCCTGGTGATCTCCGAAATCCACTACAAGCCGGCGCCCCGGCCGGATGGAAAAGTCCTCGAGTTCATCGAGGTGTTTAACTCCAATCCTTTTTTTGAAAACATTGGCGGGTATCGCCTGAGCGGAGACATCGATTTCACATTTCCGCCGCAAACGGTCTTGCTCGGCGGCGCCTTTCTGGTCATCGCGAGAAAGCCGGCCGACCTTCAAAGTGTTTACGGGATCACCAACGTCCTGGGTCCCTACCGGGGCTCGTTGAAAACGTCGGGCACGGTTCGTTTGCGAAGCGATGCCGGGGCCGTTCTCCTCGAGGTTCCTTACGAAAATGATCCGCCCTGGCCGGTGGCAGCGGATGGCACGGGGCATTCGCTGGTGCTGGCTCGTCCGTCCTCCGGCGAAGGCTTCGCCGAAGCCTGGGCGGCGAGCGATGCGGTGGGCGGTTCGCCGGGCGCGGTCGAATCCTACCATCCCAGCCCGCAGCGCCCGGTCGTCATCAACGAATTCCTCGCCCATACCGATGCGCCGTTGCGCGATTTCATTGAGCTTTACAACCATGGCAATGAAGCGGTCGATCTTTCGGGATGCATCCTGACCGACGACGCCAGCACCAACCAATTCTCGATCCCCAAGGGGACGGTGATCGCGGCTCGGGGCTATGCGGTGTTTGACGAGGGCCAACTCGGCTTTGCCCTAAATGCCGCCGGGGAAACCATCTATTTCAAGAACTCGGACCAGTCGCGGGTTCTCGACGCCGTTCGGTTCGAACCGCAGGAGAACGGTGTGTCGATGGGCCGATTTCCCGACGGCGCCGAGGAATTCTACCCGTTGCGATCGCCGACCCCGGCCGCGGCCAATGCCGCCTCGCGCATTCACCCCATCGCCATCAACGAAATCATGTACGCTCCCCTCTCCGACGACGCGCGGGATCAGTACTTGGAATTGCTCAATCAGGGGAGTGAGGCCATCGATCTGAGCGGCTGGAGATTGGCCCGCGGCGTGAGTTTCACCATTCCCACCAACACGGTGCTGGGAGCAGGCCAGTACCTGGTCGTAGCCAAGGATGCGGCCCGTCTCCAGACCCGGTATCCGGGGCTGACCGCAGCCCGGGTGATCGGCAATTTCGAAGGCACCCTGTCGGGCCGCGGCGAACGCTTGGTTCTGGCCAAACCCGATCCACTCCTTTCCACCAATGCCCTGAACGTCGTGGTCACAAACACGATCTACGTGGTCGTGGACGAAGTGACCTACCGGACCGGCGGGCGTTGGGGAAATTGGGCGCACGGTGGCGGAAGCAGTCTTGAGCTGCGCGACCCTCGGTCGAACCATCGGCTGGCCGCCAACTGGGCGGACAGTGACGAAACGGCCAAGGCGCCCTGGACGACGATTGAGGTGACGGGCGTGCTGGACAATGGGTCGGGCTACAACGGCGGCCCGATCGACAACCTCCAAGTCGTGATGCTCGGTGAAGCCGAGTGTTTGCTCGATGACGTGGAAGTGTTTCGGCCGGGCAGCACCAATCTGATCGCCAACTCGAATTTCGAGACGGACCTGACGGGCTGGAACCCGCAGGGCAATCACGTGCGATCCTCGTGGGAAACCGCCCAAGGATTCAACGGCGGCCGGTCATTGCACATTCGCGCCAGCGCTCGAGGGGACACCGGCGCCAACCGCCTGTGGAGCCGCTTGGGCACGTCGCCCAGCCCGAACCAGACGCTGACCATCCGGGCCAAGGCGCGCTGGTTGCGCGGCTGGCCGGAACTGGTGTTGCGGGTGCATGGAAATTGGCTCGAGGCGTTCGGGAGCTTGGCGGTTCCGCCCCACCTCGGAACCCCGGGCGCGCGCAACAGCCAGGCCGTGAGCAACGCGGGGCCGGCGATTGCGGCGGTGTCGCATTTCCCGATCCTGCCCGCGGCCAATCAAGCGGTCGTGGTGACGGCGCGTCTCCAGGATCCGGATGGCGTGGCCTCGGCGCAATTGAAGTACCGGGTCGATCCGGCGACGGCCTATGCCAGCGCCGCGATGCGTGATGACGGGACGGGCGGCGACGCGGTCGCGGGAGATGGCCTGTATGCGGCCAGCCTTCCCGCTCAGGCGGCCGGAGCGTTGGTGGCGTTTTACGTGGAGGCGGCTGATTCGAGGGGCGGCTTGAGCACATTTCCCGACGATGCGCCCAATCGAGAGTGTCTGGTGCGATTCGGCGATCCCACGCCGTCCACCGGATTCGGAGTTTATCGTCAATGGTTCACCCAGAAAACCATCGCCACGTGGAATAACCGGCCCACCCTCAGCAATGAGCGCCTGGATGGGACGTTCGTCTATGGCGATTTCCGAGTGATCTACAATTTCAGCTCGCGCTACGCCGGCAGCCCCTACCACCAGGGATTCGGCTCGCCGCTCAGCGATGGACATTACTCGATCGAGTTCCCGCTCGATGATCTTTTGCTCGGGACGGAGAATTTCAACAAGATCCACGCCCCGGGAAATGGGCCGTTCGATGACAACACCATTCAGCGGGAGCAGATCTGCTTCTGGATCGCGCGCCAGCTCGGCTTGCCCTGGAATTACCGCCGCTATGTGGCGATGTATGTCAATGGCACCCGCCGCAGCACTCTGATGGAAGATACCCAGGTGCCCGGCGCCGAGATGATGGAAGAGTACTTTCCCGATGATTCGGACGGCTTTCTGCACAAGCTGCAGCCGTGGTTCGAATTCGACAACGCCAACTCCCGCACCATGGGCTTCAGTAACAATTCCTGGTGCGCCCTCAACAAATACACGACGACCGGCGGGGTGAAAAAACTGGCGCGTTACCGCTGGAATTATCTGGTCCGAGCCGCCCACGGCACAGCCAATAATTACACGAATGTCTTCGCCTTGGTCGATGCCGCCAATATTCCGGGCAACCCCGGCCAGGCCGCCAGCCTGGAGCACCTCGCCGACATGGAAGAATGGATGCGCATCTTCGCCGTGCGGCATGCGGTCGGGGATTGGGATTCCTTCGGCACCCAGAACTCCCAAAACATGTACGGCTACAAACCGCTCCGGGGCAAATGGACGCTCTTCATTTGGGACATGAATATCGTCCTCGGCAACAGCGGGTCGTGGAGCGCGGGGCAAAACTTGTTCACGGTCAATGGATCGGATCCGGCCATGCAGCGCATCTATAATAATCCGCCGTTTCGCCGCGCCTACTGGAGGGCCTTGAAGGAAATTGCGACCGGCGCCATGGGAGGACCGAGAATCGGCGAAGTGCTCGACGCCAAGTACGCCTCCTTTCGCGCCGAAAGCATCAATGTCACCTCGCCCGCTACGCTCAAGTCATGGATGGCCAGCGCTCGGACGAGTATCTTGTCGCAGGCCGCCGCCGTGGACGCCGCTGCCCTGACCCTGACCGGGTCAACGAGCCTCACGACCTCCGACAATCTCGTGCTCCTGACCGGCACCGCCCCGGTGGAGGTCAGCGCCCTGACCGTCAATGGCGTGGCCTATCCGGTTACGTGGACTTCCGTGACGGGTTGGAGCATGCGCGTCCCGGTGTTGGCGGGACGCAACCGCCTGGTGCTCGCCGGACGCAATCTCCGCGGTGAGGCGGTGGCGAATGCGTCGGTTCCATTCGAGGTTCTTTACAGCGGTCCGGCGCCGCTCCCGGAGGACCAGATCGCGGTGAATGAAATTCTCTACGCTCCGACCGTGCCCGGCGCGTCATTCGTCGAACTGTACAATCGTTCGCCCGACGTGACTTTGGACCTGTCGCGGTTCCGTCTGCACGGTGTGGATTACACGTTCCCAGACGGTTCTCTGTTCGGTCCGCGGAGTTACTTGGTTTTGGCGAAGGATCGAGTGGCCTTCGCCGCGGCCCACGGCTCGGAGATCCCGGTGTTCGGTGAGTTCGCCGGGAAGCTTGACCCCGATGGCGAGACCCTGACTCTGATCAAACCGGGCGCGACCTCCGCGGAGGACGTCGAGATCAGCCGGGTGCGCTATGAAAACCAGGCACCGTGGCCGGTCTTGGCGCCGAATGGCGGGGCTTCTTTGCAGTTGATCGATTCCGCGCGGGACGTGGGACGGGTCGGAAATTGGGCGGCGAGCGAGACGCCACCTTTGAGTACTCCGGGGAGACCCAACTCAGGTCAGAGAATTCTAACTCCGTTTCCACCGCTCTGGATCAATGAGGTCGGACTCGAAAGCGGGAACGGTCCCGAGGGAGCCGCGGGTTGGCCGGCTCCCTGGATTGAGCTTTACAATCAGGGCACGAATTCGGTTTTGCTCGACGATCTATTCCTGGCCGACAATTTCACCAACTTGACGCAATGGGCTTTTCCGAGCGGCCTTCAGATCAAACCCGGGGAGTTCAAGTTGATTTGGGCGGATGGGCAGGAGGCTCTCGCGCGCGACGCCGAACTTCATGCCGGTTTTACCTTGTCCCAGGGATCGGGCTCGATCGCTTTGAGCCGCTCTTCGGGAGGAACGCCGCAGGTTCTGGATTATCTGATTTACCGCGACGTCCGGACCGGCCGATCCTATGGGTCATTTCCCGACGGCCAACCCTTCGCGCGCCGGGAATTCTTTGTGCCGACGCTGGCGCAACGCAATAACCCGGTTTCCGCGCCGCTGACGGTCGTGATCAATGAATGGATGGCCGGGAATACCGGGGTGGTGATCGATCCCGCCGATGGACATGACGACGACTGGTTTGAGCTGTTCAACTTTGGGACGAACAAGCTGGATTTGGCTGGCTATTACCTCACCGATAATTTGACCAATCCATTTTCCTACCGCATTCCGGGCGGATATGCCATACCGCCCAAGGGGTATCTGCTCGTCTGGGCGGATGGCGAGCCCGGTCAGAACAATGCGGCCCGCGCCGATCTCCACGCCGGTTTCAAGCTGGCCAAAGACGGCGGCCAGATTGGGTTGTTTGGAGAAGACGGCACGCTCATGGACTCCGTGGTTTTCGGTCCGCAGACGAGCGATGCCAGCCAGGGCCGGTTTCCGGACGGCCCGAGCACGGTCGGTGTGATGATTAAGCCGACCCCGCGCGAGGCCAATCTGGGGAAATCAATCGAGCACGCACCGCGGTTTCGGCACGTCTCGATGCTTGGGAACCAATTGACTCTCCAGTGGGACGCCGTGGCGGGTTCGACCTATCGAATTCAATTCAAGAGCGACTTGTCCGATTTGGGATGGGGTTCCGCGAGCGGCGACATCCTGGCTCGCGGAGACGCCGTCGCTTTCGAGGTGGATTTGGGCGGCGGCGGACGACGGTTCTTTCGCGTGGTTTCGGTGGCGCAGCCGTAGCTCCGACTTCGGTTTGGTTTCACTGCATTCGCCGGAAAGAGTCTCGAACCGCCGGCATCGTTGCTGACAAATCCTCTCGGCGAAGCCATGATCCGACCGGTGACATCATGAACAACTCCCCGCCCCCTCTCTGCGCCACCGTCCCGCCCGCTACCGATCCAGCTCCGATCTTCGAGCTCTTTCGCGGCAATTATGCCACCGAACTGCTGACCGCGGCCGTCGCCCATTTCAATGTCTTTGGGCGGTTGGCCACGCGACCGATGTCATTGGACGAATTGCGTGCCGAACTGGGCTTGGCGGAGCGACCGGCCATCGTCCTCCTCACGGCCTTGCGGGCTTTTGGGCTATTATTCCTGGATCAGACCGGACGGCTGAATCTCTCGCCGCTGGCCCGCGAACATCTGCGCCCCGGGTCGATCTACGACGTGAGCGGCTATTTCGGCTTGGCCGCGGGGTCTCCCGGAGTTCAAGGGATGATCGAACGGCTGCAGACCAACCGCCCCGCGGGATTGAAGCCGAATGAGGAAGGAGCCGCCTTCATCTATCGGGAGGGGTTGGATTCGGCTATGGAGAAGGACGCGAAGGCCCGATCGTTCACTTTGACCTTGGCGGGCCGAGCCCGAAACGTCGCGCCGGTTCTGGCGGAACGTCTGCCTTTGCCGAACGCCCGCCGCCTGCTCGACGTGGGAGGCGGCACGGGCCTCTACAGCATCGCCTGGCTGCAACGACATCCAGAACTTCAAGCCATCGTCTGGGATCGGCCCGAAGTCCTGAAAGTCACCCGCGAAACGGCGTCCGCCTACGGCGTCTCTGACCGCATGGAGTTCCTCGAGGGAGACATGTTGGTTGACCCGCTGCCGGATGATGTTGACGTCATCCTGCTCTCCAATGTCTTGCATGACTGGGATGTGCCGGAATGCCAAGCCCTCCTCAACCGATGCGCCGACGCCTTGCCGCCCGATGGACGATTGCTGATCCATGACGTGTTTCTCAATGACACTCTTGACGGTCCCCTGCCCATCGCCCTCTACTCCGCCGCGCTCTTCACTCTGTCGGAAGGTCGGGCCTACAGCGCCGCCGAGTATCGAGAGTGGCTCCGTAACGCGGGTCTGGCGCCCCTGGATCCAATCCAAACCCTGGTCCATTGCGCGGTGCTCGAAGGGCGAAAAAGTAAAAAGTGAGGACCGACCCGAATGGCGCTCACTGGCTGCCGAGGACGAGGGTCCCGGCAGTCGCGAGCGGTTCTTTTCCCTGCGCCTGATTTTCGAATGCTTCGTCTCGCAAATGCTCAAACCCAAGAGAACAAACCCCGACACCAATTCAAAGACATTCCCCATCGCAACCGTTACTGGAAAAACAACCCCCGAAAAATAAGGGCCTAATCTAAGCGCCATTCATCCCCGGCCCCTTTACGTGATTACGCCTCCGCCAGCGCCAACGGGTGTTGGCTGTTGCTGGAATTGGAGAAGAAGATCAAGGTCAGTCCTTGACTAGTTGATCATAAGAACTGACCCGTTTACTTTTATTGTTGGATGACGGAAGCGGTGGCGGAGACCGGAGTGCTGATGACGCGGGTGAGCTTCAAAGGCACGGTGAATGCGGTGAGTGAACTACTCCGCCGAAATGTGCGCGGCCCGGAGCAAGGGTAAACGGGAGGAACTCTGGACCCGCTTGGTGGCGAC
>CAYHFE010000119.1:0-15781 GCA_964355375.1 uncultured Verrucomicrobiota bacterium
GGCGGGCCACGGAATCTCCGTTGACGAAGCCCGAGTAACTCCCGGAGAGCGCGGGGAGCGTCGCGCCGTAAACTTTGCTTTGCGGATTGGCCGTGATCGTCAAGGGCGCTCGGTGCACTTCGATGGTGACCTGGGTGGAAACGCTTTCGTAAGCGGCCGGGTCCGCGGGAGTGAACGTCACCGCCAAAGACTGGCCATGGCCCGCCGGGAGAACCGTTCCGGCCGGAGGATTGAAGACCAAGGCGCCGGGCACATCGGCCGTGGCGTTGAGCTGGGTTCCGCTCAAGGCCGTGCCGTAGGTGATGGCGGCCGGCCCACTCCAGCTCAACACCGGCACCGTTTTGGCGCCCACGGTCAGAGTGCCGTTGACCTGGGTGATGACATAATTGGAGCTGGCCGCCCCGCTGATCGTGATCGGGTAAGTGCCGACGGGGCTCGACGCCGTCGCCGTCGTGGCCAAGGTCGGCCGGGTGGTCAGGCTGGAGGAAAAGTCTTCGTTAACCAAACCGGAGTAGGTGGCCGTCAACGCCGGCACGGCTGTCCCTTGGCGCATGGTCGTGTTATCGGCGCGAATGGTCAGAGGAGCGGGCTGAACCGTCAGCGTCCCGCTGACAAACGAGATCGTGTAATTGGCCGCGCTGGCGGCGCTGGGCGTGATCAGATAAGAGCCGACGCCACTCGCAGCCGTGGCGGTCGTGCTCAGACTCACCGGCCCATCGAGGTTGACCGCGGACTCTCCGTTGACGAAGCCCGAGTAGCTCGCGGTCGGCGTGGGCAACGCCGCGCCGTAAATCTTGCTTTGCGAGTTGGCCGTGATCGTCAAGGGCGCCCGATGCACATCGATCACGGCTTGTGCGGAAATGCTTTCGTAAGCGGACGGGTCCGCGGGAGTGAACGTCGCGGTCAGAGCCTCGCTGTGCCCCACCGGAAGAACCGTTCCAGCCGGCGGATTGAAGACCATCGTCCCGGGCACGTCGGCCGTGGCGCTGAGTTGAGTTCCGCTCAAGGCGGTGCCGTAGGTGATGGCAGCGGGCGCGCTCCAACTGAGCACCGGCACCGATTTGGCGGCGACGGTGAGAGTGCCGTTAATGTGGGTGATGACATAATTGGTGCTGGCCGCCCCACTGATCGTGATCGGGTAAGTGCCGACGGGGCTCGACGCCGTCGCCGTCGTGGCCAGGGCCGGCTGGGTGGTCAGGTTCGTGGGAAAATCTTCGCTGACCAGGCCGGAATAGGTGGCCGTCAACGCCGGCACCGCGGTGCCTTGGCGGATGGTTTTGTCGTCGGCCCGGACGGTCAAAGGCGCGGGCTGAACCGTCAACGTCCCGGCGACGAACGAGAGGGTGTAATTGGCCGCGCTCGCGCCGCTGGGCGTGATCGGATAGGTCCCGGTGGGGCTGTGGGCCAAAGCGGTCGTCGTCAGAACCAACGGACTGGCCAGTTGGACCGCGCTCTCACCATTGACAAATCCGGAGTAAATGGCGGTCAACGACGGCAACGCCGCGCCGTAGAGCTTGGTCAGATTGTTCGCCGTCACGGTCAAGGCGGCGTGGGCGACCGTGATCGAAACCGAGGTTGAAATCGTTTCGTAGGTCGTGCTGTCCGTCGGGGTGAAGGTCACCGACAACGTCTGGTTCGGGCCCGCCCGCAGCAGAGTTCCGGTCGGTGGACTATAGACAAACACTCCGGCCCCGCTGGCCGTGGCGTTGAGTTGAGCTCCGCCCAAAGCCGTTCCGTAAGTGAGGGCGCTGGGCGACACCCAGGTCAGCGTGGGCACCAGCTTGGTCGTAACCGTGAGCGTGCCGCTGACGTAGGTGATCGCGTAATTGCTTCCGACGGCGCCGCTGGCCGTGATGGGGTACATGCCGGCCGGGCTCGACGTGGTCGCCGTCGTCGTCAATGTCGGGAGCGTTGTCAATTGGGCCGTCGTGTCCGCGTTGACGAACCCGGAGTAAATGGCGGTGAGCACGGGCAACGATTCGCCCTGTCGTTTGGCTTTGTTCTCGGCCGTGATCGTGAGCGCCGCCGGTTGCACATTGATCGGCACGGTGACCGCGACGCTCGCATAAGTCGTGGTGTCGGTCGGAGTGAAGGAGAGCGAGAGCGTCTGAGCCGACCCGGCCGCCAGGACCGCGCCGGACGCGGGTGCATAGGCAAACGCTCCGGGCACACTGGCCGTCGCGTTGAGCTGTGCGCTGCCCAAAGCCGTTCCGTAAGTGATGGCGGAAGGAGCCGCCCACGAGACGGTCGGGGTCAGTTTCGGCGCGGCAATCGTCACGCTGACGGTAAAGGTTGCGGTGGTTTCGAGGTTTTCGTCGTCCGTGACTCGCACCGTCATGACCGCGCTGCCGGTGCGCCCGGGGGCGGGAAGGATCTGGATCGTGCGGTTCGATCCGGTTCCGCCCAGGGTGATGTTACCGGCAGGAATCAGCACCGGATCGGAGCTGCTCGCCGAATATTGCAGCGCGGCCGAGGCCGATTCGGGGTCGGTCACGGTGAAATTCAACACCACCGAGGAACCTCCGTTCGCGGTCGTATTGATCAGGCCCACGATGACGGGCGGCCGGTTGAATTGGCTGACGTAGCCCAATTCAAACGTGATCCGGTTGTCCGCCGTCCGATTGGTTCCGCCGAAGCCGCCGAGGGATGTGTCGAAATCGAGAGAGGCGGAACGCGTCCGGCCACCGCCGAGATCGAGCGTCCGATGCGAGATCAAATAGCGGGCGCTCGAGGCGCTCACCTGCTCCCCGGCGTGGCTCGTCTGAGATAGAAAGGCCACGGCTGAGACTACACAAACGCCGAGAAACCTCTCGATCGGGCGATTTAGCCGCAAAGAACGCAAAGAACGCAAAGAATGAGAGAGGATCGCCCCAGCATGTAGTCCCGGCTTCAGCCGGCGGGGCGTCGGCAGGTCCACCCGCGATGGATTATTTGACCCGTTGCCGCCTGAAGGCGGGACTACATGCGGCTCTGTCACGTTTCCCCTCTCTCTGATCTCTGCGTTCTCTGTGTATAATCTTCCGGACGGATTCAACCGCAAAGAGCGCAAAGAATGAGAGAGGATCGCCCCAGCATGTAGTCCCGGCTTCAGCCGGCGGGGCATCGGCAGGTCCACCCGCGATGGATTATTTGACGCGCTTCCGCCTGACGGCGGGACTACATACGACTTTCCCGCGCTTGCCCTCTGATTCACATTGCGAGCAGCAGGCATGGATCATTTTGAGCTTGCGACGCCGAGGCTCTCTTTGACTTCGCCATCCGCCCACGACTTCTGTTCCACGACTTTTCCGCTCTTCAACGTGACTTGCGCCTTGAGAAATCCGCTGGGATAAAATGATCGAGAGAGCCCGTCCGGTTCGCCCTGCCGCATCGTGACTTCCTCCGCCAGAGCTCCGTTCTCGTGCCAACGACGAAAGATCCCTTCGTGCTTTCCCTCGACAATGGGGCCCGCGGACAATTTGACCCCATTCTCACTCCATTTTTCTCGCAAGCCGTGGGACACTCCCTTTTTAAAAAACTCACGCACCTGGACCTGCCCGTTGGTATGCCGTCCTTCCGAGAGCCCATCCAAGAAGCCGTCGTGAACCGTCGAGCGCGATTTCAACCCGCCTCCGGCATACTTTTCCAGCATCACGCCAGTGAAAGGCTTCTTCATGTCGCCCTGATAAAGAAGCCCTTCCCGGCGTGTCAGCTCTGAGGAAAGAACTTCAGTCACCGTCGGTGGCTTCCGCCCAAGTAGAAAGAGGCATAGCATGCCCGCAAAGAGAACAGCCCCGATCGTCCACGCGAATGAAGCAGGGTCTTTCAGTGAAATGGGCGACTTGTTCGGCATGTTCCTTACAGAAGGCAACGAAGGCAACCAGGAGAATCGATTCGCGCCGAGTTCCTTCGTTCATTGTGGTTAACCTTGGAATTCCTCTCCAGAAGGTAAAGCCCCTCAGGTTTCCTCTTTGTCCTCATCTGTGTCTATCTGGGTCCATCTGTGGTTTCAACTGCACTTCTTGGCCGGTTATTGCACCCGCAGTTTGAAAAAGCGCAAGGCGGGCTGGTCGGCAGGCGGACGCACGGAAACCTGTACCACCCGCGAATCACTCGCTTCATAGCTCTGCCGGTCGGCCGTATCCGCGCTGTCGTTTGCGAATCGAAATGGCGTCTGCGCCCAGGCGTTCAAATCCGCGGTACCGAAGATTGTGTAGGTATGGCCTCGAATCGACATGAACTCCAGGGTCGGCGCGCTGGCTTTCACTTCGACGACCTTCAGCGAGAATCCGTCTTTGCTGTCGAACGCGTTGGTGCCGGCCAGGTATTCATCCAGGTTGCTGACGCCGTCGCCGTCGGAATCGTCGCCCGGACGCACAGTCTTGATCTTGCCGTTGGAGGCCGCGAGGATGGCGCGCTCCCAAGCATCCGGTATCCCATTGCCATTAGAATCCTCGCCCAAAGTCAGATCGAGCCGAGTGGACTGAGCGGACTGACCGAGCTTCGAGAAATCTCCGGTCATCTCGATCGGAAGATAAACCGTTTGCCCGATTCGGACGCGCATCTTAAAGGGCACGGTCGCGCGCTGGGCATCGGGTCGGTAAACATCGGACCTGACACCGGCGTCGAGCGGCACGGCGAGCCTGTAGTTCACTCCCGGTTCCAAGCCTGGAGAGACCGTCGTCCTGATGGACGTGCCGGTCGTAGTTTCGAGGATCACTTCAGCCCCTAGCACCGACAGCGGATTTCCCATTTCGTCTCGGACCGTGCCGTAAAGGAGATGGTGCGGCGCTGGGGGGAAGGAGTGCAGTCGAGGCGCCGTCAACAAGGTGAGGAGACCCGCCCCAACCAAAAGCCAATTGCTAGTTCTCATTTCTTATCTTTCGTTCAAGTAATGCTCGATCCCAAACCGTTCCGGTCGCGGTGCACGTAGTCCCGGCTTCAGCCGGTCGGGCGTCGGCAAATCCGCGCGCGTTGAATTGATTGACGCTTGGCCGCCTGAAGGCGGGACTACATACTATTCGCTCGCACTTTCTTCGGCACGTAGTTCCGGCTTCAGCCGGTCGGGCGTCGGCAAATCCGCGCGCGTTGAATTGATTGATGTTTGGCCGCCTGAAGGCGGGACTACATGCGGTTCTCCGGCGCTTCCCCTCTCTGCGTTCTCTGCGGTTAAATGCATGGGCTCTTTTTCCGTTCGCATATCGCCATTCTCCATTTCACTAATTGCCCGCGTACGAATAAGTCACGAAATGCAGTTTGATGTCTTTCACCGTGTTGATGAACCGGTCCAAACCTTCGAGCGGATCGCCCAGCAGCTTGTGCCCGGGAATGACCAGTTTCCATTTCGTGTTCCAGACCGAGCGCCCGATCAACCGGTTGTTCGTGTATTGCGATAATTTCAGGCTTCCGTTGCTGGAATAGACCTCGTTGCCGAAGGCGGCGGTCGTTGACACGGGACGGAACGCCTGATGTTTGCGCACGGCGAACAAAGGCTCCGTCAGCGATTCACTCGATTGCCACAGCGCTTTCGTCGAGAAATCCGATCCGCCGATATTGAACGGCAGCGGGATCGCCACGTCATTCACGCTCCACGAACGGATCTGGCTCGCGTCACCCAACGGCGGGCTGCGCATCGAATCCACTCCCACCGGGATCAAGTAAATGCCGGGCGTCGCGGCAAGAGACTGTGAGCCGAGGAACGTGGTGGCGGGATCGGGTGGGGAATAGCCGCCGGCCGCGTTCACCGCCGACGTGTTCGCCACAGGATTATCCATCCCGACGTAACCTTCGAAGGCCACGCCGACCCCGAAAATCTTGGTCGCGAACGAGCTGGTGTCGAAGTAATGATCGCCGCCAGCCAGGTTTTGGCCGAACAGATTGAGGCCATCCTCGATGGTGGTGCTGAACTCCAGAACGATGCCGGGCACCGGCAGGCCATTGCCGCGGTCGATCTGCATGCAGGAGCGGCGAATGTCTTGATCATCGAGCAGGTTGGAGCGGCGGCCGCGTTGAAGAACGTCCTGCCAGGTAGCATGGCCGTCGGCCGAGGGGATGATCCGCTCCTTTTCCGTGCGCAACGATACCGTGGTTCCGTAGCTGTTCGGATTGTTGAAACCGAGCCGACCCTTGAGCACGTCGAAGTCGGTCTTCATTTCGGCGAGCGCGCTCGACAGACCGGGATCGCCGGTGTTGCTTCCGGCGAATTGCGGTTCGCCATTGCGCATCACGCCGAGTGCGCGCGAGTTGACGATGCGGTTGATGAACTCTTTGCCCTGCTGCTTGTGCAACAGCCCCGTTTCGTAATCGTAGGCATTCGCCGCGAGGAACGCGTAACGCGCCGCAAGGTCGAACAAGGTCTTGTAGCGCTCCAGTTTCTCCGTGCGGAAAATGCGGAACGCGGCGTCGCGCGTGCGGAAGCCTTGGGTGATGGCCGCAGCCCGCTGGCGGAAGACGAGCCGCTCCGTCTGAATTCGTTCACCGGTGGCGACCATGCCCTGGTATTGCCGGGTGGCGTCGTCCAATCGCCGCAAGGCCGCGTTAATGAGAATCCAATCTCCCTGGACTTGTTTCGTGGCTGCACCCAGTTCCACCACCTCCTGCTTGAACTCCTCGGTGCGCCCGAGTTCGTCGATTTGCTTCTGCAGATCCAACAGGGCTTTTTGCCGCTCCGTGTCACCTTTTAGAAAGATTCTGTTTTGGATGGCGTCGGCGCTAAGCAAAACGTTCTTCAATATTTTCCCCACCAAAACAACGGCAGCTCTTGCAGGGGAAAATGCGTCCCCTCCATTGGCTAACCCAAAGATCAATGACTTCGGAAAGAATTCCCCTGTGACCTGAGCAATATCATCCGCGATTCCTGCCGCCACCTGCAAATCCCGGCTGGCAATCGCTGAGTTGTTGGCTTGGCGCGTGCTTTCATTTTGTGTGTTCCTGATGCTCGTTTCGAACCCCCTGATCGCATTCAAAGAAACCCCACGGGATTCGAAGAGCGCCACCGCCTTGAAGAGATCCTCCGCGTCGCTCATGGCGTTAGCCGTGATGGTGACGTAGAGGTTGTCGTGGGCGGCGATGATCTCAGAGATGGCCTGTTGAATCTTACCGGGTGATTTGCGTTTCCCCGTCCATGCGGCCGGCTTGTCCAGGAAACCGTGCGGGCCCCAATTGTAAGTAATGTAGTTTGTTCCTTCCTGGTATGCTGGATTGTCAATCTCTGTCCCATTGCTGTTTTTGATTTTGGCCGGCACGAGCCAATTATTGAGACCCAACGTGGACCCCCAATCTGGGGCCAGGCCCTGAATATCGATCACGAACGTGTCTTCATCATTGGGTGCCCATAAGCCTGTAACTTTCTCGTAAAGCGTCACGTCATCGACATACATGTAGTGGAGCAAATCAGGCCCTTCGAATCCTTGCACAAAGGTCTTGCCGGCGCCGATGTCATCGGCATAGGGCGTGCCGTAGAGTTCAATCAGCGTGTTGGTGTAGGCCAACTCCTGCTTCGCCACGCCGGCCTGCGAGTCCGCCAGTGAATCCTGCTCCGACCGCAGGAGTCGCGTGACATCCTTCGCGTCATCGAAGGCGGCCAGCGCGTTGTTCAAAGCCACCTTCGCCCGTTTATAGACCTGCTCGAAGTGCGTCTCGGCATTGGGGCCGGTGACTTGAGTAGGATTGATGTCGAAGGCCAAACTTCCGCTCGCCAGACCCAGAGGCGTCAGATGAGCTTCGGCGTTATCAAGCGCCGTCTGCAGATCGTCCGCCGTAGCCGACAATTCTTTCAGTTCCGGCACAGTGGTGCGGTCCACCTTCTGAATGCCTTCATGCGTGGGATCGGGATCGACATCCGGCAAAATCGAATTCCCCACCGCCCAATTGAGGTATGCGCCTTGCCCGGTCCGTGTCGCCCAATGGTCCAGACCCCAGTTGCGAGGCACCGGTTGGGTTCTCGTGGTGTTGACGCGGTTCGTCGCGAGATGTCTCCAGCCCACGTCATCACCGGGAATAAAGTCCCGGCGCCAGGTCAGGTCGAAGATCTGCCGGCCCGAGCGCACCACCGCCGCCGCCGCCGCCGCAAACTTGCGTTCGTCCTGGTAATCCACCGAGACCGGTTTCCCGAGCACGGTTACCGCCTCGATGCGTGGCACCCAATCGAAATCGTTGTCCATGAGCAGAGAGTAATAACCCTTGAGCGCGGTCAAGTAATGGCCGTAACCATCGCCGTGCCCTTGCGGAAACATCTTGCGGGCGTCGTCGGCGTTGATCACGCCATCGACGCCGCTGTCGTTATTCTCCTGGATATTGTAGTTCAGCGCGTAGATGACTTCGCCGGAATCGATCCCGCGCGTGTAATTCCAGAACAGGCGATTGTACACGGGCCTGGCGGTGACGCCGGGGACCAGGAAATCATCGCGGCCTCGCAGCAGGGCCAGCTCTTCCTCGAGCAACGAGGCCATCTGGCCTTTGAAAGCAAACAGCGCGGTGGCGATGTCGCCGTAGGTCTTGTCTTTGGTGCCGATGCCGATGGTCGGATTGGCGGCGTCGGCCCAGGCCTCGTTGCCGAGCATCATGTAGAGGTCGTTCAAATAACCGGCCGCAAGCAAGAGCGCGTCGTTGGCCGGCCCGAAGTTTATCCCGCCGCCGATGCTCAACATTTTGCCGCGGCGCAAGACCGTTTCGTAAATCTCGATCACTCCGGCATTGTTGATCGAATCAAGGTTCAGCGCGACGTCACCTTCCCAGCGTGCTCCGGCTTGGGTGATGATGCTCACGTCGGTGTTCACACGGTTGTTGAACAGATCGGTCACGCGCTGGTTGAAAGGATTGATGCCCGCCAGAACGCGCTTGATCCAGCCTTCGGCCAATTGCGGCTCCGTCCACTGCGACCAGCCTTGCTTCACGCCATTCACGTCCGGCTTGAACGAGGCATGGTTCGCGCTGATCGCGCGATAGCGGGAGATTAGATAAGTGTCGGATATCACTCGGACGTCGGCGTTTTCCCCCAGGATGGCCCGAACTTTGTCCTGGTATTGAACTGTGTCCAGGGGCAGCCAGGGCGAGTTGGCTCCGCTGGCGATATCGACCGCTTCGTAAGCCTCGATACGGAGGTTGAACGTCTGAACCGCATCCGGCAGCGCGCTGGAAAAGAGTTCCACGGCCAGGCGATGGGTCGTGCTGCCGTTCAGCGTGGCACCGCCAGTGAACACGTCCGGCCCGAGACGGTACACCCGTGGCAACGCAGAAAATCCGCTTGGTGCCGCCACCGTCGTCGTGTTGCCGTCCGCTAAATTTGCGGTCACGGCCAAACTTCCGTTGACATAGACTTTGGCACCTAAGGCACCGTCGAGATTCAGGCTCAGGTAATACTGCGAATACGCCGTCGCGCTCGTGACGGTGAATTCGCGAAACACCATGCTTTGTGGTTGATCGGCCACCGCCCGCTCATAAAGGTCGATGATGCGAGCTTGGCTGGAGGGAAGACCCTGCCCCGCATCGATCGCGGCGACGATCGTGGACGATGCCTGGTCCGCAGGCGTGGGCACCACGGTGGCATTGAGCACTGTCCCATCGGCATACCGGACCACGGCTTGGTTTCCGCTCACAGGCGTGGGCGAGGAGCCCGAGAGAGAAAAGTAAAGCTGCCCATCGATCGTGCTGACGCTCTGGAACGGAATGCGGCTGATCGCACGAACGCTTCCGTTCACGTCGGCGGAGCGACGCGCGGACGAGGTCGCCGACGCGTTAACCGAACCCGGGGTGTCGGTGGTCAGCGGAAATCGAATATGGTTCCAAGCGCCGTCCCCGACCAGTGTTCTTGGGGTGTTTTGATAGACGGCCGGCGGCTGGCCATCCACGGGCGAGGTGATTTTCCATTCGAATTCATAGTCGTCCACCTTTCCCGCCAGATCGACCACTTGTTGCAGCGTCAGTTTCTCGGCGAGGGGATTGGAGGATTTGACGATCTTGAGTTCGCCAGGATAAAGCGTGTCCACGACCCGGATGATTTGCACGGCGACCGGTTCCTCGGCCGGTTGGACGCCGGTATTCAGACCATTTCCGGCCAGGAGAGTGAGGTAACCTGTGCCCGGCCCCACGGCGGTGAGAGCGTACGAATCCACCGCCACGTCGTCGTCCATCACCTCGGCGAGCGAGGACGGACCAATCGTTTCCGGCGAAGAGGTTTTGAAGGTGCCGGGCTTGGCGGGATTCTCGACAAAAAGCTCCATCACTGTCTGTAAGCCGCTCGCGATCGCACTATCCCACTGAGCCTTCAACGGATCGTCCGATGAACAGAGCGCCTTGAGATCGATGGCATCCTTTTGGCCGACGATATTCAGCATCAGGAAATCTTCGCCGACCGGTTCGTCCACGAATCGGCCCTGGAAAACCAGCGCGCCGCTCTTTCCGCGATTCGGGTCAAAGAAAAACCGCTCGCTGAGATGCGGCGGCAGGTTCGGGAAATAGGATTTGCCCCGGAACACGGACGTTTTCGCCGAAGCCGGGATTTGCTTCAGGCCCGTGCTGCTCAACTCGAAGACTTTTTCGCGCGTGGGATCGTGCAAGATCGCCGAGCGATCAGCCAAACCCTTGCCCGGTCGAAGCTGAGACTGCTGATAAACAATCTCCAAACTCCGCTGGCCGCGCACGGCCGGCAATCCCCGCTTCGGAAGGGTGAGCGATTCCGCCATCTGGAGCACCGGAGTCCCTTCGGGCCAAACGGGCCGGTAGAACACGCCGAGCGGATTGCCATCTCCGACACTGTCGTTATCGGCGTTCCCGAAAACGGAATCGCCGGCGAACGTTCCGTCAGGATTTCTCGGACGCAGATACGGGGTGATCGTGCCGACGGCCGGTTGCTGAGCGGCACCGGGATAATAGAAGCCGGGCAGAGTTTTGTAGTAGAACTGCATGACGAGCTGCGGGTTGTCCGCCGGGTCCGCCGGATCATGCGGCCCGCGATAGACCCAGACGTCACGTTTTCGGTCTTGCAGGGTGAAGCCAGAATAGAAGTCCCGGAGCGCCGCACTCGAGGGTGTCGGCGACACCTGTTGATACGACAAACGCCAGCCGGGCCCCGGGTTTGCGGGGGCATGGTTTAAGTCGTTCCGTGGCACGATCAGCCGATCCGCTCCCGCCGCCGCCGTCCGGCTGTTCACGGCAAATTCCACTTCGACATAAGTCCCATTTGCATCGGAGCCCGTGCCCGTCACGGTCACGACCCAGTTCGTGGTGGAAACGGCTTTGGCGATCACGACTTTGCTGTTGGCCGCTAATCCGGACGCGCTGGCCACTTTGTACCGGTATCGCGTCAACGTCGCCGGCTGGCTGGCATCGGGCCAGGCCGACAGTGAGTAAGGCGCGTTGTACGAGATGAATGAACTGACCGTGCGGGCGGTGTGATCCACATTGGTCGAGTAGAGCCAGTATGTGTCGGTTACTCCGGAAGCGACCACACGCTGAAAAGACAACGACTCGTACGCCTTGAAGAAGGGCCTGGTTTGCGTGGTCGCTCGGTAGTGGGACACGCCGTCTCCCAACGTGGCTTGGACCGTGGAGACCGGCCAAAAATCAACCGCCGTGTTTAAACTGCGCGCCGGCGTCCCGATGATTTCCGGCCCCAGCGGCTTTTCCAGGAAAGGCAGCGGCATCGGAGGCTGAAGGACGGTTCCTGCTTTGACTGAGTAATCGAATTTGATGTTTCCCTTTTCCCGCAGCACCTGGAAGACGCTCATGCTGGGGCGGCCATCGCTATTGGTGTATTCAACCAAGACGTAAGGATGGGACGAGAAGTTTGCGCCGGACGTGACGTTGAGGTCATCGCGCAAAGCGTAGGCTTGGCCACCCAACATCAAGGCGTGTTCTTCATTGGGATTGTATCCGGCTGTGGTCGGATCGTTTTGGGAATAGATCGTGCCCTTGGCTTCCAGGCTGGTCAGAGCACCGCTGCCGGCGTTACTGGCCAGGATAATCTCGCGCGAAAACGGAGTGTTGGTCGGCCATTGAATCGAGTAGCGCCCGATGACCGACGGCCAATAAATCGGCTTGAAACCCTTCGCCAGGTCCAGTGTGTTCTTCCGGTACCACCAAACTTCGAGCTGGGCTGTGTTGTTGCCCGCGTTCACCGGAATGATCGCTCCTTTGGCCGCCGCTTCGAAGCCCACCGCGAACGGGTCTTGATAGGCGCTCACGCTGAAGCCCGTGCCGTAGGATTGGTTGAGAAAGCCGGCGAGATAGGGGAGGTCGGTAGTCTTCGTGCTTTCCCCAGCGGGCGGGGTGAGTCGCTGGCCCACCCAGGCCGTGGTTTCCACGAAGCGCGGACGGGTCAGTTTGTTGGACGAGCTAATCGTCGTGTTGAACAGAGTCATCGTTCGTCCGTTGCCGCTGGTATCGGGCGCAAACTCCGATTCATGGTTAAACCGGAATTCCGCCACCAATCCGGCGGTGCCTCCCGGATAAACGCTGTTCATCCCCTCGTCCAGTTGCCCGGGTGTGCGGGCCACCGACCAGATACGAAGGTTATCGATTCGGAAATCTGCAAGCTGATCTGAACTAGTGTTACTCCGGCCGACCAATGGGTTCGGACGGGTCACATTGGCAGGAGTATTGACCGAGCCCGTAACCGCCAAGACGCCGTTGATATAGATGGAACCCGTTCCCGTGGCCGCTCCCGTGGAAGTGAATACCGCGGCCAAGTGAACCCATTGAGTGAGGGGCAGCGGATTTGGAGTTGTGATGGCACTAAAGGATCCATTGGCGGATACAAATAAGCTCGCCTGGCCGGTGGTGCCAGGGAAGTAAAGGATAACGTTATTGGGGAGTCCAGCATCTCCAAAATCGATCAAACGCGCATTGGTCCTATAACTGCGCAAATAGACCCACGCTTCCACCGTGTACGAACCCCCATCGAAATACACTCCGGCTGGCAACTGGCCATAAGCCCCCAATGCCGGATTCAAATCAAGCGCCCCGTCCACCCCAGGCCCGGCGAAGAACGAAGACGAAGAGTTGATCGCGCTTTCCCGAGACCCGTCGAAGCCGGGCGTTTTAACTACAGTTTCGAGAACAGAAAAGACACGCTCGAAGGCCACGTTTTCCCCAGAGTTGAACCGCAGGAGCGTACGGTGCGCCGGATAAATGGCGTCCAAGTAGGTATAGAATTTGAAATCCTCGGTCAGAAAGGCGCGGGGATTATCCACTCCATCCCGGTCCTGCCAATCGAGGAAAGGCACGTTGGACGTTGGCATCGGAACAGCCGTCAGCTTCGCCGTTTCTTGATCCGAAGCCGGACGAACATAATGGCTGTAGCGGGCCGGATCCGAGGGCCAGATCAATTCGTATCGGGCCAGGACCAACGGCCAGTGCAACCCGGCGACGCTTTCTTCCATCCAGTACATTTGGTAATCGTTGAGATTCCTGGTTTCGCGGGTGGCGTAGTAAGTGGCCACATCGCTCCCCAGCAGGCCATGTCGATAAGTAAAGTTCTTGGTCGGATCCGCCAGGATCGGTTCGGGAAAGAGGTTCGTGACCGAGCCTGGTGGAGTCAGCCTCTCCCCCAATTCGATGGTCACATCCGCCGGATTCGCCTGGCGGATCACATCGACGATCTCGTAACCCAACTGGTTCCGGACCGTCCCGGACCGCACGTCCCCCAGCAGTTCGACGAACGCTCGGCCCTCCTTGTTGTAGGCGTGAATCTGGCTGTCGGTGCGTTCGTACCAAAGTGTCCGCAATTCCTGCAACCGGTTGGTGGCTACCGTCACGATCTCGGACTGGCCCAACGCTTCAAATTCAGTCGTGACTCTCTCCGGGAACTCATTCTGATAAACGATGTTCACGGCTCCGACGCGGGCGGTCGGCACTTGAATCGGTTTGCCGATGCTCTGGAAGGTCTTCTCCGTCCAGAAAATCTTGCGCGGCGTCTTGAACGTCGCGCCCGAGACGAGGTAATTGGTTGCAAAGAGCCGAAAATACGAACCGCCGACATTGGTGTAGAGGGTGAGATTGCTCGTTGGAGTCGTCGCCTCCGGCCCCGACCGCCGCCAAGTGAGATCGACGCGGCCAGGCTGGACGGCATAGACCTTATTGGCATGAGGACTCCAATAGTAGCCCGTGTTGGTGTGATTGTTGAGCGTCGCCGGCTCCGGCGCCCAGTAGCTCGTGATTTCGTTTCCCGTCAGCGGAGTGCCCTCTTCCCTGGTTAGCGGTTGGGCGATGACTGATCCGAAAAGGAACGAGATCGACCGCATCATATACGGCGACCCGGCTTGGGCGCGCAGGACCAACTTGACCGTGCCGTTCGCGTTCTCCGTGTGCGGGTAATTCAGATTCTTGGCGTTGGCGGGAAAGTTGAGCGAGGCATTCAGGGCGGTGGATTTCTGGTAGGTCACGGCGCCATACACAATTCCGCCTCGAAATTGATTCGGCGACGGCACGTCACCAGTGCCCGTCCGCGGAAGACCGCCCTTGGATTGCCAGTTCACGCCGCGTTGGTAACTCGTGCTGTACAGGAACGCCGATTGGTCAAACAGCACCGTCGCACGCGCCACAGTTGCGGTGGAGAACAGCGCCGCTGCGAGCAGAAGTGTTTGGAGGAAAGTTCGTTTAGGCCGGTTCATAGGCAGTGTGAGTGTCGGACGGATTTAACCGCAAAGAACGAAGAGGAAGAGATGAGACCACGAAACACACGAAACACACGAAGAGGAAAGGGAAATGATTCTTCGAGCGTGATAGGTCGCGCCAGCGTCTTGGAGTGCGGTGACGGAGTCTGCGAAGTCACCGCTTTGGCTTCGGCCCGTCGAGATCCTCCGAAACATCCCCATTCCCGCGAAGACTTTTTGACCACGGATGTCACGGATGGGCACGGATAAGATGGGAACTCCCGAAAGGCTTTCTCATCCGTGTGATCCGTGTAATCCGTGGTTCTCCAACCCAGTTCTATTCTCGGTTGTCCCTCCGGGACAGGCGGAGATTTCACTATGCTTCTTTCCGAAAGCTCTGAAGTGCGTGAGACGCTTTTCTTGGGCAAGCGCCCGTTCCAACCCGAACTGCGCAGTGGCGTTGAACCCACCCCTGCACCCCTCCCAGGAGGGGAACTTCCAAACCAGGGCCTGTCCATCAGGCTCCCCTCCTCGGAGGGGCTGGGGGTGGGTTGGTTCATATAGACCTCAACGATTCACTCGGGCGGTGAAGCGATCCAGTCTCTGGACTATTGACCGGCGGCGGGGACGCTCTGAGCCGCGAGACGCCCCGGAGTCTTGTCTTGGGCCAGACCCGCCACAAGCTTCTTCAACTCCGCCATCTCCCGCTCCAAGGTATCCACCCGCGCCGCCTTCTGTTCGAGCTCGGCCACCCGCGCGACCCTCTCTTCCAGTTCGGCGATGCGCGCTTCGCTCTTCTTCAAGGCCTGCACCTGGCGATCCAGCTCCTGCGTGGCGCTCACGTTCAGCATGGCGATGGCGTTGTAGTCCACCGCGCGGAAATCCGTCACATACTTGCCGTAAATGAAGACGCTCTTCGGGGCGTGGTCACAGGAGATGGTGAATTCGCGCTCACCTGAGACCGCCGTGACCTTCACGTTTTTTAACGGCACGTTGTCCGTGTAGAGGTCCACCGAGTCGCCCACCCGCAAGTCGTGCGGTTTGCCCACGGTCAGGCGGAGTTCTTTACGTCCGTCCATGAACTCAAGCTTCTCTGCGACCTGATAGACATTGGGAATCGCAGTTGCCTGCGGCGTTCGCTCCACCGCTTGAGGGAAGACTTGCTCGACCTCCTGGGCGACCAGCTTCTTGTTCGGCCGATGGCTATCCAC
>CAYHFE010000120.1:0-15720 GCA_964355375.1 uncultured Verrucomicrobiota bacterium
GGTTCATGGCCCCAACTCACGTCCGATTTTTGGAGGTGTCCGCTTTCCATGAACCTGGGTGGGGTGAGACTCCGTCGAACCCTGACTTTATTGTCGGCAACGATTCCAGGGCTCGACAGAGTCTCGCCCCACCGTGAACGGGTTCATGGCCCCGATTCACGTCCAATCGTTGGAGGTGTTCCCTTCCCATGAACCGGCGCTTCGATCTCGATTCTTGACCCACATCAACGACGCCAACTGGGCCAGCCAGTCCAATACTCGCGTGAGCCACCAACCGTCGGAATCACGCCATCCGTCTGCCCGATTTGCCATCCGCCCGCGACTTGTGCGGCTCCTCCCACCGCCCAACCATCCGCGCGCCCTATCCTCCGGAGACAACCTATGACCCAGCCAACCCACCGTCCGCTCACTCGGCGACAGTTTCTGAAAACGTCGGGCGCCGCGTTGAGCGCATTCCAAATTATCCCTGCGAACGTCTTGGCTGCACCGGGTCGTCCCGGCGCCGGCGCGCGCCTGACCGTCGCCCATATCGGCGTCGGCGGCATGGGCACCGCCCACTTGAAGAACATGCTCGAGTTTCAGAAGATCGGCCGAGTCAACGTCGCTGCCTTGTGTGACGCCGATGACAACCGCCTCGCGGCGGCCTTGAAAGTGGCGGGTGACAGCGCCGAGCCGTTCCGCGATTACCGTTACATCCTCGAACGAAAGGATATTGACGCCGTCGTCATCGCCACCCCCGACCATTGGCATGCCGTGCAAACGGTGCATGCCTGCGAGTCCGGCAAGCATGTTTATGTCGAGAAACCGGCATCGGTGACCGTCGAAGAAGGGCGAGCCATGGTGAAGGCTGCTCGAGCCCACAACGTCGCCGTCCAAGTGGGAGCCCAAGGGCGCACCGGCAAGGGCGCGTGGCACACGTGCCGGGCGATCCGCAATGGCATCGTCGGTCGCGTGCATCGCGTCACATGTTGGCATTACGCCAATCCGGTGGATGATCACCCGGTGGCCGACAGCGAGCCTCCGCCGGAATTGGATTGGGATTTGTGGCTGGGGCCGCTGCGCTGGCGCCCCTACAACAAGCGCTATGCGCCCGCCACATTCCGCTGGCTCCTGGAATCGGGCGGCGGACAGATTCGCGACCGGGGCGCCCACCAGTTCAGCACCATTCTCTGGTGCATGAACGCTGATCGCCAAGTCTCGTTCCGCGTCACCGCCAAGGGAACGGCCCCGACGCTGGGACTGTGGGATTGCCCCATCGACATGGAAGTGATCTACGAATTCAAGAACCCGGACTGGACCTTGGTTTGGGGCCAGCCCGGGGAGAAACTCGGCCAATTGGAATTCGGCAACGTCTTCTGGGGCGAGCAAGGCCGTCTCATTCTCGAATGGGAAGGCGCCTACAAACCGGCCCATCCCGATG
Source organism: uncultured Verrucomicrobiota bacterium (assembly GCA_964355375.1). Classification (GTDB taxonomy): domain Bacteria; phylum Verrucomicrobiota; class Verrucomicrobiia; order Limisphaerales; family SIBE01; genus CAYHFE01. Next base: position 1,421 of record CAYHFE010000120.1, read on the forward strand.
CCATCAACTTCAAGCTGCCCCCCGGGGGCGTGGAAGTGCCGCGGACGGATGAATTCGAGGATTTCAATATGAACCACAAAGCCGATTGGCTGCGCTCCATTCGCGAAGGCCACCATCGCCCGGCCGTCGATATCGAAATCGGGCATCGCACCGCCACTCTCTGTAACTTGGGCAACTTGTCCTACCTGCTCGGCAGACCGTTGCAATGGGACGGGGTGCGGGAACAAGTGATCGGTGATGATCAGGCCAACCGAATGTTGGGCAAGCCGCAGCGTTATCCGTATGTCTTGTGACGCATGAACACTCAACCTCGCCTCCCCATGACCGCGTCGAGTCGCCGACAATTCATCGCGCGAATCCTCGCCGGCGCCATGGCGTCGAACCTTGCCCCCGGCGACCCACTGGCGGCCGCTGCGTTAAACCCAAAAGCGGTCTGGCGTCCTCGGCTTACGACTTCGTCCATTCACTTCAAAACCCTTCCCATCGAGCAGGCGTGTGAGCGCATTGCCGGTTTGGGTTTTGAGGCCATCGACCTCTGGTGCGCCTATGAGAAATGCCCCCATCTCGACGACGCCTGGCAGCGGCTCGGCCCCGACGGACTGAACCAACTGCTCTCCCGCCATAAGCTGGCGCTGGCCAGCTTCTCCACCTACGTGGGAGGTTACGCCAAGTACGCGGAACTCTTGGGCAAAGCGGGAGGCGGCATGGCCGTTCAGGGCGGCCCCGGACCGGTCCCATCGAGTGAACTCACCAGTCGAATGAGAGCGTTTCTCGAGAGCCTGAAACCGCTCGTTGAACTGGCCGAGAAGCACCGCTCGTACCTTGCGATCGAGAATCACGGCCAGTCCCTGCTCGATTCGCTCGACTCGTTCAAAGCCTTTGTCGATCTCAACCCGTCGCCGCGGCTGGGCCTCGCGCTGGCGCCGTACCACCTGCAAGCGACTGGCGCTTCCGTTGAGGAAGCCATCGCCATCAGCGGCCGGCACCTGTTTTTCTTCTACGCCTGGCAGAAGCAGGACGGCGCGGGCCAATTGCCCGGACATGGGCCGATCGATTTCACTCCGTGGTTGCGGGCCTTGGGTCGGATCCACTTCAACGGCCCGGTCAATCCATTCATGCATGGCCATCTGGAGCCCGACGTGATGTCGTCCGCGCTGGCCAAAGCGCGGACTTATCTGGTGAAAACCGCTCAGGCTCTCTCGTAAGATTCAGCCGGCTTGTTTCTCGTTCAGCGCCGTGACGAAGTCGTGCTCGTGCTCCCGGACCGTGAGCACGGGGCACGGGGCGTAGCGCACGACGTTCTCCGTGGTGCTCCCCATGAACACATGTTTCAGCCCGGTGTGGCCGTGGGTCGAAATGATGATCAGGTCCACCTCGAGTTTCTTGGCGGCCAGCACGATTTCGCTCACCGGCGCGCCGATCCGCAAGAGAGTTTCCGTGGGAACACGCTGGCGGATCTGATCGCGCGCAAACGCCTCGAGCTGTTTGCTCCGGCATTCGCGCAGTTCATTCTCGAGCAAGGGAAAATCGATGGAACCGAATTCTCCCCCCACGAAGTTAATCTGGACGACGTGGAGCAAAATGATCGAGGCGTTGAACTGCTGGGCCAAGGGAATGGCGTATTGCAGCGCCTTCTTCGAGCAGTCCGAGAAATCCAGCGGGACCAGAATGCGCCTCAGCTTGAAGGGCGAGGGTTTCTCCGTAAGGCCGGGTGCTGTTTCAAGCAAGATCTTCTCGTCCTTGGGTCCGACTTTGACCAGGACACTGCCAGGCTCTTGGGCTGGTTTGACATTCATATCGTTCCTTTCTGGTTTGGCACTAACCCCTGCGTTTCGTGCCCGAACAACTGAAACGGAGCGCCACTTCACCGTAATCCACCTTCGGCCAGATCACTTCGCGGTCCTTGCCAATCAATCCCCCTTTTTTGGCCTGGAGCGGCCCGCGGAAGTGAACAGCAACCGCAGGCTATTGAGCACGACGACGACCGTGCTTCCTTCGTGTCCGGCCACGCCGACCGTTAGAGGAAGGCCACCCATCAGCGCCAGCGCCACCAGCACCACCACGGTGCCGAGGGAAATGACCAGATTCTGCCGAATGACGGCGCTCGCTCGCTGGCTGAGCTCAAATGCGGTCAGGAAATTCTCGAGGCGATCATGCATCAACACGACGTCGGCTTGCTCGAGCGCCGCGTCGGAACCGCGCGCACCCATCGCCACTCCGACATGGGCCGCGGCCAAGCTGGGAGCGTCATTCACTCCGTCACCCACCATCGCGACCTTGCGGCCCTCGCGAACAAACGATTCCAGAGCTCGCACCTTATCTTCGGGCTTGAGCTCCGCGCGGACATCGTCGAGGTCCAATTGCCGCCCCAGATGCTCCGCCGTCGCCTGGCGGTCTCCGGTCAAAACTACCGTTGTCAGACCGAGCTCGCGCAAGCGCCGAACCACCTCCCGCGCCTGCGGCCGGATGGCGTCGCGCAAGAGGATTCTTCCCCGCAATTCGCCCCGCGCCAGCCAGACTTCGGAGAATCCAGGCTCGACCGGAGATACCGCGGGCCATTTCCGGTTCACCTCTCCACCGCAGGCATTGCTCGAAGGATGGCCGAATCCGATGGCGCCAATTTTTTCGAGCCAATCGCGGCGACCCAGCACGACCACTTCTTCACCCTGCCGGGCGCGCAGACCCAGGCCAGTCAGCGACTCGAACTGAGCCAGGTCCACGACCGGGATTTGCCGCTGTTTGCCGTATCGAGTGATCGCCCGGGCCAACGGATGAGTCGAAAGCCTCTCCAATGAATAGGCCCACTGAGCGACCTCATCCTCGCGGCCCGGCGGAAAACTCTCCACCCGCTCCACCTGGAGTTCACCGGTCGTGAGCGTGCCGGTCTTATCCATGCCCACGACCTGAATCTCAGCGAGCTTTTCCACGGCCGCTCCTCCGCGAAACAGAATGCCGCGCCGCGCCGACCACGCGATCGCGGCCAGAACGGCGGATGGGATGGAGAGGACCAAAGCGCAAGGCGACGCCACGACCAAAAGAGTCATCGTCCGATAAAACGCGCTCGGGCTTCCCCCAGTGGAGGCGAACGGATGGAGTCCAAAGCCCAGCCACCAGACAAAGAACATCAGGCCAGACAGGCCGAGGATGGCGTAAGTGTAACGCGTGCCAAACCGATCGGTGAACCGCTGGGAAGGCGCCTTCAAATGCTGCGCCTCACGAATGAGATGGATGATCTTCTGGAGCGCGCTTTGGCTGGCCGGCTTGAGAACCATCACTTCGACCACACCCCAAAGATTGAGCGTGCCCGCGAGGACCGTATCGCCGACCGCCTTCTCCACCGGTGCGGCCTCGCCGGTCAGATTGGATTCGTCACAGGCCGTCTGGCCGCGAATGATTTCGCCATCGACCGGGAACTGCTCGCCCGGCTTGAGGCGCAGTCTGATACCGGCCTGCAAGTGCTCGACCGGAACGACGCGCTCCTCGCCGTGTTCGTCCAAGGACGTCGCAACCTTCGGCGCCGTGCGGAAGAGTGAGCGGATTTCCCGATGGGTTCGGCCCATGGCATAGTGTTCGAGCGCCCCGGAGAACGAGAAGAGGAAGAGCAACATCGCCCCTTCGCTCCATGCCCCGATGCTGGCACTGCCGGCGGCCACCGCGAGCATCAGAAAATGCACGTCGAGCGCTCCCTTCTGAAGCCGCTCCCAGACCTCAATGCTGGTGAACCACGCCCCAGCCAGGTAGGCCAGAAAAAAAGACCAGCGCCCCAGGGCCGGATCTGCGAGGAAGAAACCAGCCAAACCGAACGCTCCGCACAATGCCGCCGCCACCAGTTGCCCCTTCCACTCGTCTTCGTGCTCGGCGTCTTCGGGGAGATGCACCTCGCGAGGCACGAGCTTGGGCCAGGGAATGTCCCGCCACCGCCAGAAACTCGGGGCCGTCGGACAGGTCAATCGCGAGATGGTGGTGGTCGTCGCGTCCGAAGTGATCGACAGATTTCGATGTTCACCCCCCGTTGGTGGCACCAAGCACGCGGAACAATCTTCGTTGCCAGAAAGCAATGCGCAAGACTGGCCAGATTGGTTCTCTTCAATTCGGTGAATTCGTGCCGTGAGATCCTCCTGGAGGTCAGCTCGATTTGGTCGCCCCAAAGTCGCGACCGAAATCGCTCGTCGCTCCCGATCAATCTTCACCGCCTCCAGGGTTGGCTCCCCTTTCATCGCCTCCACCACCGTTTGGACAAGGCAAACACCGCCCGACTCCGTGGATTTTTCTCCCGAGGGTTCACGTGATTTCATATCCAAGAAAAAATAATGGCAGACGCAGCGAGAGCCAGCGTAACCGTCTCGCCCTCCATTATGCAGCCAATTCCAAGAATGACAATCCGCGAAACCGGGCAAACCGCCGCCGCTCCGCCGCCCACGTCACCGAACAAAAATGCCGCACCCCATGGGAGTGCGGCATTTGAACCCTTTGAATGAACCGTGTTTTTCGCTTGTTGACCTGGAGGCAAATTTCTTGAGTTCAACCCCAGAGCGGCCCATGCCGCTCTAATGGATAACTCATGCGCTCTACGGCGCGTAGGGCGCGGAGGTTCTTTCGCTGATCCATTTCCAGTCGATGCTTCCCGGGACGGTTATTCGCGACACACTGGTGCCTTTGACAATCGTCCGAGGATCTTTCCACTGATGAATTTCCGAGTGCCCATCGGCAAAGGCGAATCCGCAGGCCCTGTTGTGATAGCTTCCCACCCAGTCAATCCACTCGGCCGTCTTCATCCCAACGGCGAATCCGGCGTCATTCAGACTGCGGTCGTCTTCATCGATGAGAATCCACAAACTCGAGGGAGAAGGATCGACCACATCGCTGGCCTTTCCGTAGGTCCGATAGGGTTTGTTGCGAACGTGGCCGTGGTTATTGTCCAGCCAAGGTCCATCCACCGCTTCGCGCCCATTGTTCTTTGTTCCGATGGCCTGGCTCATGGCAAACGTCCGGGCGGCCTGGACTTTCTTGCCTCTAAGATTCACGTCTGTTCCCTGATAAGTCCCCATCCGTTTATCCGCAGGACATTTGAAGAGAGCATGGTTTGCGCCGTAGTTCACCAGGAGCGACGTCTTGGGATCATTGAGGATCTGGGTGTTGAACTCTTGCGCTCCGCCTCGCCCCGCCTGACCGCCGCACCAATTCTGGCCGGCCGTGGTATTCCCGTCGTCCGGATTCGGAGGGAAGACATCGTTCGAATCGCCGGTGTATAGGTTAAAGGCGAGCATCATCTGTTTGCCGTTGCTCATGCAGAAGATGCCTTGCGCCTTGGTTTTCGATTTGGCCAGGGCCGGGAGTAGCATCCCCGCGAGAATGGCAATGATGGCAATGACAACCAGGAGCTCGATCAGAGTGAATCCGCTGGAACGAATCTTCCTCGGTATGAGGGCGAGTTTCATATAGTTCAGGTTCTTTCTCATAAGACATATTTTTCGGGTTGGAGCATGCTTTATTTTTAGAAAGTTCTGTCGTTGGTGTCAAAGGTTACTTCCACTCGGAAGGTGGGACTCTGTCCGCCCCCCTGATCGGACCGGTCTTACTTCGCCACGGTCGTGTTGTCGGACCACCAGATAATGTCACGGAGGGAATCGCCGGCTGGCACATTCAGCGACAAGGTGTTGCTGTACTTAACGGGCGCTTTGATCTTGCTTCCGACCCACTTATGGATTTCCGAATGGCCATCCGCGTAGGAGAACCCGCACGCTCCGTTGTGGAAGCTCGCCGGAAAATCGATGATTTGCGCGGTCTTCGCATCGGGCCTGACCATCTGCACCGCCATCGCCGCGTCATTGATGCTATCCGGATGTTCGTCGCCCAAAACCCACGTCTTGGACGGAATCACGATTTCACTTCCCTTGCCATAAGTGCGCCAAGATGCAGCCGGGAGCCAGCTCCCGAAGTCAAACACCTGGCTCATCGAGTTGCTGCGGACCCGAGGGAGCTTCTTGCCACTGACCGTGACCGTCGCGCGGTCTGCCGGACATTTCCAGAGGGAGAAATTGTTCCCAATGAACGGCATCAGTGGACTCTTGGCAATGTCATTGGTCGGATTCCAGTTGCTCGCGCTTGAGCTATAATCCAAGCCGCCGTTGACCCACCGAGCTCGCCGGAGAGGATTGGGCGACATATCCAACGAAGCCAACAGGACATCGTCCCAGTCGTCCGTGTAGAGCCTCCAGCCCAGCATCATTTGCCGCAGATTGTTCATGCAGGAAATGCCCTGGGCTTTGGTTTTCGATTTGGACAGTGCGGGGAGCAACATGCCCGCGAGAATCGCGATGATCGCGATCACGACGAGCAATTCAATCAAGGTAAAACCAGAGGATCGTCGTGAAGTGGGGCTGGGTGCAGAGAAATTGGGTCGAGGCAGCGTTTTCATTCGGTTGTATGGGTCATGGAACACTGCTTCTCTAGGCGTTGCTCAGAGAAGTGTCAAAACTATATTCCGCTACCAAGTCCGAATCCAATGTGCGTCTTACCGCACACCTTGCCCCGAGGCTGCAAGATCACTTCACCGTGTTCACCAACGGCGCCAATCCCTGAATTCGCACCTCCAACCGATCGCCGGACTCGATGGTCCCGACTCCGCTCGGTGTTCCGGTCAAGATGATATCGCCCGGAAGCAGCGTCATGTTGATGGAAATGAAGCTGACGAGGTGGAAACAATTGAAAATGAGCTGGCTGGTGTTCGAATTCTGTCGAAGCTGGCCATTTTGAAAAAGCTGGATCGTCAAGTCATGCGGATCGATCTTCGTTTCGACGTAAGGTCCCAACGGAGTGAACGTATCGAATGACTTGCACCGCGCCCATTGGCTCTCGGAATTCTGGATCGTCCGATCACTGATATCTTCCGCCGCAGTGTACCCGAAAATGTAGCGGGCGGCCGCGGCGGGAGTGACATTTCGCATTCTCCGGCCGATAACGATGGCCAACTCCGCCTCGTAATCGGTCCGGTGGGTAGGAAACGGAATCTCGATCTTTCCTCCGTCGGGAATCAACGAGGTCGGTGCTTTCAGCCAAAAGAGGGGCTCTTTGGGGAGCGGTTTCCCGGATTCCCGAGCGTGATCGGCGTAATTCAACCCCACCGCGATCACTTTGGACGGAACGACCGGCGTCAATGTTTTGACTCCGCGCAGAGGAATCGCCTTCCTCTCGTATGAGGGAGAACCAAACACATCGCCCTGCAAGCGAAAGAGCTCACCGTCCACCACTTTCGCGTGAAAAATGTCGTCGCCCTTCTGGAATCGGCCGATGGCTGCCATAATTGTTTCCCAGCGGTTATAGCAAATCAATAGGCCTTATCGCAAGCTGAAAGTCGGCTGCGGAGCGCTTGACCCATCCTTTCCGGTGACTTCGGAACTCATCGCGCCTTCCGGACGGGCTCGTCCCGCCCTTTCTGGCGGCATCGGCGCAACCTTTTTGTCGCGTTCGGGTTTCATCGTGATATGTTCTCGGTCGTGTCCGCTTTATCCGTCCATCGTCTGCCCGTTCAAGTGGGGTTCTTCATCCTGTTCCTCCTGCTCGGGTTCACCTCGCGGGCACCCGCCAAGGACATCCTGAGCTGGCGGGTCAATGAGAACAGCGTCGAGGCTGATTTGGACTCGTGGGATTTGGCCCGCCTGCTGCCCGAGATTGCCACGACCACCGGCTGGGAAATCTACGTGGAACCGGAGACGGAACGGATCGTTTCGGTTAAGTTTAAGAACCTTCCGCAAGGCGAAGCCCTCCACCGGTTCCTGGGGGACCTCAATTTCGCGCTGGTCCCCCAATCCAATGGCCCAGACCGACTGTTCATCTACCGCACCTCCCTCGGGCAGGCCACCCAAATCGTGGTCGGGCGAGAGCCTCCGGCGCCGGCCCCGCCCGAAAAGAAGGTCATTCCCAACGAGCTGATCGTCACGATGAAGCCGGGATCGAAGAAGACCATCCAAGAACTGGCCCGTGAACTCGGAGCCAAGATTGCGGGCAAGATCGACGGTCTCAACACCTACCGCCTCCAGTTCGAGGATGAAGCATCAGCCAAGGCCGCCCGGGAATTGCTCGACTCCAATCCGGACGTCGGAGCCGTCGAATCCAATTTCAGCGTGAGCCCACCCACTCGAACCACCCGAGTTCAGGCGAGTTCCACGCCGCCATTTCCTCTCCGGCCCAAGATCAGCACCGATGCCAGCAAAGTGGTCGTCGGACTAATCGATACGCCCGTCCAGTCTCTGGCCGCGGGCATGAACGAGTTCCTTCTCCCCGCCCTCCATGTCGCCGGGGATCCCGGCCCTTCCGATGGGCAAGTCATGCATGGCACGTCCATGGCCGAAACGATTCTCCAAGGTCTCACCCTGGCTCCGGCAGAAAAAGGCGGCTCGTCCGTGCGGGTTCTCCCCGTGGACGTCTATGGGCCAAGGCCTGAAACGACGACCTTCGACGTGGCCAACGGCATTTACACCGCCATCAACGCCGGGGCCACCGTGATCAACCTGAGCATGGCGGGAGATGGTGGAAGCCCGCTTCTGTCCGCTCTCATCCAGGAATCCTACAAGGGAGGCGTGCTGTTTTTTGGGGCGGCCGGCAATCAACCCTCGACCAGTCCGACTTACCCCGCCGCCTATCCCGAGGTCGTGGCGGTGACGGCCGGAGACAAAAAAGGCAACCTAGCCCCCTACGCCAACCGCGGCAGCTTTGTCGATGTCATCGCCCCCGGCCTCAGCCTCGTCGAGTACAATGGGCAATCCTACCTTGTCAGCGGCACGTCGGCTTCAACGGCCTACGTCAGCGGGACTGCAGCCGGGTACCGATCTTCTGGAAAGACCTCCAGCCAAGTGGAACAGTACATCCGCGAGACGATGGCCGTAAAACCGGCGGCCCGGCCTTAGCCGTATCGATGCAGTTGGGTTCAGAGTGGAACGGGCCACTTGCCCGTCCCTGTGGGCTGCCAGCCCACAGGCTCTAACTGGGAGGTGGCGGCGAATCACAAATTTCCGGACCGGGTAACCCGAACGGCGACATACCGGGTTTCCGGGAGAATAAACTTCTTCACCTCCACCGTGACCCGAGCCGCATCGAATTCGGCAAGGACCCACTCCGCGAGATCGACCGCCAGCGTCTCGATCAAACGCCAATCGCGCCCTTCACCGAAGGGCCGCAATCGCGTGGTCACGGCATGGTAATCGATCGTCTTCGTCAAGTCGTCGGTCGCCGCCGCGCCGGCAAAATCATGGAGAATCTCCAAGGTGAGGAGGAGGCGCTGTGGATTGGCTCGTTCCTCGTCCGGCACGCCGACGCGATAGAAGACCTCCAGGTCGCAAATCGTGATCGTGTCTTCAGACATCGCCGGCCTTGTGAGGAGCTCGGACGGCGTTGATCAGGGTTCGCGTCGGCCCATTCAAGGGCAGCTCGCAAGCCTTTTCCAGGGTCAGCCACCGAAACTCCTGAGCTTCCTCATTCAGGGTCACGCTCGGCCAGCCCACACAGCGGCAGGTGTAATTGAGCAGAACAAAATGATCGTCCCGATAGAACTCCGTCGAATGAATGCAGTCCTGGACCATGACAAAACCAATCTCCTCCACCTCCAGGTCCGTCTCCTCCTTGATTTCCCGGCGAAGGGCTTGAACCGAGCTTTCACCGAAGTGGATCTTGCCCCCGGGGATTCCCCACAAGCCGGACCATTTGTGAGTGCGAATCATCAGGACTTGGCCGGCTTCGTCAGAAATCAACGCCCCCACCGTCACGATCGGCCGTGAGTCTTCCGCGCGCACCGCGCCGGCGGACTGGGTCGGGATTTCCCAGCTGTTTCGATCGAGAATCGTCCGCAATTCCCCCAAATGTTCGACGATCAGGGTGGGCTTGCTCGCGCGCAGTTGTTCGAGACCGGTATAGCCGGTCAGCACGGCGCACGAGGCGATGCCCCCGTGCTTCGCCGTCTCGATATCATGCGCCATATCCCCGATGAACAACGTCTCGGCCGCGCTCAGACCGTTCTCGGATAACAACTCCAGAATCTTGGTGCGCTTGTCCAACACCTCGATGTAGGGCCGGTCCACATACTCCTGGAAACCCGTCAGCTCGCACTGCGCCGCGAAGTGCTGGCGATGGACTGAGCTCAAGACGAAGGTTCGAACCCCGCGCTGGCGGCACCAGCGCAAAAACTCGCGCGCGTGGGGCAACTCGCAAATCGAATCCTGAACCTGCCGGTAATGAGTGTGAAACCACTCCTCCAATTGCGGCAGGGGAATGTGCGGCGTGTAACGATCGTAGAATCGTTTGAATGGAAGGCAGAACTCCGCGCGAAACTGCTCCAGGGTCAATTCCGCGATTCCCGCCAGACGAAAGACATGATTGGTCGCCTGCCAGACGGCCGGCAGATCGTCCACCAATGTTCCGGACCAATCAAAGATGACATTCCGAATCACCGCCGCAGTGTACCCATGCTGAAGCGCCCTGCAACCGATTTGCTCTCCGAGGATCCGCGAGCATTCAGTTGCACTGGGTGGCACGGCCAACTTGACCGTCCTCGGCGGCCTGTCTGCCGAACAGGCAGGCAACTTGCCGCCGAGGACGGCACGGAAATTGGAATCACTTCCCGCGAAACTTCTGGCCGCAAAGCCGGGGGGCTGGTCGCCCACCGGAACGGGCAAGTTGCCCGTTCCACCCTAGACCCAATTGCCTGACTCCGGCTTAGTCGTAATCCAACCACGCGGTCGCGATCGTGTCGGATGAAGCCGTGACCCGCAGCCAGTACGCCTGAAACGCGTCGGGAAACTGATGCTCCAACCTGCCCTCCGCCGGGAGCTCGAACGTGCGATAGATGACCCACTGTCCGTCTCCGGTGATGTCCACTTCGACCCGCACGGAAGTCGGGCGCGGCCCACGCTGAGACAGCGTCAACTTCTTGGAATCGTAACCGGTCAGCAGATACGGATCGGAAGGCTGGCCCGCCCGCACCGGCGTGTTCTGCCACGGCCCACCTCGCCCCACCGCCTTGCCGAGCTTCCACAGATCATCCACCGCGCCGACCCACACCGCGGCCCGCCCGTCCGCGGAACGTATGACGTGGCGATCGCCGCCCGCGGCCGTGGGGCCGGCCAAGCCGGTCATCACGAGCAAGCCTCGATAAGAACAGTAGTCGGCAATGCGCCGCTGGTGGGTGGTGATCGGGCGAATCTTGGCGAATCCACCGGCGTTCTCAGCCGGCAATTCGTAGAACGTGCCGTGGCAATTGAAAAGATCGCGCTCCGTCACCACTTCGCGATCGATGCGAGCCAGGCCCAGGCCCGTCTCCTCGTCGAATGCCTCCTCGCCTTTGGGCAGTCGCCAGCGGCGCCCGGAGTCGTCGCGATAAAGAACCGACGCCGCGTCCACGCTCAACACCCCTTGGGGAATCGCCACATTCGTCTTCAGCCAGGCGTGGGCGTTTGCGTCCTCGACTCGGCGAAGTTCCATGTCCGTCCCGAGTTCGTAGTAACCGGCCTCCCGGCGCTCGCGCCCCTCGATCTGAACGGCCGCCAGATGCAGCGTGCGCTTGTTCTCACCCCGCGTCCGCAAGAGGCCGGCGGAGATTACCTGATCGCCGACCTTGGCCAGGCGATCGAATCGAACGTCCGGCGCTCGAGAACGGACGTCGGCATTCGCGCCGGTGAAGAGAACGGTCACCTTCTCACTGTCCCGATTGACGCGCACTCGAATCCACTCTCCCGGATCGTGGATGGGAAATTCCACCCAGGCATAGCCGCGGGCTGGAACCGTCACCGCGCGGAGCGCCTGCCACTGGTTGTTCCCCAGACGATCGGCCTCGAATTCAAACGTCAGCGGCTCGGGTGCCTCATGCATGAGGTGCGCGGCGCGGCGGGTGAATCCGGCAAACAGATACGGATCCGACCATTCGCCGGCGCGGACGCGGTCGTTCTGCCAGACGGCGCCACGACCAAGAGGAATTCCCAGATGATCCGGTTGGTCCGGATCGGTGAACCACAAATTGGACTGCGATTGCCCCGGCCCCGCGAGATTGCCTTTAGCTTGTCGCTTATTCAGGAACTCGGACTTGGCCGTATCATCGCAGCCAAACACGAGCCGATCATTCCATCGGCAGAAATCGCCGATCACCTTCAGATAGGTCGAGCGCGGGCGAATCCCGGCCGCTTGCGTCGCCGTGAACGCCATCGGGAACCGCCAGAACATGCCATGCATCGTCATCAACAAGTCCGGCTGGCCTGCCGGGCCCACGTCGCGGATGCGCGGCCATTCCGTGTTCCAGCCATGGGCGCCATCGTAGGTGTGGGTCGCCTTGGGCAACCGGAAGCAATGCCATTGACCTCGATCGCGCACCATCAGCAACAGCGACCGATGGTCCCAGCCCACGCTCCAGATCGGATCGTCGGACGGATGCGGATTGCCAAGAATTCCGCCGGGGCCGGTCACTTCGGTGAATTGATTGCGGCGCACGACGCGCCACTCACGGCCATCCCACTCGGCCAGGCAGCCGGAGGGAATATCCGGTCGCCGCATGGCTTCGGGCGAAAGTTCGCCATTGTTGGCGTAAATGAGGCGGCCTTGCCCAGAGTAAAGTCCTTTGCCGTGGTAACCGGGCAAAAGGGAACCCGCATGACCGCCCGGATCGCTATTGGCGTCGCGGTAGAGTTCTGTCACCGCGAGCGTGCGCACATCCACTTCGTAGAACCCCTCCTCCATGGTGGCGTAGTAAATCTTGTTCGTCGGATCGGTGAGGTGTCGCGCATTGCCGGTGGGGCGGCCGGGCATCGTCTGGTAGGGGATGATCCGCACGCGGCGTTCCCGATCGATCGCATACGGCCCGATGAAGAGCTGGCCGGACTCCGGGTGAATCATGCGATTGGCCGGCGTTCCGCCAATGCTCTCCGGACGGACCACCGCTTCCAGGGCGTCGTTGATCTCGTAAAGCTTGTCTGGAGAACCTTGCGGCCGGTGTGGCGAGTAGGTGACGACCCACAAGCGGCCGGCCCAGGGCACCACCGCGCCCGTTCCGCACTCGCCATCCTCGTTGAAGTGGGCGAGGTGAGGGTAAACGCCCGACCATTGCGGACGATCCGTAGCTCCGGTGACCAAGGCCAGTTGCGCCGCCAGCATCATCCAAGCGATCCACTTAAACCTCGGGGTGGGCGTCATCATCTTGTGATCTCCAGACGATCGTTCCGACATGCGGGCACGCTAACAAAGCACCGGGGCATTCGCAAGTTCACTGAGGCAACAAGCCGGCGCTCCGGCTCTGGATCATGACGAGGATTTGGTGATTTTGCCCATCACTGCATCGGGCAGATTGCCGGCATTACTTCACCTTGAAAACGAAGAAATAAACTGAAAGGAAAGGGGTCAGTCCTGACTTTTGACATGTTTCTGTGCTTTCGTCAGGCGGTTCGGGGATTCTGGTGTTGCCGCGGTTAGATCGGAGAGCCGTGAGAGTTAGAAAACATGGGACCAGCCATTACAGCCATTTGAAGCGGTTTTTCCATGGCGTTTTTGCGTGATAGCGAGTCAGTGAGCCAGTCTTTCTCGGTCATGTTTTGGAGAGGAAGCATTGACCGGACAATTGCCGGTCAGGTCCGAAACGGCGGGATCATTTGCGCGCTCTTTACTTCAGCTGCCGCCGGAGTTCGACCGGTCCGGGCACCGGCACTTCATTGATTTCAAGTTCGGTTCCTTGCGGGCCGCTCTCAGGCGGTGTCCCCTGAGATTCTCAGGTGAGCGAAACCCGCCGGCCGCCCGCGTGACGAGGCTCAAACTTCAAGGATGTTAGAGGCTCTTCGCGTCGCCTCCCGCCTCTGGGATACGCTTCTTGAGGAGAAGTCCGGATGCCGCCGCTAGTGAACCAGGCCAAGAAAGGAGATCGTGTCCTCTTCGACGGCGTGGTAGATGGAGCATTGAGCTGTTCCATTTAAGGCTGGCTTAACATGCATCGATTCCATTCCCGCCATCGGTTCGTCCACGATCAGATCAAAATGGAGCAAGGTCCAATCCCGTTCGCCGGTGATCTGCAAGCCCGTCTGCGCGCCCGAAACTCGCAAGCAGACCCCGCCGGCGCTGCCCACGCCGCGGGTCCGCGCGCGGCCTTCGAACCGGTATTGCCCGGCCTTGAGCTCGAGCCGCCTGCGCCCGCGCTGATAGGAAGCAGTTTTTCCTTCTCGCCGTCGGTCTGGGCGAAACGCAGCCGGGTGGTGCGAGTGTTGCCGGCCGAATATATCGCGGGAGCGTCCATCACCATGACCAACTTGGTCACACCGGATCAAACGGTAGGGACG
>CAYHFE010000121.1:0-15540 GCA_964355375.1 uncultured Verrucomicrobiota bacterium
TTTCATTATCAACGGTTTGTGGATCACACGGTTCATGGGAAGCGGACACCTCCAACGATTGGACGTGAATCGGGGCCATGAACCTGAGGGTGCCATGGGGAGCGCGGGCGTCTCGCCTGCCGGGTTCGGCGTCCCGCCGAACACTTGTGGAGGTGGACCCGTTTGGTTCCGGTCGGCGAGACGCCGATCGGTGCAGCCGGGACGGCCGCGCTCCCCGTTCAGACAACCACGGTTCATGGAGAGCCCCCTTCCGCTTGGCGCATGCATTGGGACCATGAACCCCTCCAACGGTGGGGCGAGACGCGTCGAGCCCTGAAATCTTGGTCGGCAAAAAGTCAGGGTTCGACAGAGTCTCACCCCACCACAGGTTCAGGGAGAGAACGCCCCCATGCAGCCGCCACCCGTTCGTCGCCCTTCGTGGGACGGCAATGGAGTTGTCCGATGGCGCAGGCCGGCAACTCAGAAGAGCTCAGATACCTATTTGTTTCCCGCTTGACGGAGTGAGCTGGAGAGCTGGCGCCAGGCGGTGATGGAACGTTTCAGATGTTCTTCCGGAGCGCCTTTGAGGTTGTAGCATTGCAGGCCGATGGGGCCGGTGTAGCCGACTTGATCGATCCGCTTGAGAAGGCCGGCCACGTCGAAGTTGCCTTCACCGAGGGGCCGGATCAGTTCGTTCCAACCCCCGCTGCGGTCCGCGCCGTTGATGGAAACCAGGAAAAGATGGGGCGCGCAGGCTTTGAGGATGGCGTCCAGCCGATCGGCATTCCCGGCCGCCAGCTCGTGGCACAAATTCAGCGTTACTCCAACGTTGGGGCGCTCCACTTGCCGGACGATTCGCAGGGCCTCCTCGGCTGTGGCCACGAAAAAGCCTTTGTGGGGGTAGAGCGCGACGCGCACCCCGAAAGGGCGGGCGGCATCGGCAATCTCGCGCACGATGCGGACAGCGTTGGCGTCGTTGGTGGCCTTGCCTTGGACGGTCAACCACAGTATCACGCCGGTGCCCTGGAGTTGCGGGATCGCGGCGATGAGTTGTGGGTCGTAGGGCACCGGTGTGTCCACGAAACACGGCACATAAAGGTTAAAGATCTTCAAGCCTTGGTCGTGAAAGGCTTTCTGGCGCTCGGCGAATTGCTCCGTGCCGGTGTAGCCGATGCCGTCGTAGCCGAGAGCTTGGAGCGTGGCGGCTTGTTGCGCGGGCGGCCACTTCAGTTCACGTCCCACCCCGTTGTCGAAGGCGAAGAACGGGTGAGTCGGACGGGCTTTGTCCGGGCCATCGGCCGCGGTCGCTGCCGAATAGAGCAGACACAGTCCCAAAGCGGACGGGAGCAGAATTGAAAACGAGAGTTTGTTCATAACGTGGAGGGCAGGTTGTGGCATTAGATGGTCCAGGGGGCGCGGTGCGGGCGGGTGAGCAACTGGTTCGCTCGGTCGTGGTCCAAGAACCGCTCGGTCACGGGATTCCATTGAAGCTTCGCGCCGGTCTGGATGGCGATGTCCCGATCTGACCCAGGCTGGCGGTGCGATGGCCGATCTCGGCGGGAATCATGGTTTCCTGGCGGCTCTTGATCGAGTTCACGAAGTCCTGTTTCTCCGTGAGGAGCGGGAACGTCACATCGCTGGGCCCGGGTTTCCAGCACAGGAGTTCCTCGTGCGATGCGGCGAGGGAGGGTTGCGGACACTTGGTTGGTGCGACGTGCAGCGTTCATGGATGTTGGTGGGACCAGTCTATCATTTTATGGCTTTCAGGGGAATGGGCGAATTGCGGAAATGCCTCGATGAACTCCTGATGCCAGGGGTTGCTGTCCCGACCCAGAACAGCCTGCGGCAAAGCGAGACGACGCTGAATGCACGAAGCGCTTGTCGGGCGGCCAAGGCATCGGGTAATCTTGCCCCGTTCGCAAAACACGAATGACATAACGACAACAACGACAATTTAATTTCGCGTAGCTTCGGCTGCTGTCGGTAACGAAACCTAGGAATTTTCGCACAAGAGACAGCGCTCGACGCGCGCCCCGCCTGGGGCGCGCCGAAAGCGTTCTCTTGTGGGCCCTCCTAGGTGCCTGTTACTGGGCGTAAGTAAGTGCGTCCCTCTTTTTTTTCAGGCACCAGAGTTCCCACAGAGACAGTCTCCAAACAGGGCTGATTCGCGCGCGAGCGATTCAGCCTATGCCACGCAAAAAAGGAGCTTCGGGTGGGGGTCCGTCCGTGCAAACCGGCGACCCCATCGCCAGCTACAAACATCCGGCCAAGCGGAAGAACATTCCGCCCGCCGGACTCGAAGCGCAGGGCGTTCTCCAGGATGCGCCGAAGATTCGGCACGAATACAATCCGCATCTCCCGCCCGTCCTCCGCAGCGCGCCGCCTCCCGTCTCGCAGGAGGAAAAGCGGCAGGGGACTGCCGCACTCCAAGACGCTTCGCGTGGTTCGGGAGCGTCGGAAGGTGCGCCAGCTTTTGGACTGCGCCAGCCCTCTGGCGCTTTTGTCGGGGACGCCGTTTCCACTGACCGCCTCCCGGAGCTGCTGGCCATCGCGCGGAAGCGGGCTCTGACGGACGACGAGGCACGCACGCTCGCCGCCGCGCTGCGCAAACACGAGCCGTGGCTCGAGTGGAGCGGGAAGCGGGAGAAGCCGTGGTTCGAGGTCGAGCCGGTGGCCCTGCACATGCACGAGCGCATTTCCACCCAGGCCATCCTGCGCGTGCTGGCGCGCGAGGATGTCGAGCGCGATCTCTTTGCCGATCCGCAGCACGATTATGCGAAGGCCGTGCAGTTCTATCAGCACGACGTGGACTGGGCCAACCGCATGATCCTCGGCGACTCGCTCCAGGTCATGGCCAGCCTCGCCCGGCGCGAAGACCTCGCGGGCAAAGTGCAGATGATCTACCTCGACCCGCCCTACGGCATCAAATTCGCCTCGAACTTTCAGCCGCAGCTCGGCCAGCGCGACGTGAAGGACCGCGAGCAGGATCTCACCCGCGAGCCGGAGATGGTCAAAGCCTACCGCGACACCTGGACGCTCGGCATCCACTCTTACCTCGCCTACCTGCGCGACCGCCTCGCCATGGCCCGTGAACTCCTCGCCGACTCCGGCAGCATCTTCGTCCAGATCAGCGATGAAAATCTGCATCGCGTGCGGTGCGTGATGGATGAAGTGTTCAAGCCGGCGAGCTTTGTTGGACTCGTCATCTTTCGGACAACGGGGGGTCAAGCTACTTCCGCGCTGGCGCAGCCAAACGACTTCCTCCTTTGGTATGCAAAAGACCGGGAAAAGATGCGCTACAACCAACTGTATTTGGACAAGCGCGAAACGAAAGACGGCGACCGCTTCGGTTGGGCTGAGAGTGCATTGAGCGGTCAGATCGCGGACGTAACTGACGCCGCTGACTTTGACTCCAAGGAATGGAAATTCTTGGTTCACGACAACATTACTTCGCAAGGCATCACCGCTGATTCATCGAACCCGTTTGAGTGGGCAGATCGACGTTTTGACCTGCCCCGAAACTCACACTGGAAGACCAATCCAGAAGGCATGTCGCGTTTGGCGAGGGCCAACCGATTGATGGTCGCTGGAGCAACGCTTCGCTTTAAGCGTCTCCTCGATGATTTTCGTGTTGCTCCGTTGCACGCTGATTGGGACGACACAGCGTTCAGCGGCTTCGGCAGGAAGAAGGAATACGTCGTCGAAACCAACACAAAGGTCGTAGAGCGCTGCCTGCTGATGACCACCGACCCCGGCGATTTGGTGTTGGACCCGACGTGCGGAAGTGGGACGACGGCGTATGTGGCCGAGCAGTGGGGTCGGCGCTGGATCACCTGCGATTCCAGCCGCGTCGCGCTGGCGCTGGCGAAACACCGGTTGTTGACGGCGAAGTTCGATTACCACCGGCTTCGTCCGTTGAGCGCGGAGGACGTGGCGCGCAATCCGCACGGGACATGGATTGCAGGGGGAGCGCACGCGCCCTCGCGTGCTGTTTCCGGCGCCCCCGCCGGAAACCCCTCCACCGCCGGCGAGGCCGTTCGAATGTCTGCGGCGGGGGCGCCGCAGACGACACGCGAGGGCGCGTGTGCTCCCCAGAAGATGACCTTCGCCTGCAAAACCGTCCCGCACATCACGCTCAAGAGCATCGCCCGCAACACCTCGCTCGATCCCATCTTCGCCAAACACGAGCCGATCCTCGCCGGGAAGCTGGAGACGCTGAACCGCGAAGTCGCCAAGGTCGGCGTGGACTTGAAGGAGAAGCTGGTGGCAAAACTGATCCACAAGCATCGCGAATCCGGCGCGAACGCCGTGACGGACGCCGACACGCGCCGCTGGCTGCTGCCGGACACGCAGCCTGTGTTGATCCGCTCCTTCCCGGCGAAGAAGCCATTCAAGGGCGTGACGCCGAAGCAGGCGGAAGCTTACCGCGCCGCGATTCCCAAAGGCGGCTGGAAGGAATGGGAGGTGCCTTTTGACACCGATGCCTACTGGCCGAAGCCGCTGGCGGACGCTCTTTCCGCCTATCGCGCCACGTGGCGGGCGAAGATGGACGAGGTGAACGCCTGCATCTCCGCCAACGCCGAGATGGAGGAACTGGTGGACAAGCCCGAGCCGGTGAAGGGCGTGGTGCGGGTGAGCGGCCCGTTCTCGATGGAAGGCGTCATCTCCGTGGAAGACGGTCCCGACACGCCGATTGGCGGAGCGCCCGACGAACTGGAGACCTTCGACGGTAACGCGGCGGTGCAGAACGCCGAGGCGCATCTCGACACGATCATCCGCCTGCTCAAGGCGAGCGGCGTGGATTTCCACGGGAACAAGAACATGAAGTTCAACCGGCTCGATCCTTTGACAGGGGCGTCGCTCATTCACGCCGAAGGCGAGTGGAAGAACGGTGACAAGAAGGAGCGCCGGGTGGCGGTGAGTGTCGGCCCGGCCGTCGGCAATGTGTCATCAATGCAGGTGGAGGACGTGATCCGTGACGCGAACCGCAAAGGCTACGACGACGTGGTCTTCGCCGGCTTCGGCTTCGATGCCACGGCGCAGGACTCCATTGAGAGCGGTAGTCATCCGAAGGTGCGGCTGCACATGGCGCTCATCCGCCCGGATGTAGCAATGGGCGACCTGCTCAAGACCCAGCCCGGCAGCCAGCTCTTCACCGTCTTCAGCGCTCCGCGCGTGAAAGGCCCGACGAAGCAGGCGGATGGCGAGTTCACCGTGGAAGTCGAAGGCATGGATGTTTATGACCCGGTGAGCAACACGCTTTTCCCGACGGACAAGGAACGGATCGCCGCGTGGTTTTTGGATTCGGATTACGACGGGCGGACGTTCTGCATCTGCCAGGCGTTTTTCCCGGACAAGAGCAAGTGGGACAAGCTGGCGAAGGCGTTGAGTGATGTTGACGTGATTGAGGAGGACGCCTTCGAGGCGTTAAGCGGGCTGAAGAGCCTGCCCTTCCCGCGACCCGAGCGGCTGGGCAAAGGCGAAACGTGGCGCGTGGCCGTGAAGGTTATTGACCCACGCGGGAATGACGGAATGCGGGTGCTCACCATCAACTGAACCGAGGAATCCCATGTCTGAAATCCAGATTCCCATTCAGCCGGTCGAGAACCCGATTCTCTGTTCACCCTACAAGGAACCGGACCAGCACTGGCTTTACGACACGCGCACCGGCATCCCCACAAAGACGCCGGGCCGCCGTGATGCCAGCTATTGGTTCAAGTCCGAGCGCACGGGCACGGCGCAGATGTCGCTACTGGCCGAGGAAGAACGAGACGACTTGCCGCTGGTGAACGCTCTGCGCGAGGACGTGCGACGGTGGCGGGCATCCGGCTGGGAGAACGCGAGCGAAACAACGAAGAAGCTCCTGCGCCATTGGTGGCGAGAGGATCGCGGGCGGCGGCTGTTCTTCTGCCAGGTGGAGGCGGTGGAGACGATCATTTACCTGCGGGAGATTCTGGCGCTGGGCAAGAAGCCGCGCTGGACGCCAAAGCTGACGCTGGAGGACTTCAACACGCTCGGCCAAGGGAAGAATCCGCGCCCGGATGAATGGGTGGCACGGGTCGCGCAGCATCCGAAGCTGGCGGACATCCCGAACGAGGCAGGGGTGAAAGCAATTCACCGCTATGCCTGCAAGATGGCCACTGGCAGCGGCAAGACGGTGGTGATGGCGATGCTCATCTCCTGGGCGTTCTGCAACCGCGGCACGAAACCGGGCGATCCGCGGTTTCCGCGTCGTGCGCTGGTGCTGTGTCCGAACCTCACGATCAAAGAGCGACTGAACGTGCTGCGGCCCGGCGACCCGTACAACTACTACGAGATGTTCGACATCGTGCCCTCGACGCTGCGCACCGAACTGGCGAAGGGCAAGGTGCTGGTGACGAACTGGCATTGGCTGGCCCCCGAGGCGGAGGTGCAGAAAGTGGGCGGCGCACCCATCGTGAAACTGGGTCCGGAAAGCGCTGAGGCGTTTGGGCGGAACCGTTTGGGCGATCTGTGGGACGAGGAGCCGCTGATGGTGCTGAACGATGAAGGCCATCATGCCTATCGGCCTGCGCCAGTGGGCGAGGATGTGGTGTTGACCGCCGAGGAAAAGGCCGATCGCGAAGAAGCAACGGTGTGGGTGAGCGGGCTCGACAAGATCAACGCGGCGTGCGGCATCGGCATCTGCGTGGATTTGTCGGCGACGCCCTTCTACCTCCACGGCAGTGGTTACCCGGAAGGTTCGCCGTTCCCGTGGATCGTCAGCGACTTCTCGCTGGTGGATGCCATCGAGAGCGGCATCACGAAGATTCCGCGCCTGCCAGCCATTGACAATACCGGGCGGCCCGACCCGAAGTATTTCAAGCTTTGGGACCACATCACGCGCGACTTGAGAAGCGGCGAGCGGCTCACGGGCGGCAAGCCGAAGCCCGCAGTGGTTTATCGGAAAGCCGAGGATGCGTTGCTGACGCTGGCGGGCGAATGGAAACAGAAGCTCGAACAAGTCACATCGTCGGCACCCGGCCAGGACCGCACGCCGCCGGTGATGATCGTGGTCTGTGACAACACCGATATTGCCAAGGAATTTTACCGGGCGATCTCCGGCGAAGAACTCATCGAGGCGGAGGTGCTAGACGAGGAAGACGACGAGGAAGAAGAAACACCGAAGCGGCGGAAGAAAAAGCTAAAGGCAAAGAAACACTACGGAGCGGGGCTGTCCGGTTTCCCCGAGCTATGGAACCGCGAGGGTGCCGAAGTAACGCTGCGCATCGACTCCAAATTGCTTGCGGCCGCCGAGAGCGAGGACCCGAACACCACGAAGAAGGAAGCGGCGGAGGAATTGCGGAAGATCGTCTCGACCGTAGGCCGCGTGGGCGAGGCGGGTGAGCACATCCGCTGCGTCGTCAGCGTGAACATGCTCAGTGAGGGCTGGGACGCGAACAACGTGACGCACATTCTCGGGCTGCGGGCGTTTCACAGCCAGTTGCTCTGCGAGCAGGTCGTGGGACGGGGATTGCGCCGGATGGATTACACACCCGACCCGGTGACTGGACTGCTGACGGCTGAATACGTGGACATTTTCGGCGTGCCGTTCTCGCTGATTCCCTTCAAAGGCCGCGAAACGGGAGGTGGCGCGCCACCGGAAGACCGTCCTAAACACGAAGTCATGGCGCTGCCGGAGCGCAAGGCGTTCGAGATTCGGTTTCCGGTGGTCGAGGGCTATGTCGTTTTGCTCAAGCGTAATCTGGTGGCGGCAGATGTCGGCAAAGTCGAACGCACCAAGCTCGATCCTTGGACGACGCCGACCGACGCCTTTGTCCGACCACAGGTCGGCTATCAGATTGGACACGCCAGCGCACACGGAGGATTTGGTTTCGATTTGGTGAATCGCCAAGAATACTACGACTCAGTTCACCCGCAAACCATCGAGTTCGAGATCACGCGTGAGATTGTGCGGGCGCTCACCGAGGCGGCGCACCCGGGCAAGGAGCGGCTGCGCCGCGAGAGCCGCAGCACGTTGTTTCCGCAGGTGCTCCGCATCGTGCAGAGCTATGTGCGAGACCGGGTGGAATTGAACGGGCTGAATCCGTGCGAGGTTGGGTTGCAGACTTACGCCCAGCGCATCATCGGGCTGCTCATCGCCGCTATCACTCCGGACGACGGCAAAGGCGAAGCTCCGCTGTTGCCGAGGCTGAACCGCTCCCGGCCAATCGACAGCACGGAGCGGGTTCGCTTCAAGACAGTGAAGCCAGTGCAAATGACGGGGGCGAGCCACCTAAACTTTGTCGCGTGCGATACGAACTCATGGGAGCAGGCCGCGACGTTCCAACTCGAAAAGCTGGCGAAGGCGGGCGTGGTCTATTGCTACGCGAGGAATGACCGACTGGAGTTCAACATCCCCTACGAACTTTACGGCAACCCGCATGTTTATGAGCCGGATTTCATTGTCCGGCTGCGAAACTCGGTGAACGTCGTGACCGAAATCAAAGGCAAACAGCACGAGGACACTGATGCCAAACACCAAGCCGCGAAGCGCTGGGTGTCTGCTGTGAACCACTGGGGCAGACTCGGCGAATGGGACTTCCTCGTGTGTCACGAACCACAACGGCTCGCCGACGGCTTAGCGAAACTGGTCGCCGCCCGCAGAGTGCGACTCAAGGCGGTTGTGGTTCGCCTGCAACTCGAGGCGGAACACGAATTGAGCCGTCTGCGTTCCTTGGGTTGGACACAGATAGACTTCGCCAGGGCGTTGCGGGAACTTTTAGAGGCAAAGGAGTTTGAGTAACCATGCAGAATCAGCGCTATCGAGTCGTTTTGGACACGAATCAAGTGGTGGGGGCAGGAACCAGGTGGCTGGACAACGGAGTTTCTTCCCCAGACACAAACGAACACCGACGCATTCTCATTCGCGTAGCGGAGTTGCACACTGGCCTCTACTGCGGAAAAGTCATCGGCGAATACTTGGAGAAGTTGGTGGACTTGGGACATTCACCGGCTCGCGCCGCCAAGTTGATCACTTACATCATGGGTGCGTTCGAAACTGTCACCCTCACCACCCCTTCCGCCCCTGTTCCGCCGAGTGACCCAGATGACGAGGTGTTTGTCTTGTGCGCTCTTGACGGCGACGCTGATTATCTTGTCTCGGAAGATCACGCACTGCTGAGCCTTCGCGCAAGCTATAGGAAGCCAGTCATTGCGTCGGGGGCTGATTTCGCCCCGGTCGTGTGTGTTTGAGGTCGTCGCCTGAAGTTCCCGGTCGCTTCAGTGGGTTCGCCGCTCGTCATTTGGGTTTCGCGTTGATCGCCTCACCCAGGGCGGCGCTCGCGTTGCTTCGCTTGCCCGGGGCTATTGTCTTTCGGGCTTTCAGCCCTTTCATGTCAAGTTGGTGTTTAGTGCCCTCCGAATCCGTGTTCATCCTCTTCATCCGTGGTTGAATTCTTTCACGCAGGGAACCCTCCGTCTTCGGCGGTTCTTTGTCGGAGCTAAGATCTTGTTTCGCTTCACAGCGACGTCATTTTGAGCGCCCCGGGAGGGCTGGCGGCGGGGCAGGCGGAGGGTATTCACCGCACCGGCTCCAGCACCGCGCCGCAGAGGAGCGCTTTGCCATTCACCGGCGTCAGCGTCACCTCCACCGCGCCGGCGGATCGGAGGGAAACGGGATAAACGAGCGCGACCACCCGGCGGGCGCCGCCCGCGCGTTGGAAAACATCGACACGATCGGCTGGCGCGCCGGCCACTCTGACGTCGAACACCCGCTGGCCCGGCGCGGTGGATTCGGGATCGAGCAGCAGCAAGCGCAGGCGATAATCGCCTGGAGGCATTGGCACGGATTTTCCCTGGCCACGGCTGTCCTTGGCCAGGATTGGTCGCATTGCCAAGGTCAGTGGTTGTTCAATCTCGATGCCCGTGCGGCAAATCTCCTTCCAAGCGGCGGGCACCGAAGGATTCGCGGCGACGGTCACGTCCGGCGGAAGGGCGAACGCTCTGGCTCCGGTTTCTTCCGCGCCCCAGCATTCCCAGAGCTCGTGATCCGGTCCGAAGTGAAACGTGAATGTCCCGCGGCTCTGCGCGAGGGGGTCGTGCGACGTCGGCGCCAAGTTGATCCGCACCGGCTCGAGGCCGAGCGCCTGGCGGTGCCGCACAATATGGCTGAGCCAGCGCGTGTTCATCGAGACGAGCAGTCCCTGTTCACCGCGCGTGATGCCGCCGATGGAGCTGAAGCGGGCGAATTGCTCGATCACATTCTCCGCTGGCAGATCCGCCAGGGCGCGCCGCGCCTTCTCGAGGTCGCCCCGCCGGAGCCATTCCTGCGATTCCTGGAACTGGCCGTGCGCTTCATGAAACGCCGCGATGAATTCCTCCAGCCCGCGTTGATAATCGAGACGCTGGCGCTGCTCCCGCGTTAGCCCGGAGGCGCGGGCCCGATCGATCAGGGCCAAACGAGCGCGAGAGCCGGCGATGACTTCGCTGATGTTCGTGAGTTTGCGATCGATGAACCAATCGCTGGTCTCGCGGCCGAACCGCGGCGCGCCGGTGATCCAGGATTCAAGATACTCGCCGAGGACGGCGCGATTCTCCGTCCCATACCAGCGTTCGGCGAGATCGCGACAGGTGTCCCGCAACGGTTGATCCCGGGTGCTTTTCCATACCTGCTGGGCGAGGCTGACGAAATAGAGATCCAATGGGCGCGTGGTCCAGTGGATGATGCCAAAGCCCGCCGCCTTTGCGTCCTCAAGTTTCGAGGCGAATTCCGGGAGTGGCGTATAGGGACGGCCGATGTAATGTCCGTCGTCGTGATGAGCCCAGACGATGGGGATGACCGGGCGATGGGCTCCGATCTCACGCAGCGTCGCGCGTGAAGCCGCGTCGCCCAGTTGCGGTCTTTCGTGAAGGACGTCGTAATCCAGTCCGATCAACGGCAGGCCGGTGGGGAAGAATCGGTCCGCCCCACGAAGAAATTCAAATCCCCACGTGCCCGCCGCGAGGCGCATCCGGCCGGCCCCGCAACCTTTTAGCGCCCGATCGAACGCGCGGACGATCTTGCCCACGGCAAACAGTCCGGGCGCGTGCCAGTGCCGGGCCGCCTCGGGTGTCTGTTTCAGTTCTGCGGCCCATTCTTTTTGCCACGCGGCGGGCAGATCCGCCTCCTTCAAATCCATCCACGGCGTGCCGCCGCGCCGAAACCAGACCACCAGCGTCGTAATCTGCGGATAGACCTTGACCCAGCCTTCGACCTGGGCGCGGAAATAGGCGTCGCCTTCGGGCGTGTCGGGATTCGGCAGCCAAAGGCGTTCGGGCGAACGGCCCGCGACGGGCGAGGTCGAGCCGCTCACTGCGAATCGCGCCGACTCCGGCAGCGCGCCCACGAGTTCCGGCGGGTTCGCGCTGGGTGTGTCCACGTCCACGGCAAAGAAGACGCCCATGCTCCGCTTTTCCGCATCGAGGAATACCCCGCTCATCAACGACTGCGCGGCCGCCACGCGTTGGTCATCGCGCACCAGGCCGGCGTCCGCGCCGAAAGCAGCCCCGTGGAAAACGTCACCGCCGAAAAGCCGGCGGACGTCATTGACATGCATGGTGGACCAGTCTCGACCTTGGATCGTGGTGGAGAGAGAGCCGACGGGCTTGGCCTTTCCTTGGAAGTTGAATCCCGCCATCGGATTGTTGCCGTAGGCGTGGACCATGATCGCGTTGTAGCCCATCTTCTGGGATTGCGCGGTCCAATGTTGCCAGTCCGCCAGGTTCCACGTCGAGCAGCCACTGAGAAAGTTGTGCCAGTTGAAGACCAGTCGATCGGCCACCAGCGGTTGGTCGGCGAGTTGCCAGGCATCCCAGCGAAACGGGGTCGCGCGCGGCCGAGGCAGCGCGTCGCCGAAGAGACTAAAGCCGGACCCGAGCTTTCGCAGCAGGGCATAGACGCCGTAGGCAGTCCCGCGCGGGTCAGCCCCGGCAACAATGCCGAGTTCGAGCGCGCCCCGGCGGGTGTGTTGGACGACAAACGACTCCGGCGCGACGGGCGCCGGACCCTCGAAATGACGGCGCACCAAAGGATGAGTCGCGCAGCCCACCAGAATAGCTGAACCCGTCGCCGGCACTCCCCTCGCGACGACGAAGCGATCCCGTGAATAGAGCTTGGGGAGGAGATCGGCGAGCTCTTGCGCGGCCATTCGTTCAGCGGACGAAGCGTCGGTTGCCACAACGACTGCCACGTCGGCGGCTCGGATGGAGGCTGGCGCAACGATCGCGGCCAGGAACAGGAGGAAACAGTGAATGTTCATGCTTCGGGTTCTGAGTGATCTTTAAGATCGATACGACCGTCCCCCCTTCCGCATCGGCGTGCCGCATTAACGAGGCTTGGATTCCGAGGTCTCTCGCGCCGCCCAAAACGCCATCAGGATCTTGGCCAGGATTTGCTCGCCCAATTCGTTTGCATGCACCACGTCGCGATAGAAGAGATGCGGATGCAAGCGCGACGAACGGATGTACTCGGCCCAGGGCGTGGTCATGTCGAGATAGGCGCAGCGCTCCTCGGCGGCCAGGGCGTGGAGGGCCTGGCCGTAGGCGCCCGTGCCCGAGTGCGGCGCTTTGGCCAGCGCCTGGGGCGCGCGCGGATCGACCGTTCCGAACGTGCCGGTGGCCAGCAGGATCTCCACTTCCGGCAGGCCGGCCCGCAATTGGCGGATGACCTCGCGAATGCTGGCGACATCCTTCTGGCTGATCCCGCCGATGAAGACGACGTGCGGCTGACGCGGGATTATGTTCTTGGCGACGCGACCTTCCTCTTTGTAGTGCTGGCAGCCCCCGCCTCCCCGCACATAAACCGTGGCTTTGATGGAAGCCTTGGGATAGGCCTCCTGCAGCTTCGCCACCCAACCCGAGCGCATCGTGTCATTGACAATGCTGTCGCCCAGAGCCAGCAGACGCAATTCCCCGCCTTCGGTCAGAATGCGACGAGTTCGGGGCAGATGGGTCCAGTCCTGGGCAGGCGCGGTGAACTCGCCCCGAGGCATCTCCTTTTGAATGGCGGCGATCTGCGTGAGGGAACGACTGGGCGAACTGAAAAGGTAGTAGCCTTCCTCGGCCGGTTCGCGCTGTTCCCGCCCGTCCGGCGGATACTTCGACGGGATCGGCCCCGACTTCGGAAACGTCACCGGCGAATCGGCCATCATATCGCCGGGGCGGGCGGCGGTGTTGACGGCATTGCGATCGGATGGGGCGGCGTTTTGGGCGCAAGCCCAACCGGTGAGCAGGAGCCAAGTGACGGCTAGGACGGACGAGAAGCGGGTTTCAAGTTTCATGGTGGGGAGAGTTCGGGGTTCGCTGAGAGCATGCTCTGCAAATTCATTTTCTCGGAGGAGACGAGGTAACGAGACTCTGATTCTCGATGAAGTCCGCCGCCTTGACCCGGAGAAAAGTGAGTCTCCTCACGTCGCCTCCTCCATTTAGAACAGGCCGAGGGCGACGCCAGCCGCGAATGAGGCTTTCCTCGGGAATCGTCGGCGTGGCGGTGGTTCTCATCGCAAATGGGGCACACCTTCAAGGCTGGTTGGTTGGCCCGTGGACCTTTTCCGGCAACGGCTCGAGAAGCCGCGGCAATTGGAGTCGGACGCGGTAGCCGGGCTGGTCACCGAGGGTGATGCGGGCGCCGCCATGGGCGAGAATGACGCGTTCGGCGACGCGCAGAAGCGTTTCGGCTTGCTCGCTGACCTTGCATTCCGCGGGCAACTGCGGACGCGTTTTGTTGACGTAATGGTCCGGCATCTTGAATTGCGGCAGGGCCGCGATGCGTTGGAAGCCGAGCCCTGCGCCCACGACCGTGCCGGCGGTGGCGGCGTTGCAATCGGCGTCGTAGCCGAGGGCCATGGCGTACTGGAGCGTGCGATAAAAGTCGTCGTGGCCATAGAGCAAAGCCAGGCAGACGGCCGCGCCATTGACGGGCGTCGAGTTGTCGTTCCACTGGCGTTGTTTGAGCCACTTGGTGTGAATCTCCTGGCGGGCGGCTTTCCAGTCGCCGGGATGCGCATGAAACGCTTGGCGCGCATCCGCCACGACTTCGGCCAAGCCGCTCTTGGGGTCCACGGCGGCGAGGGCTTGGCCCATCCCTTCTTCGAGCGTGCCGGTGTGAAAAGCGCGGAGGGCGATCAGGCTGGTCCAGAATTGGGTGGCTTGGAGCGGTTCTTCCGAGACGGCGACGTGCGCGTAATGCAAGCCGATCTCGGCCGCGGTCTGCGGCATTCCCGGGGCGATCAGGCCGTAGGACTCGACGCAGAACTGGCCGGAGAGGTTGTACCAGGCGTGCGGATTGCGGGCGACGCTGCCGGTTTCGGGCGGGACCACCCCTTGGTCCATCAATTCGCGGGCCTTCTTGTTCGCGACCCAGATGCCCGAGTTCATGTTCGCCTTCCAGATCTCGACGAGGCGCGGATAGGGCAACTTAAGCACGCCCTCCCGGTCCATGAACCAGAGATGCGTCCACTCGAAGTCATTGTCATCGTCGGACCGCGCCCCTTTCTCGAGGAAGGTGAATTCCGGGAGCGTGTCGCGCGGTTGCTCCCTGTATTTGAACTCATGCGGCAAGCCCTCGAGGCCGCCGATCAACATGCCGACCCAACCCCCGTAGATGCGGTCGAGCAGCGCCTCGCGGGAGATTTCTCTTGGGGCCGGCGCGGCCACCGTGTCTTGGGCCAGGCCGGTCCGCACCGAGGACGTGATGAACGAGGCGGCCAGAGCCGCAACCGTGAAGAAAGTTTTGGGTTTCATGGTCAAGGTCAGTTGTTAGCCCGGACGACCGCGAGCCAGTCCGCGCCGGGGTCGGAAGGCGGTTGACCCAGGTTAATCCGTGAATGGATTGGGGTCCATGTCTCGTTCGTGCGCGAACGGTCCATCGAGTGTCAGCGTGACCTTGTGCCACTGCTTGAGTTCGCCGGAGATGACGACAGTGCCAGCGCCATCGGGTTGGCGTGGCAGGACGAGTGGCGCAAGCGGTTTTGCCGGGTTCAAGCTCCTCGTTTCGGGGTTGGCGTTCTTGTCGAAGACGACGGCCTCCCCAACAGGCGGCGCGGTTGTGTCGGCTGCGGACCAGCGGCCGGGGAGAAGGTTCAGAAGTGGATCGACGAGGAGCAGAGGGATGAGTGAGTGTGTTTTCACGGAGGGGATTTTGACTTCAGGCATTGAGTTTGGCGAACAAATCCGTCAGCGCTTCCGGTCCGCCCACGTTGCCGGGAAAGATGACGTAAAGCAGTCCCGTAAATATTGATTCAGAGCCCAGTTCCCAGACGGGCACCCCGGGCAGGATCTGGCCGAGCACCATCGCGCGCTTGATCCCGAGGCCCTTCGTGGCCACGTCGCCTGATGTGACTCCGCCTTTGGCGACGAGGAAGCGGGGGCGGACTTCGAGCCGGCGAACCACTTCAACGAGCGCGTCGGAAATTTGCGCGCCCATGGCCCGGCTGGCGGCCGCGACGCGAAAACTTCCGTCTTTGATGACTGGGGATTGATGACTGGGGATGGATCACTGGGGATGGATCACTGGGGATTGATGACTGGGGATTGATGACTGGGGATTGATGACTGGGGATTGAT
>CAYHFE010000122.1:0-15441 GCA_964355375.1 uncultured Verrucomicrobiota bacterium
TTGTTTCGGCGACACCAGAATTCACCAGAATTCACGGCGCTGCTAGTCCACGCAGTTCGCCGCGATTCATGCAGTGCCGGAGGCTTCGACCGTGCGCCTGAAAAGGCGGGAAGCCACAAAGCCAGAGCTTGAGGTTGAAAGCGGTGAGTCGTAGGCTCCCAGCATGAACACCGACGAGACGCGCTTCTCCGTTAAGACCCCGTTCGAAACTTCTATTTCGTGCAGCAGCCGAGCTAACGAGGCTCAAATCTCTCCGGAAAGACGAGCGAAAGTCAGAGCCTGCCAACGAACGGTTTCATTGAACCAGTGGCCAGGAACCACGCGCCAGCGTCTGGGACTGCGGCAGCCCTCTGCCGCTTTCAGACCTGTCAAGCGGATCGAAAGCGCCAGAAGACTGGCGCAGTCCCCAACCTCGCGGAATGCTCTCGTCGTTGTCAGTTTGTTTGCGTCATACCTCACCATTGCGGCGCTCGAATTCTCCTCACGTCGGCTGCTGCTTTTTCGACGCGCGGCTAACCATGCTTCGTCAAGAAAGGAATCTCTGTCGTGTCGGAGACTTGTCGCCGGTTTCGCGGCAATGCGCCTCGGGCCCAGCCGATGGGTGTGCTGGTTTTGCGGAGTCGCAGCGCTGCTCCTCGCGGTTCCTCAATGGGGTCAATCAGACCCGGTGTCGGTGCCGATACGAACGGATCACCAGGCGGCGGCGTCCGGAACGCCGTCGTCGTGGACGAGCCTTGGCCTGAGTGGCGGTGGGGGGATGTTTACACCGGCAATCTCGCCCGCCGACCCAAAGCTGTTGCTGGTGAACTGCGACATGAGCGGGGTCTATCGCTCGACGGACGGTGGCCAGAACTGGGAGATGATCCACTACCGGCAATTGACCAGCTCGACTCGAGTCCGCCCGGTGTGGCACCCCACGGCTGCCAACGTGGCCTTCGCGGCGGGGAGATCGAATCTGAAAATGACGCGAGACCGGGGGCGCACTTGGAGCGAGCTGGCCGGGGGGCCGCCTGGAGTCAGCGCGATCGGCATCGACCCAAGCCGTCCGGATTTCATGCTGGTCGGCGGTCGCGGCGGCATCTACCGCTCGACGGATGGTGGGAAGAACTGGGCGGACGTTTCAACGGTGCGTGGGCGAATGTTGGGCTTCCACTTCGATCAGACCAGCCCGGTCGGGAAACGCACCTGCCTCGCCGCCACGGATCAAGGCATTCTCCGCTCGGACGATGACGGCGTCACGTGGCGGGACCTTCAGGCGGGGCTCGGACCGGGACCCATCGTCTCCTTTGCCGGAGGCTCGCACAAACCAAGCGGAGTTTGCGTGCTGTATTGTTCGGTTGAGAGTCGCGAAACCAACGGTCAGGTCACCGGCGGCATTTACCGTTCTGACGATCGCGGCGTGACGTGGACGCGCGCGATGGGCAGCGGAATTGAGGAGCGGATTGAGCGGCGCAACAATCCTGAGCCGGCCCAGTACGAGTTTGTCCTGACCACGGATCTGGACCCATCGCGCGTGTACGCCTCGCGCGGCTCGGGCGGCCGCGTGCTTCGGAGTGATGATCGGGGTGTCACCTGGCGCAGCGTGCTCATTCAGTCCATGAAATCGGCCGGGTTCAACGTCGGCCCCAATTACCTGATCGACGAGCGTGGCGGCGGGGGCGATATGATCTCGGGTTTCGGCATCAATCCCGCCGACCCGGACCACGTGATCGTCACGGATTGGATGGATTGCCTCATCACGCGGGACGGCGGAAAGACGTGGGACGCCGCCCACACGCGCAGCGCGGAGCCGCCCGGGCGGCGCGGCAAGGGCATGCGCTGGATCAACACCGGATTGGTGGTGACCACGGTCTGGCAGTACTACCTCGATCCCTTCGAGCCGAACCGCCACTACATCGCCTACACGGACATTGGGTTTGCGCGCTCGACCGACGCCGGCCAGACTTGGTTCTGGCAAACCGGCCGGCCCCTGCGCAACACGACTTATGAGCTGGCCTTCGACTCGGAAACGCCCGGGAAGATCTGGGGCGCGTTTGCCGATCTCCACGACATCCCGAACAACAACGTCATCTCCGGACGTCACTACCGAGCGCAGGCCTCGGGCGGCGTGGGTCTGAGCACCGATTTCGGCGTGACGTGGAAAGACACTTCCCAGGGCCTTCCTCCAAAGCCCATCACGTCCGTGATCGTCGATCCGACCAGCTCGAGAGACCACCGGACGCTCTACGCCTCGGCTTTCGAGGACGGAGTCTATAAGTCCAGCGATGGCGGCCAGAGCTGGGTGAAGAAGTCCGCCGGCCTGGGCGAGCCCGGCATCAACGTGCGCGCCTGCCGGATCATCCGGCATCGTGACGGAACGCTCTTCTGCCTCGTCACTGCGTTGCGAAAGGACGGCCAGTTTGTGGCTCAAGGACCCGGACTCTATCGCTCCCAGGACGCGGGCGAGAGTTGGCAGTGGATCAACCGAGCTCAACCGTTGCTTTGGCCCAAGGATTACAATGTCGATCCGCGAGAGAGCCGGATCGTTTACCTGGGAGCCTCGGATGCGAGCAACGCCCAAGGCGGCCTCTACAAGACCGCGGACGGCGGAGCCACTTGGACGCGGATCGCCCGGAAGGGCACTGAGTGCTTCGGCGCCACGGTCCACCCGCGCAAGCCCGACTGGGTCTATCTTTGCATCACGGAAAGCGCGCCCGATGCCGGCCTCTGGCTGAGCAAGGACTCGGGTCAGACCTGGGCCGCCCTGGAGGGACTGCCCTTCC
The DNA here is from genome assembly GCA_964355375.1 of uncultured Verrucomicrobiota bacterium. Lineage (GTDB taxonomy): Bacteria > Verrucomicrobiota > Verrucomicrobiia > Limisphaerales > SIBE01 > CAYHFE01. Next base: position 2,763 of record CAYHFE010000122.1, read on the forward strand.
GCAACGCCCAGCGCGTCACCTTCGATCCCAAGGACGACTCCGTGATCTACGTCTCCACGTTCGGCGGCAGCGTCTGGAAGGGGCCTGCGGAGCCGTGACGTTGCAGCCATTTTCAGACAGGCTTGTAGTCGGTCAGAAACCTGTTGTTGCACCGGAGTCGGTCGCGAAGGGGTGGATTGATTGATTGTCTATTTGCTGTTGCCGGGAGCAACAAACAAGAAACGGCGATTTACTGCCCAAGAACACAAACGAAAGGGAAAATGCCTATGACTGCGATGACGAGACGAGAGTTCATGGAACGGGTGGCGGTTTATTCCGGGGCGGGTGGTTTCCTGGCTGCAAGTGCGGCTGAGGCTAGAGCGAATCCGCTGGACTTGCCGATTGGGAGTCAGGTTTATCCCCTGCGTTCGATGCTCAAGGACTTTCCGGTTTTGGTCAAGCTGATGGCCGAGATCGGCGTGACCAGGCTCGAGCTGTGTTCGCCGATCGGTTACGGCGCCGACTTCGCGACGCTCGCGAACGGGAAAGAAGTCAGGAAGATCCTGGCCGATCAAGGCCTGAAAGCCGAGAGTTCTCACTTCACCATGGGTGAGCTGCGGAAGAGCCAGGAGAAGAGCATCGAATGGGCGAAAGAAATCGGTGTCACGCAGATGATAACCGCGACTCTGGGTGAAGGAAACGGGGGGAACAACCCGACGCTCGACCAGGTGAAACGAGCGGCGGACGAATACAACAAGATCGCCGCTGTGGCGGCAAAGGCCGGCCTCCAGCAGGGCCTGCATAACGAAGGCTTCGAGCTCTCGACGGTGGAGGGCAAGCGAACCTACGACCGGTTGTTCGACTTGCTCGATCCGAACCTGGTCAAGTTCCAGTTCCAGATGTCAACGATCACAGCCGGCCTGGTCGGCGCCGAGTATTTCCTGAAGTACCCTGGACGCTTCAACTCGATGCATCTGCAGGATGTGGACATGAAGGCCCCGGTTCCGGCTCCGCCGGCAGAGGGTGCGCCGTCGGGGCAGCGCGGGGGACGTCGCCCACAGGTTGCGGTTGGCCAAGGCAGCATCGATTGGGTGAAGACCTTCACTGCGGCGAAGGTGGGCGGGGTCAAAAATTACTTTGTCGAGCAGGGCTGGGCGCTCACGCAGCAGAGTGTCGCGTATCTCAAGACCTTGAAGGTTTGAGAAAACATTGTCGAACGGGAAATGGGTCTATTTGGCTTCTCTCAATCACTCATACTGCTCAGGTGACAAGGCCACACTAACTGTTTTGCCACGAACCTTCCGCCTTCACTGGTCGCAGAGCCCGCCGGCACCCGATCCACGATCCTGCACGTATCCTTCGCTGATCCAGCCCACGCCTGCCTCTGGACACCCTCCAGGCGGGTGCGGCTCGCGCCGATAAACTCCCGCCTGAGCGCCAGCAACTCTGGCATGGCCTAGGCACGAGGGTCAGTGAAACACTGCCTCTTAACGACAACGAGGGTTCGCCTGGAACCGCGCCACCGCCTGCCCACTCATCAATCCACTCTCCGAGAAGGTTCCGTCCAAGGGCTGTTTTTCTCTGAGCCCGATCTCGTCCGGGCAAACGCAGCGGAGCGTAGTGAGAGCCGGCGCGACCGCGGTGTGGACATTCGTCCACTCGTGGCGTCCATTTTGTTTTGAGCGTTCTCACTGGAACTCCTGACGCGTCAAGTCTCCGGCGTCGGCCACCAGCGTCATTCCATGGATCACCGCCCCGCCCCGCAGACTCATCAAGGCCCGCACCACCGGCTCGCGTTTCCATCCCGGCCAGGCCGCCTCGACCGCGGTGGTCAAGCGGACCAGCCGTTCGGTGGCCACGGTGATGGCCTCGAGATATTCCTGAAAAGCGATCTGTTGGTCGGCGTGACTGAGCTTGAGGCTGGCCAGATAGCGCAAGTGTCCGGGCGACCCATTGCCTTGGCCCGAGTAACGATGGCCCAGGCGCAAGAGAAAACCTTTGAGTTGTTGGCGCGCTTGGCGTTGATCGATCACGGCCCGCTCCCGCGCCCGCACCAAATCGCGCACGGCTTCGTCCTCTTCGTCCGGCACGTAAATGGGCGTCAATTCGCCGGCCCGGAACAAGCGGGCCAGTTGCTTGGCATCACGTCGATCGGTCTTGACGCGGTCGCTCGCTTTGGTGGGAATGAGCGACGGAGCGATCCCTTGGCAATAATATCCGCGTTTGGTCAAGTGCCGATAAATGACATAACCGCACGGCCCGGCTTCATAGACAAAACGCAGTTCGAGATCCGGTTTGGGTCGTGTGGAACCCGCGCGGTCAAACGTCGCCCCAAGCCCTTCCCGCTCCTCAATCGACCCCGCCGCCGCTTCAAAGACACCTCCCATCGCAACCGCTACTGGCAAAACAACCCGCGAAAAGCAACGACCTAATCTTCGGGCATTCATCTCTGACCCCTTTGGGGCAATCCAAGCCGCGACCCGTGGGAAATGGTCTCGTCAATCTCTAACGGCGGCGGTCCAGCAATTCTCATTTTGACAAGCAGGTCGTCCCGGCTTCAGCCGGTCGCCACGTGAAAACCGGCTGAAGCCGGGACGACCTGCGTGGAGCGGACAGAGTTCTGAGTCAAAATGAGAACTGCTGGCGGCGGTCTTCATGGTTATGCTGTCTTTCTCACGGGGCTAAGATTGTCAACGTTGGGCAACGGGCGTCAGTCCGCTGTGTTTGGCGGCGATCGGGCTGCGGTCGCGTCTGGCGGCTTTCGGAGACAAGCGCCGTCCTGAACTCCGGAGGGCTTCGGGAATCTCCGCTGCAATTCCGGGATGCGCCGCAAAATCCGTCTTGAGTTTCGCGGCCGATTGTGGCATTCGTGCCCGGTTTCGCAGAAGAGTTTCTCCGGTGGCGCGGGTGTGCCACGGGAGTGGAGTGTTCAATGTTATGGCGGACAATAAACCTGGGAGAATGATATGATAAGAGTGCGCAAAACATCCGGCAGACCGTGGCAGGCAAGCCTCGTCGCTGCTCTATTGGTGCTGGGACCGACCGCTCAGGCTCAGACGACAATCACCAACGGCCTCGTGGCGTATTGGAACTTCGACGGAAATTTCTACGATTGGATCAAGGATTTCCATGGCACTGGACGAGGGACGTTGCCCATACCGTACGTGGATGGGAAACCCGGTTTTGGGAAGGCGATCAAACTCAACGGGGATAATCAGTTCGTGGAAATTACCGGGGGCAACGAGAATGACCTGGAGTTTCCCGGAGGCAACATGTCCATCGCCGGATGGTTCAAAGTGGATACGTTTGACACGTCCTGGCAGTGCCTCATTTCCAAGGGCGAAGGCTCGAACTATCGCGTGGCACGCCGAGGCGCCGAGTCGGGCATTGCCTACGCGGGCGGGACGACCGACACCCCTTCAGGCACTCCCGTTGACGATGGCACCTGGCATCAGTTTGTGGCCGTCACCGAGCAAAACGTGGGGGCTCGACTCTATATCGATGGTGCTCTGGACGGCCAGTTCGACGCCGCGCCCGCGCTCGCCTCGAGCGCCTTTCCCCTGATGATTGGCGAGAATCCGGGAGCGCGGAATCGCGAGTGGGAGGGCGAACTGGATGATATCGGCATCTGGAACCGGGTCCTCACGGAAACGGAAATCGCGACCCTATATGGCAAGGGGGCGGGGAAGCCAGTCAGTTCCCTGTTGCCGGCGCGTTCCGGGGGGAAAGTCACGGTCGATAAGCAGCCGGCCAACGCCTCGACCATGGCGGGTTCCAGCGTGGTGTTTTCGGTGGTGGCGTCCACCACGGGCACTTTCCCGATCGCTTACCAGTGGCGAAAGAACGGCATCGACCTGGCCGGGGCCAACGGCTCGTCCTACACGAATTCGGCGCCCACCCTCGCCGAGAGCGGCGCCAAGTACTCCGTCAAAGTCAGCGTCCCGGGGGCTGAAGCCGTCAGTGCCGATGCCATCCTGACCGTCGCCGTGGACATCGAGCCGCCGAAGATCGCGTCTGTGAACAGTGACGTTTCATTCGCCGTGGTGATCGTGACGTATTCCGAACCGGTGGCCACGTCGGCGGAAAACAAGGCCAACTATGCCTTGGACAAGGGCGTGACCGTGAACAGCGTGAGCCGGATCGATGCCAGCAACATCAAACTGACCACCAGCAAGATGGCTGAAGGCACCGACTACACCTTGACCGTCAACGCCGTGCAAGACAGGGCGAGTACGCCGAACACCATCGTCGCCAACAGCAAGCTCACCTTCAAGTCGTGGGTCTTTGCGACCGGCGTCGTCATGCACAAGTTTTGGGAGAACAACACGGCCAACAATATTGCCGGACTGACCAATCGAACCGACTTCCCGGATTCCCCGACCTTCGTCACCATGGAGCCGATGTGGGAGTACGGCCCGGCCGGGAACAATGAATCGGGCAGCAACTACGGCAACCAGCTCATCGGCTGGTTCACCCCGGCCCGGTCGGGCAACTACGTCTTCTTCACGAACAGCGACGATCCGTCCAGTCTCTTCCTGAGCACGGATGACAATCCGGCGAACAAGTTCTTGATCGCCTCGGAGACCGGCTGGAGCAACGCGCGGAATTGGGTCGCGGTGGGGAGTGGCGATGCCACGTCGAAACGCTCCGACCAGTTCGGCGGCACGGAATGGCCCAACGGCAATAGCATCACCCTGCAAGCCGGCAAGCGCTACTACATGGAATCGCTGCATACCGAAGGCGGCGGCGGCGACAGCGTGGCCGCGACGTTTATCATCGAGGGAGACGCCGATCCCGTGAATGGGGATGCTCCCAAGCTCGCCGGATCTCTGATTGGCACTTACATGGATCCCAACGGAGCCAGCGTGACGATCAGCCAGCAGCCAAAGAGCGCGACGACGGTGGCCAATGCCACCGTCACGTTCACGGTGGCGGCCACAGGCACCTCGAAATACGGCACCAACCTGACTTACCAATGGCAGAAAGCTGCCCCGGGCAGCGCCACCTTCGCCGCGCTTGCCGGCGCCACGGCGACGTCTTACACCACACCGTTCCTGGCCGCCGCCAATAACGGCGAGAAGTACCGGGTCGTTATCTCGCGCCCCCCGATCTCGGAGACCAGCGCGGAGGCTCTCTTGACCATCACCGCGGACACGGTCCCGCCAACGATCTTCTCCATTGCCGGCAACCCAACGCAAGTCGAGCTGACGGTGCATTTCAGTGAGCCGCTGGACAACGCCAGCGCCGCGGCGGTGGCGAACTATGCCTTCGACAAAGGGCTCACTATCTCGAGCGCCGTCCTGAAGAACCAGAAGGATGTCGTGCTCACGACGAGCAAGCAGACCGCCGGCACGTCCTACGGGCTGACGGTGAGCAACGTGAAGGACCTGGCGGGGAACGCGGTCGCGGCGAACACCAAATTGACCTTCAACCCCGCCACGGTGGCCACGGGCGCCGTCGCGTATTGGAACTTCGACGGAGATCTTAAGGATTGGATCAAGGATTTCCATGGCACCGCGCGTGGATCGCCCGCAATCCCGTTCGTGGATGGCAAGACCGGTTTCGGGAAAGCGATCAAGCTCGACGGTGGGACTCAGTACGTGGAGATCACCGGCGGCAACGAAAACGAGCTCGAGTTCCCGGGCGGGAGCATGTCCATCGCCGGATGGTTCAAGGTCGCTACCTTCGATACGTCCTGGCAGGCCCTCATCTCCAAGGGCGAAGGGACGACCTGGCGCGTGGCCCGCCGGGGCACCGGGGACAATATTGCTTACGCCGGTGGCGTGGGCGAGGGCGTCGATGATGTTCCGCCGGTTAATGATGGTCTGTGGCATCATTTCGTGGCGGTCAGCGACGCGGCCGCGGTCGAGTTTGGCACCGCTCTCTACGTCGATGGCGTCCGCTACGGAGTACAGACAGCCGCGCCTGTGATCTCCGCGAACAACCTAAACGTGAGGATCGGCGAGAACCCGGGCGCGACCAGCCGTGAGTGGGCCGGAGAACTGGATGATATCGCCATCTGGAACCGGGTCGTCGTGCCGTCTGAGGTCACCCAACTGTATGCCAGCGGGGCGGGGAAACCGCTCGGCACATTCCTGCCTCCACCCGCTGGCGAACCGGTGACGGTCAAGGTCTCGCGATCGGGCGGCGCGTTGACCATCCAGTGGTCGCCTGCGGGCGGCACGCTCGAGGTTTCACCGGCCCTGGGCCCGACGGCCAACTGGACGGCCGTAGGCGCCGCCAACCCAGCGTCGATCACGATCGGAAGTGTCAATGCCTACTATCGAGTTCGAAAGTAATTAGCGGGACCAGTTCACAGAATCGCGAAGACCGGACAACTGCTTGTCCGGTCTTCTTTTTAGACATCCTTCCGCGGTGGACGATCGAGGGAGTTCCCCGCCATTCGCCGGATACATCCTTCGGGTTTGCGACCTGGGGCGGCGGGCGGATTACCCTGCGGCCAAACCGAACCGAGCTCTTGGCGAGGTTGCTCATCCCCCAAACGCCAGCCCCGCCGAACCGTTTTCCACTCTACGCCTGAATGAAGTCCTCCGACCAATCGTCAGTTTCAGAGAGACTGACTGAATGAGGGATCGCCTTTGCTTTCATCGACGCTCTACGGAGCCAGAGATTGGCGGCAGACAGATGGCTGCGCCAGAATCTCCGTGCCTTTCCATCGGCAGACTCCCGCAAAGAATGATTCCGCTTCAGAACTGAAATCAACAACATCGCCCCATGTCAAAACATCCACTGCCTCCCGCCGGTCGCGATTCCGCGAAACCTGAACCATTGACAACGTCTGCCCCAGTTACGTCCGCCTTGAGCCGACGGCAATTCTTGAGGCGCACCGCCCTGGCGGGCAGCGCCTTGGCGGTGCCCTGCCTCATCCCCGGCACCGCGCTGGGCCTCAACGGCAAAGTGCCGCCCAGCGAGCGCATCGTCATGGGTGGAATCGGCATCGGCAACCGCGGCTCCGGCGTGCTCAGCAGTTGGTTCCTGCCGGAGAAGGACGTGCAGATGGTGGCCGTTTGCGACCCGCAAAAGGCGCGGCGCGAAAAGATCAAACAAATGGTGGACACCAAGTATGGCAGCAGCGATTGCGCGCTCTACTCGAACTTGCGCGAGTTCCTGGCTGCGCGCACGGACCTCGACGCCGTGCTCAGCACGACCGGCGACCGCTGGCACGCCCTGGCCGCAGTCTGGGCCATGCGCTCGGGCAAGGACATCTATTCGGAGAAACCGTCCTCCATGACCATCGCCGAGGGACAGGCGGTCGTGGAAACGGCGCGCCGCTATGGGCGGGTGTATCAGACCGGCACCCAGCGGCTCAGCGAAACGGCGTTCGTCGTTGCCTATGAGCTGGCCAAGACGGGCCGGCTGGGCAAGGTGCATACGGCCTACGCGCACATCGCGCCCTGGGACGAGGCGGAGATGCGCCACGATTGGCTCCGCGGCGAGCCGGAGCCGTCCAAGGACGAGTGTGATTGGGACCAATGGCTCGGCCCATGTCCGTGGCGGCCCTACGCCAAATCTTACACCCAGGGGGCTTGGCGCGGGCACTACGATTTCCACACCAGTTGCATCGGCGAATGGGGTGCGCACACTTTCACCCAGGCCATGTTCGGCCTCGACTTGCTCGACACCGCCCCGGTGAAATACGAATACGTGAAGAACATCAGCGCCGACGGCATGGTCACCACCTTCGCCAACGGCGCCAAGATGATACTCTCCCGCGGCGACCGGCACTGGCGCGGCTCGTGCGGCATGAGGTTCGACGGCCCGGAAGGCTGGGTCTCCTGCGCCGACGGCTACTCGAAGCCCGACGTCTCCTCGCCTGTTTTGCTGGCCGACTCCAGGAAACTCGTGGGCGATTATGTGGCGCGCACCCAAAGACCCGTCGGCGGCAATGGCCACGCGCGGGATTTCCTCGACTGCGTCAAATCGCGCCGCCTCACGGTGGCCAACGCGGTCGTGATGCACCGATCGATGTCCGCCGTCCACGGGGCGAACATCTGCATGTGGCTCAAACGCGATCTCACCTACGATCCCGTGAAGGAGGAATTCGTCAATGACGCGGAAGCCAATCGCCTCCGCTCCCGCGCCATGCGCGGCCCGTACAGCTTTTAACCCCGCTTTCAAAAGAGGAGACACGCCATGAGTAAATCCAGATTCATTTCCGCCCTGGCCGCCGCATTCATCCTGGCCGCCGCCACTTCGACGCCTGCCCAACAACCCACGCCCTTGCTGACCAAGCGCAGCGAGGCTCAGCTCCTCGCGGTGCTCAAGTCCGACGCGCCGCGGAAGGACAAGGCCGACGCTTGCCGTGAACTCGGCATTATCGGCACGAAGGAAGCGGTCACCGTGCTGGCCGCCATGTTGCCCGATGAAAAACTCTCGCACGTGGCCTGCTACGCGCTGGAGCCGAATCCCGATCCGTCCGTGGGTGAGGTCTTGCGGGACGCGCTCGGCAAATTGCAGGGCCGTCCGCTCCTCGGCGTCATCAGCGCCCTCGGCGTGCGTCGCGATACGGAAGCCATCGCCGCGTTGAGCCTCAAACTCACCGAGACCGACCCGGACGTGGCGCAGGCCGCCGCGCGGGCGCTCGGAAAAATTGGCACCACGGCCGCGGCCCAACGCATTCAAGCCGCCTTGAACGTCCCACTGGCCGGGAACCAAGTCGCGTTCTGCGAAAGTCTGTTTCGCTGCGCCGAGGCGCTGTCGATCCAAGGCCAGCGCGCCGAAGCCACCGCGATTTACGACCGGTTGCGCGGATTGACGGAACCGCACCAGGTGCGGGCCGGCGGATTGCGCGGGGCGATTCTGACCCGAGGCAAGGAAGGCTGGCCGTTGCTCGTCGATGCGCTGCGCGGTGACGACTGGGTCTTCGTCGCCGCCGCCGCGCGCGCCGCCATCGAAATCAAGGATGCCGGCCTGACCCGGGTCCTGACCGCGGAATTGCCCAAGCTCAAAGCGGACACGCAAGTCCTGCTGACCCAGGTGCTGGGCCGGCGTGGCGACTCGGATGCCTTGCCCGCTTTGTCTGCCGCCGCCCAGAGCGGCGAGAAGCGAGTGCGGGTCGCGGCCATCCGGGCCTTGCCGGAAATCGGTCACGCTTCCGCCAGTCCAACCTTGGTGGCTTTGTTGGGCGACGCCGAGCGCGACATTGCCCAGACGGCGCAAGAAAGCCTGGCGGCGCTTCCGGGACCTCAGGTGGATGCCGTCGTCATGATGTTGCTCAGTAGCACCGACAGCGCCCGCCGGATCGCCGCCATCGATCTCATCGCCCGCCGCCGGATGACCAGCGCGATTCCGGCCTTGGCCAAACTGGCGGGAGACGTGGACGAGAAGGTCCGTCCCGCCGCCCTGCGGCGCTTGGGCGAAATGGCTGGGCCGGACGATCTGCCAGCGTTGCTCGATCTGCTGGCCAACTCGAAAAGCGCGCAGGATCTCGACGCGGCGGAGCAGGCTTTGAGCAGCCTGTGCTCCAAAGCGGGCGAACCGGATGTATCCGCCGGGAAGTTGATCGCCCTCCTGCCGAAACTTCAGCCCGCGCAGAAATGCACCGGGCTGCGTGTTCTCGCCGCCACTGGTGGAAATGTGGCTTTGCGGGCGGTCCGCGCCGCGGTCGATGATTCGAATGCGGAAGTCCACGCTGCCGCCATCCGGGCCCTGGGCGGCTGGAAGACCGTCGATGCCGCGCCCGATCTGCTGGCCCTGGCCCAAAGCGCCACCAATCCGATCGATAAGATGCTTTGCCTGCGCAGCTACCTGGGGTTGGTTTCCCAATCCGAGCTGCCGGCCGACCGGCGCCTGGCCATGTGCAAGCAGGCTATCGGATCGGTGCAAAACGACGACGGAAAGAAGTTGTTGCTCGGAACGTTGGGGGGGATTCAGACACCCGCTGCCTTGGAGGCCATCGCACCCTATGTCAATGATGAAGGAGTCAAGGCCGAGGCCAGTACCGCGGCCTTGGGCATTGCCGAGAGACTCTTGAAAGGAAAAGAGGCAGCCCGGCTCGCGCCCAGACTGGTGGAGACTCTGCAAAAACTGGCACAAGCCAACGCCAACACCGACCTGGGCAAACGAGCCAATGCTCTGTTGCAGCAGGCGCAGAGCAAGGCGGCCCAGAAATAATTTACCCCCCGGGTAAATCATTCCACTCACGGAACTTCTTCATCAGGAGCGCCGATTAGCGTGGATTAGCGGTTCAACAACGGTTTCCAGGATGAATCGTCGCGGCCAGAGCAAAGCCCATTGGGAGCTGGCTAACCCGCGGACCCGCTCTTCGCTGCTTTGACTTCCAAGTGCAGATCTCGCAATTGCTTCGGCGTGACTGCGGCCGGGCTTTCGGTCATCAAGTCGGTCCCTTTGGACGTCTTGGGAAACGCGATCACGTCCCGAATGCTGGGTGTTCCGCAGAGAATGGCACAGAGGCGGTCGAACCCGAGGGCAATGCCGCCATGGGGCGGCGCCCCGTAGCGAAACGCTTCCAGCATGTAGCCGAACCGCAGTTGGGTTTCATCCGGGGGAATTTGCAGAATCTCCTCAAAAATCGTCTTCTGCACGTCCGGCTGATGAATTCGAATCGATCCGCCACCCAACTCCACGCCGTTCACGACCACGTCGTAGTGCTGTCCGCGCACTTTCTTCGGCTCGGTCTTGAGCCAGGGAATGTCTTCGGCGACGGGCGCGGTGAAGGGATGATGGCTCGAGTACCACCGGTTCTGCTCTTTGTCGAAGCTCAGGAGCGGAAAATCGATGACCCAGAGAAAATCGAATCGATCCGCGGGAATGGAGAGCTTGCCCTGGCTCTTCAAAACGTCGGCGCAATAGAGCCGGATCTTCCCCAGGATCTCGCAGGCGGTCAGCCATTGATCGGCGGCGAAGAGGATGAGGTCGCCTTCGATGATCGACAGCTTCTTGGCTAGAGCCGCTTTCTCGGCTTCGCTGAAGAATTTCACGATTGGCGATTTCCATTCGCCATTTTCGACTTTGATGTAGGCCAGGCCTTTGGCGCCGAAACCCTTGGCCGTTTCCGTCATGGTCTCGATCTGGCCTTGGGTCACCCCGGCCATTCCCTTGGCATTGATCGCTTTGATCACGCCCCCGTTGGCGATGGCGCCACTAAACACCTTGAACGTGCTGGCCCGAAATTCCTCGGTGAAATCTTCGAGCTCCAGGCCAAACCGCGTATCGGGCTTGTCGATGCCGTAGCGATTCAACGCTTCCGCGAAGGAAAGGCGCTGGAAGGGAGTCGGGATATCGATGTTCAAGGCGGTCCTCCAAACGCGCTTGAGCAATCCTTCGATCAGAGTGTAGATGTCCTCGCGGTCGATGAACGACATTTCGAGATCGATCTGGGTGAACTCCGGCTGGCGATCGGCGCGGAGGTCCTCATCGCGGAAGCATTTGGCCAATTGGAAATAGCGCTCGATGCCCGCCACCATCAGGATTTGTTTGAACTGCTGGGGCGATTGGGGCAGAGCGTAAAAGTTGCCCGGGTTGATGCGGCTGGGGACGAGGAATTCGCGAGCTCCTTCCGGCGTCGATTTGAAGAGCAGGGGGGTTTCCACTTCGAGAAATCCTTGTTCATCGAAATAGACGCGAGTGGCCGTCGCCACCTTGCTGCGCAGCCGGAGATTGCGGGCCATCTCCGGACGCCGCAAATCCAGGTAGCGATACTTCAGGCGCAGCTCTTCATTGACCTTGCCCGCCACCTCCGGATCATCCACGGGAAACGGCAAAATCTCCGACTGATTCAAGATCACAAGTTCGGTCACCATCACTTCGATCTCGCCGGTCGTGATCTTGGGATTGTTCGTGCCGCCGGGACGCTGCCGGACTTGGCCGGTCATCTGAACGACCGATTCACTCCGGAGCGAGGCGGCGCGGTCAAAGAGTTCTTTGGGCAGATCGGACGGATCAAAAACGGTTTGAGTGCGGCCTTCCCGGTCGCGGACGTCGATGAAGATAACTCCGCCGAGGTCGCGGCTGGAATGCACCCAGCCACACAGGGTAACCGTTTGTCCGACGTGCGCCGGGCGCAATTCATTGCAGTGATGCGATCGTTTCATGGAATTTCAGGCTCGCCACGCGTGTCCGAGCGGCCAAGCGAAGGCGGATGTTGCCGGGTATGCGTCCGATTTCAAAGCGAAATCGGGGCGGAAATTTGCAGCGCCGGGAACGAACGAGCCAGCGAGTCGAGCTCGCCGCGGCGGACGAGCAGAAGGACGGCGGAGGAACGGAATCGACATGTCGATCTCCGGAGAGTTGGCTGTCAGGAATTTCCACAAAACCATGTTTGCGTGCGAAGTGGAGTTCCGGCATTGGGACGGTGCGGATTCATGGAAAGCCTCCCTTCATTTTGACACGCATTGGGACCAAGAACCAAACGGCGCCTGATGGGTCGCGCCAGCCCTCTGGCGCTTTTGACTGACGCGGAGAAGGCGGTCGAGGGCTGCCGCACTCCAAAACCTGGCGGAACGTTTACGGACCCGGAGGAGCATAGAGTTGTCCGGGCGGACGGCGGTTCATCGAGAGTCCCCTTCCGCTTGGCGCACGCATCGGGACCATGAACCGAATGGAGTGGGCGTCGTCGCGTCAGCGTCTTGGAGTGCGCCGGCCCTCCGGCGCTTTTGGCCGGGCGCGGGGAAAGCGGCAGAGGGCTGCCGCACTCGTGCGCTTGAGAGAGAGCATGCAC
>CAYHFE010000123.1:0-15364 GCA_964355375.1 uncultured Verrucomicrobiota bacterium
CTTTCTTCGGAGGCGTGTGCGGGAGAATGAGACTGAAGGCCGCGAGCATCAGCGACGCGATGCCGGCGATGATGTAGGTCCAGCGAGTGCCGGCCTGGAGCGCCGGGCCGGTCAGCCCGTTGGCCAGCACGGCGCCGAGCCAAGCGACGAAACCTTGCGGGTTCGCCGCGGCCACCTTGGTCCAATCCACGAGGATAAACGTGAACGGCCACGCGGCAAGAATCCAGCCGATGGTGCCGCCCATGCGCACGATGCCAAACTCCTTCTGCGCATCCTTCATGCTCGCGAACGCGATCGAGTTGGTGATCGAGATCGTCGGCACGTAGAGGAGGCAGTGGATGAACATCAAACCGAAGAACGGCCAGAACTCCCGGGTGAACGCCAGGCCCATGATGGCGAGGCCGCCGATGAGATGGCTGACGGCGAGGAATTTTTCCGCGGCGAAATTGCGATCCGCAAATTGATTGCTGAAAAACATGCCGACGATGGCGGCAATGGGAAAGGCGTTGAGGATCCACGATTGCTCTCCGGGCGTGAAACCGAGGCTGGGCAGGTAGCCGAAGATCAACGGCAACCAGGCGCCCCAAATGAAAAACTCCAAAACCATCATGATGAAAAGCCGAAATCGCGGGGTGTTATTCATAGGTAATGTTGCCAGGGAAATTACTGGAACCACCGCGCCGGTGGCAAGCACAGAGCACGACCGGCAGCCAACCCCTCTCCGGTCCACCGATCTCATGCTGACCCTCGCTTGTCCGGCCCGCCGCAATCTCCGAACACGGGCTCGCGATTTCGCCGGTGGATTCTCCTGTGTTCTGTCGTGTCCTGTTGTTGCCTTGAGTCGCAACTCTGGTTAATCTCGCGGCATGCGGACCGCGTTTAAGGAATGGGCGGTGGTGGTCGAAGCGCTCGGTGGCGGCGATCAAATTATCATTCTGCGCAAAGGCGGACTTCGCGAAGGACCAGGCGGCTTCGCGGTCGAGCATGCCGAGTTCTGGCTTTTCCCCACGCGCTTTCATCAGGGCAGCGAGTCCATCGTGGACTCGGCCCACTTCCGGTTGACGCGGCTCGCCGCGCCCCCGGCGGCGGCGGCGGCGGTGCGGCTTGAGTTCCTGGCGGAGGTTGTGGCCTGGCATCGATTGGATTCCGTCACGGCGGCGGCACCCTTGCGCGGACAACACATCTGGACGGACGAGGTCATCCGCCAGCGGTTTGAAGGCGGTGCAGAACGGAAGATTTATGCGCTGGCGGTGCGGGTGCGCCGGCTTCCGTCACCCGTGGTCTTGCCCGCGCTCCCGAGTTACGAGGGCTGCAAATCCTGGATCGAACTGGCGGATGAGGTTCCAACGGCGGGAGCCAGACCCGTTCTCGATGACGCGGCCTTGGCCGCCAAACTGGAGCGGTTTCACGCCGCTTTGGAATCCGCGGTGACCGCGTCGTGAATATCTCCCGGCTCATCCTGGCATCGGTTTCGCCCCGGCGCGCGGAATTGCTCGGGCAACTGAACGTGGATTTCCAGGCGGTGGCGAGCGACGCCCCGGAGTTGCACCACGAGCATCTGACCGCGTCCGAGCTTTCCCAGATCAACGCCTATCGCAAGGCCCGGTCGGTGGCCAAGCGGTTTCCCGATGCGGTGGTCCTGGGGGCCGATACGTTGGTTTACCTCGACGGCGTGCCGTTCGGCAAACCGCGGGATCTCGCCGAGGCGCAGCGCATGCTCGAGGCGTTGCAGGGGCGGACCCATGAGGTGGTGACGGGGGTTTGCCTGATTCATTTGCGGGCTCATCGGCAAAGCGCGTTTCGCGAAGTGACCGACGTGACGTTTTGGCCGCTGACGCCCGGGCAAATTGCCCGGTATCTCAAATCGATCCATCCGCTCGACAAGGCGGGGGCTTACGCGATCCAGGAAAATGGCCATGTGTTGGTCCGAGAGATCCTCGGTTCCTACAGCAACGTCGTTGGACTGCCCTTGGAACGACTGAAAGCGGAATTGGAGAAATGGTGAACGCGTTGAACAGGATCATGAACATGACCGAGGAAACGGGTGCGATGAACTTCCAACACGGCGCCCGAATCGGAATGAGGAACAGCACTCATCTGGCGCTTGGGCTCATCACGGGATGGCTGGCGTGGGAGTCGAGCGCGGGGGCGGAGGAGATCGTGCGCGGCCGGCGTTCCCTCGTCATGAACACTCCGGTCGCACGGCTCGTGCTGGATCTGGCCGGAGGATCGTTCGCCGAGTTTCAGTTATCCGATCGGCCACTGAATCCGCTGCAGTGGGCGGCTCCGCCCGCGGACGACACCGCCCCGCGGGCTTTCGGACATTTCTTATGTTTGGATCGATGGGGTCCGCCGTCCGACGCGGAAGCCGCCCGCGGCATGCCCTTTCATGGCGAAGCGGCGCACGTGGAGTGGAAGGCGTGGCACGACGGCGCGGATCAGGGTGAATGGATCGAGACCGAGATGGCCGCGACCTTGCCCATGGCTGGCTTGGCGATCCGGCGGACCGTGCGGTTGGCGAAATCGACGGCCCTCTTCACGGTGCGCGAGGAGATCACCAACCAGAACAAGCTGGGCCGGGTTTTCAACGGCGTGCAACACCCGACGATCGCCCCGCCATTTTTGGACGAAACGACGATCGTGGATGCCAACGGCCGCCAAGGATTCGCGCAGGGCGGTTCTCTGACGGAGCCGGCGAAACCTTCCTTCGACTGGCCGAACGCCTTGAGCCGCGACGGAGTCGGGGTCAACATGCGTCGATTGGAGAGCGACCCGAATCCGAATGTTGTGTCTTACTGCATTGACGACGAGTGGGGATGGGTGACGGCAGCCACGCCGAGCCGGGGATTGCTCATCGGGTATTTCTGGCGAACGAAGGATTATCCCTGGCTGAATCTGTGGCGAGACGTTCGAAACGGCAAGCCGGCGGCCCGGGGCCTGGAATTTGGAACCACCGGCCTGCATCAGCCTTTTGCGATCCTGATCCGGCAAGGCCGAATCTTCGGCCGCCCCCTCTTCGAATACCTGGATGCCGGCGAGGCGGTGGCAAAAAGTTACGGATGCTTTCTCTGCCGAATCCCTTCGGATTACACCGGCGTGGGGAGCCTCAAAGTGGATCGAGATCATCTGACCTTGCGCGAACGGCGGGATGCCGAACCTCGCGAGATTCGAGTTTCCCTGGGCGGTCTGGCGCTTCCGTAGCCGCAAGGAGGCAGTGGCAATGGGTGGCACGGCCAACTTGGCCGTGCTCGGCGGCAACTTGCCGCCGAGTCTGGCAGGGTCATTGGACTCGCCGTTCAGTGAGGGTTTCGCCTGCAAAGCCTGCGGGCTGGTAGCCCGCAGGAACGGGCAGGTTGCCCGTTCCACCCTGAACCGAATTGCATGGATACGGCTTATCCGGATCGGAAGACAGTCTGATTCGGTTGCGCTTCGGAAACCGGGAATTCGATGACGACGCGGCGAAGAAAACGAATGCAAATGTTCAAGGGATCATTATTGTTTGCCTCCGTGGTAAACCTGGGACGGACAAATGGATAAACTGCTTTTGATCGACGATGAGGCGGACGTACAATATTCGTTTCGCCGTCTTTTTGAATCTGCGGAGGTTGAGCTCACCACGGCGTCGAGCGGCGAAGAGGGGCTCAAGCTCATCCCGAAACTGAAACCGGACCTGGTCATCATGGACGTCCGGATGGGGGGGATGAGCGGTTTGGAGACGCTCCGACGGCTGCGACAGACTGATGCCAAGCTTCCGGTCATCATGATGACGGCCTACGGGACGACCCAGACGGCCATCGAAGCCATGAAACTGGGCGCGTATGATTACTTGCTCAAGCCGTTCGACGTTCCCAAGTTGAAGCTGATCGTCGCCGCCGCGCTGCAGGCGGCGCACGCCATGAGGCGAGTTGTCTCGTATCAACCCTTGCTCGAATCCGAGGATTACGATGTGGGAATTGTCGGACGGAGCGAAGGCATGCAGAATGTGTTCAAGCTGGTCGGGCAACTGGCTGGCTCGGACGCCACCGCCCTGATCACCGGCGAGAGCGGCACGGGCAAGGAATTGGTCGCCCGCGCGATTTACCACCACAGCCAACGCAGCCAGCAGGCTTTCATCGCGATCAATTGCGCCGCCATCCCCGAGAATTTGCTCGAGAGCGAGCTCTTCGGTCACGAAAAAGGAGCCTTCACCGGAGCCTCCGCCCAAAGGATCGGGAAATTTGAACAGTGCAACCACGGGACCATCTTTCTCGATGAGATCGGCGACATGACTCTGGCCACGCAGACGAAGATCCTGCGCGTCCTGCAGTCGGGAACTTTCGAGCGGGTCGGAGGAAATCAGCCGGTGGCCGCGGATGTTCGGGTGATCGCCGCCACCAACAAACCGCTCGAGAAAGCGGTGGCGGACCGCGAATTTCGGGAAGATTTGTTTTACCGGCTCAATGTCGTGCGCATACAGATTCCTCCCTTGCGCGACCGCCGGGATGACATTCGTCTCTTGGTGAACTATTTTTTGAAACGGATCGCTCAGAACCAGAATCATCCCCCCAAATCGATCGCTCCGGAGGTCGTCACCGCGTTGGAACGTTTCCATTGGCCAGGAAATGTCCGGGAGTTGGAAAATGTCGTCCGCCGGGCCATGGTGGTCGCGAAGGGCGACGTCATCCTGCCCGGCGATTTACCCCCGGAAATGGTCGCTGCGACCCCGCCGAAGTCCGTGGTGTCTGTCGTGCCGGCGTCAGGGGAAACCGCGCCCGCGGAGATCTCGGCGACGGATATGGGGAGCCTGGCTCGGGCTTTGTTTCAGTGGGCGCGGGCGGATCCGAAGCTCAAAGTCATTCCGGCGGTGGAGCGCGAGCTCATTATCAACGCCCTGGCCGAAACCAAGGGCAACCAGGTCCAGGCCGCGAAGCTTCTGGGCATCACCCGAGCCACCTTGCGAAAGCGGGTGGAGAAATTCAAGATCAAGCAGGAACTCTCCATTCGATAGCCCGGGGTTCAGGAGTGGGCGCTGGTTCCGCGGACGGAACGGTCTCGCCTTGAACCGTTCCTTAACCGGGCGGCTGATTTTTGAGAGAGGGGCAGGAGAACTCCGCCAGGTCTTGGAGTGCAGCAGCCCTCTCCCGATTTCTCCGCACCCGGCCAAAGTGCCAGAGGGCTGGCGCACTCCAAGACCCTGGCGCGTCGCGTCGGGTGCCGTTTGGTTCATGATCCCGAGGCCTGCGCCATGCGCATCGAGGCTGCCCATGAACCGTGGTTGTTTGAGTGGGGAGCGCGGCCGTCCCGGCTGCACCGGTCGGCGTCTCGCCGACCGGAATCAAGCTGATCCACTTCCACGAGTGTTCGGCGGGACGCCCGCGCTCCCCATCGCACTTTCGGATTCACCGTCCCGAACTGCGCCAAAACTGGCGTCGGGCTCTCCAAGAAACCCGGGAAAGGGGAAGCCTCGCGTCACGGGCGCGAGCTGGAATTTCGCGAGTCGAGAAAAAGCTGCAACATCTCTGGCCGTCTCTCGAAGAAGGCGGCCAAATCCGCGAAGATTTCCACCGTGTCCGGGCTGAGATGATGCTCGATCCCCTCGATGTCCCGCTTCTGGGTATCGGCATCGAGGCCGAAAATGGAGAAAAACCGGGAAAGGGTCTCATGCCGTTTGTGAATGTTGCAGGCCACCGCCCGCCCTTTCTCGGTCAGAATCAAACCTCGGTACTTCACATAGTTCAGATAGCCCAGTTCGCCGAGCTTCTGGACCATGCTCGTCACCGAGGCTTGCTTCACCCGCAGCGACGACGCGATATCCACGACCCGCGCATAGCCCTTCTCCTCGATCAGTTCATGGATTCGTTCGAGGTAGTCCTCCGCGCTTTGGCTCGGTGATGATGGCATAGACTTGACGCTCGCGAGTAAATCATAGCGTCAATCGAGTAGGCAAGTTCGGGCTCAGGATCCGCTCGACCGTGCCGGTGGGCTGCGGGGCGGAGCCGGACCGCAGTGACAGGCGCAACGACCTTGCTGTCGCCCGATGCGCTCGGCGGACAGGCACCTTGCCTCGACGCGACGTTCCCGGCAGTGGATCGCGATCAAGGTCCCGGCTGTTCCGTCGCCCAGGGCGGTGCTGAGGCGGGCGGAAGCTGTTGAAGCGGGAATGGTTTAACGAATGGACCGCGGAGCCAGCCGATGCGGTCCGCCTCTTGGAATGGGCGCGCCAATACTGGAGCATCGAGAATGGCACTCATTACCCTCTGGATGTCAGCGCGGGCGAAGACCGTTGTCGCGTCCGCCACCCCATCGCGGCCACCGTTCTGGGCATACTCTGTCGCGCCGTCCAAGGGGAAGCACGGGCCTGGATGCGTCGCCAACCCCGCGTCCGGGATCGCACCCGTCCCACGTTCCTGGCCAAAATGAGCCGCCGTTGCGGAGACGTTATCCGTTTGATCACAGGCCCGGTCCGACTTTAGAACAGCCCTGAGCCCGGCGGGCTGGTGGTGGAATTGGCTTCCCAAGCCTCCACGAGTTAGTTGCCCCGCGTCACGGCTCGCGCTGTCGCGCGTTGTGGTCCTCGGCCTCGCCGATCAGCTCAAGAAGGCGCTCAGTAAGCGGGAAGCGGGGGGCGGGAAGCGGGAAGCGGGAGGCGTCTTGTTGACGATCATGGGGCGGGATAAATTGGAGGCATGGGAAAGGCCCTGGTGATTTCACGTCGCCAGTAGAGCGCGAGTGAGCGCGAGCGTTGGGTCGAGCTCTGTCGGAAGAGCGAGTTGACCCAGGCGCGGTTCGCGCGCGAGCACGGTCTGAAGCTGAGCGCGCTGCGCCAGTGGCTTTACCGCTCGAACCGGCGGACCCCGGCGCCCCGTCCAGTTTTTGAAGAAGTGCTGTTCTCGTCTCCACCGCTGGCTTCCACCTGGATCGCGGAGCTGGCCGCGGGTGAGGACATCACGCTGCGGATTGGGGCGCCAAGCAGCCCGGAGTTCATGGCCCGGGTGATTCAGCAACTGCGCCGGCCATGCTGAGTCCTTCTCCAGCGGCTGCTCTTCGGTTCCAAGTCCGAGAAGATGACGGAGGAACAGGCGACCGAATTGGCGTCCGTGGTCGGGGATCCTCACGAGCAAGCGCACCGTCCGCCAGCCGACCTCGGTGACGTCCTCGCCGAGGGGACCGAGACCTCCGAGACGGAGAAAATCTCGTCGCCTCGGCGCCCGCGCGAGCCTCGGCGGGTTCCCGTCCACCTGGAAGTCCAGACGACCGTTCTGGAACCGACCGACCCGGCCTGCGAACACTGTGGTCAGTTGGGTGAGAAGATCAGCGAGGAAGTCAGCGAGCAGGTGGATTCGATCCCGGCCCGGTTGATCGTGCGACGGACGGTGCGCATCAAACGGGGCTGCCAGTGCGGGTGCGGCCAGATTGCCCTCGCGCCTCTGCCTCCCCGGCTTTTGCCCTGGAGCAGATCTTCCGCGAACGCCCTGGCGTCAGGATCCCTCGCCAGAATCATTCGCTTCATTGCGACCATGTTCGTCAACTCGAACCTCGCCACTCATGGCGCCGAGACCACTCCCAAGGGGCTGCGCCATTTCGAACTCTACGACGACAATACCTTCCTCTTCGACGACCTTGTGATCTCATCATTGTGGATGAAGCCCACAAAATGAGCGCGGCCAGCCACGACAAGAGTGAGGTGACGAGACTCTGATGGGTGATGAAATCCGCCGCCTTGACCCGGAGAAAAGTGAGTCCCCTCACGTCGTTTCTTGCTTTTAGGACAGGCTCTTTCTGGGGTCGGCGAGGGTGCCAACCACGGCCCGCGGGGGCGTGTGCGCTCCCCGGCCAACTCCATGGGCATGGCTGAGGCTGTGTTGAAATCGCCACGAGGCGCGTTTCACTTCCTCTGACAATACTCGTCGATGATCCGGCGGATGGCCTGGGTATGCTCCGGCGTGCTCCCGCAACAGGAACCGATGATGTTCGCGCCGGCCTTGAGCACGTCCGCCAGGGAGGCGACCATGTCTTCCGGCGACTGCTTGTACACGGCCTTGCCCTTTTCGAGCATCGGAAGTCCGGCGTTGGGCTGGACCATGGTCGGCAGCTTGCAGCGCTTGCGATAGAGCCGCGCGACTTTCGCCGCGCCCGACATGTCCATGCCCGTGCCGCAATTCAAAGCCACCATCTGGGCGCCTTTCTTCTCCACAAATTTCGCCGCCTGCTCCGGGGAGACACCCATCATGGTGCGGAAGAAGGTGCCATCGGCTGACAAATCATAAGCAAGCGAACCGATGACACATGGCGCTCCCGCCGCTTGGGCCGCCTCGATGGCCAGTCCCAATTCCTCCAGCGACGTTTGCGTTTCGATGAGGATGGCGTCCGCGCCGGCCTCGACCAGCGCGCTCGCCTGCTCCTCGAGCGCCGCCCGAGCGGCCTCCTCGGAGAGATCGCCGTAGGGCTCGAGCAGCGCGCCGAGCGGTCCGATGTCACCGAGAACGTAGCCCGGGCGATCGCCCAAGGCTTGGCGCGCCAGGCGCGCCCCGGCCTGATTGAGGGCCCGCACCTCCTCGGCCGCGCCATGTCGCGCGAGAGTGACGCGGCTGCCGCCAAACGTGTTCGTGATGATGCAATCCGCGCCCGCATCCGCGTAACGCCGCTGGATGGCCAGGACTCGATCCGGATGGGTCAGATTCCAACGTTCGCCACAGGCCCCATTTTCGAGGCCGGCGAGCATGAGTTGGGTCCCCATCGCGCCGTCGCAGACCAGGGGCCGTTCCTTCAAAGTGGCGAGCAATGTCATTTTCATCGAGGCGGCATTTGCGCCCGGCGAGGGCGCGCGGGGCGAACCACTCACCCGAGGGTCGCCGGCAAATCAGCATCGTTCATCGCCAGGGTCGCGAAATTCTGGTGTGATCATTGCGTCTGACTAATTATGTTCAAGATCCGAATTGCCGGCTCCTCTGGGGTCGAGCGTTGGATTCACAGTGATGAGTGTTGAACTGCATTTCAATCAGGAGCGGAGCGCCGTGGCGGCGGGCCGGACGCTTTTCGAATGCGCCGAAGCCCTCGGCATCTCGGTGCCGACGTCATGCCGCAAGCAAGGCAAATGCAAAGAATGCCTGGTGGAAGTGACCGAGGGCATGGCCCATCTCTCCCCGCGCGCACTCTCCGAGCAGCATCTCCACGGGGATTTCCGGCTGTCCTGCACTTGCCGCATCGTGGCCCACGCCGGGACGGTGCGGTGCCACACGCTGCGGCGCGGTCCCATGCGGATCGAACGCGCCGCGCTCCATCTGCCCAAAGCCGCAAGGCCAACCGCGTGGGATCCGGCCGTGACGCGTGAGGGAACGCGCATTCTGTTGGACGGCGTGGAAATCGCCCGCTCCGCCGGCCCCATCCACGGGCTGGCCATGGATCTGGGAACCACGACGATTGTGGTGCGCCTGCTGAATTTGGAGACGGGCGAAGTGGTCGCCGATGCTTCGTTTGAAAACCCGCAGCGATTCGGCGGCTCCGAAGTGATGTCGCGAATTCATTACGACACCCAAGACAAAAGCCAGCTCTTGCAGCGGACCGTGGCCGGCTACCTCAGCCACGCCATCGCGGAATTCCCGGTCGATCCCCAAACCATTTTCGAACTGGTCGTGGCGGGAAATTCGACCATGCGGGACCTTTTCTTTCGACTCGATGTCTATTCCATCGGACAGAGCCCGTATCAGTCGATCACCGAACTCGAGATGGCGTCCGGCCGCCGATCCAGCACCAGCCTGAGCGAATCGGCCGTTCGTCTGGGCCTGCCGCTTCATCCCCAAGCCCGGGCTTACGGCTTGCCCATCATCAGCGGCCACGTGGGCGCGGACGCCGCCGCCTGCATGCTGGCCGTGAATCTGGCGCACGAAGACCGACTGGTCGCGATCATGGATGTCGGAACCAACACGGAGTTGATCCTGGGCAACAAACAAAGAATTCTCGCCGCCTCCTGTCCGGCGGGCCCGGCCTTCGAAGGGGGCAAGATTTCTTGCGGGATGCCGGGCTTGACGGGGGCGATCGAAAAGGTCGAACTCCGCGCCGACGGCTCGATCCTGACTCAAGTGATCGGAGCGGGGCTCGCGCAAGGCATCTGCGGATCGGGCTTGGTCGATCTGTTGAGCGAGTTGCTCCGACTCGACTGGATCAATCCGCTGGGCCGCTTTCAACAGGGCCAAGATCGATTCCAAGTCGCGGCAAATGGCGACGGCGACGTGGCGCTGACGGAGGCGGACATTAACGAATTGGCTCAAGCCAAGGGGGCGAATGTAGCCGGATTGCACGTGGTCTTCGACACGTACGGGGTTCACTTTGATGACGTCGAAGTGTTCTATCTCGCCGGAGGGTTTGGCCGTAACTTGGACGTTTGTTCCGCGAAACGGATCGGCCTGATCCCCCACCTGGACGAGGCCAAGATCGTCCAGGTGGGCAACGCCGCCATTGAAGGGGCCTGCCTGGCCCTATTGTCGCGCTCAAAGCGAACGGAACTGGAAAACCTGGTGCGGCGGGTCTCCCATTGCCGACTTGAAACGCATCCCGGCTTCTTCGATTTCTTCGTCGAGGGATGTCAGTTCAAGCCCATCGAACCACGGCGATGAAGCTGAGTTGATATGCTGGAACTCATCGATCCTCATCCGACCGCGCTCGTTCAGGAAGGCGAGTATCGTCGATTGTTGGGTTACCCGCCCGACCGGACCCTCGACGGACGCGCCCGTGAACTGGCCGAAGAGGCGACGCGCTGGTATGCGGAGCAGGGACGACCGTGGATCTACGCGCGCCAAACCGGCCACTTGGAACTCGCCGGCGGGACCGTGCGGGTCGATGGAGCCGAGTTTCCCGCTCCGCGCCTCTACGAGCAGTTCCACACCGCCCACGCCCACGACGTCGTGGTTGCGGCGGTCAGCGCCGGTGCCCAATGCGAAGAACGGGCCCGCCAACTCTGGCAGGAAGGCAAGCCGGACGAGTACTTCTTTCTGGAAACGCTGGGCTCCGCTGTCGTCGAGCATCTGATCACTGCGACCGGCGCGCGCCTCTGCGAATGGGCGGAGGAGCGCGGGATGGCGGTCTTGCCCCATTACAGCCCGGGCTATTCGGGGTGGGACATTTCGGATCAACACCCGTTGCTGGCCTTGCTTCGAGCGAAGGGCCAGTCGCAGCTTCCGGGAGAACTCA
Source organism: uncultured Verrucomicrobiota bacterium (assembly GCA_964355375.1). GTDB lineage: Bacteria > Verrucomicrobiota > Verrucomicrobiia > Limisphaerales > SIBE01 > CAYHFE01. The sequence continues at coordinate 11,167 of CAYHFE010000123.1, forward strand.
GTGCCCTCGAGTCCGGGATGCTCCGGCCGAAGAAATCGCTCTTAGCCCTGTTCGGCCTCACGCGGTTCCGCGATGCCGTGGCGAGCCGAACCCACCTGAGCCCCTGCGAGAATTGCTCCTTCTCCCCGTGCCAATATCGGCGGGCGCCGTACCGGCATTCGCCCCCGGCCCTCGATGATTTGCAGAGTCTTCGCGGCCGGCCCATCGAAGATCGGGCCGCAGTGGCCGCGCCTTCGCCGCTCACCGGGGAGGCGGCCTACACGGTCCATCTCCGGGCTTTGCGCAAGTGGTCACAGGAACGGCTCGAGCTCCGAATCCATCCCGATCGTTCCGTGGAAGCGCACTTCCGCTACGACGGGACCACCTGCACGAATCTGGGCCGACCGCTGCAGTACGACTATCACGTGCGACTCGGTTCACCCGAGGACCTCTACGTGATCCGAGAAGCGCGTTGCACGCCCGCCCCCGACGATACCGGCCACACGAGTATGTGTGTTTATCTCAGCAACGCCGACCTCCTCCAGCGCAGCATGGAAGCCGAACAACCGCTGCTCGGACAACCCCTGGATGAGGTTCTGAGCTGGCGCCGACCGCACCGTCCGTCCGGCTGCTATTGCCTGCCCGAAAGCCGCCTGCACAAATGGGGCCAGGTTCTGGAGGTGATTCATTTCGCCCTGGTCCAGCATGAGCGGGAATTGGCGCCTAGACGGCCGACATCGTTTGTGGAAAACTCGGCGCCGCGAATATGACCAAGCTCTGCGACATCAATCCGACGGCCGTGCAGAAACTTCCTCCGGCCTTCAGGGACAAATCCGGGATCGGCGTTCATTACACCGACGCCCTCCTCAAGCCGATGAACACCAAGCTGGCCGACGGCACGCGTGTTTCCTGCAAGCGAAAGGGTCTGAAAATCCTTCTCACGGTCGGAACGAAAAAAGGGGAAGGACTGATGCGGCGTCTTGCGATCGGCCCTGATCCCGTGATCATGTTGCGAGCAGCCCTCCAGGAAGCGGCCACCGCAGCCGGGGTCACTCTCATGATTTCCGACGCCGAAATTCTTCTCGGGCTTTAAGCGTACCGCGTCTGGCCGGCGCGGCAATCACTCTTCGCCCGATCGCTTCTCGACCAGTTCCAGGAACAAGTCCACCGCGCTGGCGGCGTCGGAACCGTACCCATCGGCCCCGATCTCATCGGCATACATCTGGCTGATGGGAGCGCCGCCGATGGCGAACTTGATGTCTCCCAATCCCCGTTCCTTGAACCCGTCAACCACCACTTTCATGTAGGTCATGGTCGTGGTGAGCAAGGCGCTCATGCCGATGATGTCCGGCTTGTACTGCTCGGCGGCGGCAAGGAATCTCTCGAGGGGTTGATCGACGCCGATGTCGAAGACCTCGAAGCCGGCCCCTTCCGCCATCATGCAAACCAGATTCTTGCCGATGTCATGAAGATCGCCCCGCACCGTTCCCATGAGGAGAATGCCGCGCGAACTGCTGCCGCCATCTTTTGAGGTCAAGAGCGGCTTCAGCACCGCCATCCCCGCCTTCATCGCCCGGGCCGCGATCAAGACCTCGGGCACGTAAAGGATGTTGTACTTGAAATCCTCCCCCACGACACTCATCCCGGCGATGAGCCCGTCGGTCAGAATCTCCTGCGCGCTCCGGCCCTCGGCCAAGGCGTCCCTCGTCATCTGTTCGACGTCTTTGGCTTTGCCTTCGTAAAGGCATTGATTCATCAGCGCGTAGTCTGGCATAGGGCGTCTCCTTGAAGATTCGTGCCCCTATACTCCGGCCCGCCGGGAGTTGAATTCCTCCAAGGCCTGGAGCATGGCTTGGATGTTTTGTCGCGGCATGCCCGGACTGGTGCCGCCGCCAACCGACAGGATGATGCCCTCGCCGCCGCTCTTCTCCAAAACCTCGAGGGTGGCGTCCCGCACCTCCTCCGGCCGGCCGCGGACGGCGATTTCCAGCGGGTTCACATTTCCCATCAGGCACATGCGATCGCCCACTCGCTCCTTCACTTCCGCGATATCTTTTTGTTTCCCCCAGTTCAACACATTGAACCCGCAATCGGGCAGGTGATCCAGGCACGCATCCACTTCGGCATCGTTATGATAGATCTTGACCGGGTAGTGCGGGAAGGCATCGCAGATGCGCTTCAGATAGGGATGCGCAAACTCCATGTAATGCTCTTCATTGATGAATCCGACGATGTCATCGAGAAGGAAGAGCCCTTCGACGGTGTCGCCCATGATCTTGGCCTGGGCCTTCAGCCAGTCGATGATCAGGCTCGTGCAACGATCGATCAGCTTGTGCGCCCACTCCGGTTTCTCCACCAGGTCGATCATGAAGTCGGTCGTGCTGCGGACAAATCCGGCGGTGCAGAGAGGACCTCGCGAGGTCACGAGCGGCAGGATCTCCCCGAGGTCGAGGATGCGCTGTCGCTGCATTTTGATGCGGTGCAGCGTCAGGGCCATGAAAGCATCGTTCTCCACCGAATACGCCGGGAACTTCTCGAGGTCCTCGATCTGATAAAGCGTATGGTACTCGCTGGGGGTGTTGTCCTGCCAGAACTTGATTTTGGCTCCCAGGGCGGATGGCTCCGCCGCCATGCCGTATTCCATCCACCACGAAGGAACAAAGATGATCTCGGGAAACTCTTCATGGATCTTGCGGTTGGACTGGAACCAAAGTTCGGGATCTAAAAAGTAATCCATGTGGTTCAAGCCGAGATAACCGGGGATCCAGGGACTGTCGATGATCAAGGCCATGGGAACTCGATCCAGCTTCTCCAGTCGAGCCGCCCGCTTAAAAATATTCCATTGTTCGCGTCTCATGTCTTGGTTCGTGTGCGTTTACGATGCAGAATCGCCAATCGCCCTGTCAATGCCGCTCTCCGGGACAGCCCCGACGCCAATCGGGGTGCGCCTCGGGTCCATGAACAGAGATCTTGCGTGCCAGCGTCTTGGAGTGCGCTGGCCCTCCAGCGCTTTTGGCCAGTGCCCTAACCCTCGCCCGTGGGTTTTCCGATCGACCCTTTCAGTAACCGCCCGCAAGGCGAGTGTCACATCCAGGAGCCATCGTAAACCGTGTGCCGCTGGAAACGTTCGGCAAATCCCAGACTTCCTTTCACGCAAGCGTGCGCTGGCGCGCCGCCGCCGCTCTTGCGCTCCAACTCGGAGTGCCCCCGGCAATCGCGAGCGCGCCGTTTCTGGCGTGCGATACGAGACCGAGGGCACTCGCGATTCGTCGCGTAGGTGCGGGCACGGCAAAATCTGGACACCATTCTCAGGCATTTTTAGGAACGCCCTTTCAGTGCCCACCGCTGGCGGTGAGACAGAAGATGCCAGTCGCCAGTCGTGAAGACTGCTGGGATGGAAGTGCAGTGGGCGATCGGCCCGCTTGCCCGGACCGAGGAAGGCGAGACGCCGCGGGCGCCGCCGCCGCCGATCCGAAACCGGGCCGCCGCGCGCCTGCGCGCCCGCTCCCTTCCGTATAACCCTCGAAAATCCGAACCCAACCGGCCCGTCAGACCAACAAAAAGGCCGGACGGATCGAAAGCCGCCCGGCCCATGCTGGCCAGACTCCGCCCTTACTCACGCGCCACCGACACCGCCGCGCCACGCTCTGCTGCCGCCGCCCAGTCCCGGCCCACCGCCGCGACGAGATCAGCCGCCGCCCGCACACGACGCCCTACGCTCCGACGCCGAGGAAGAGCCGCCACCGCCCGACGCCACGCGACGACCGCCTTCCCCTCTGCCAGTCCCGTGCCCCGCGCCTCCGCCATCGCGACCCGCACGGCCCGCCACGATGCACCGAGCCGGACCCACCGGAGCCGCCACCGTGCCGCCGCCAGATCCGCCGAAGCCGTCGCCGCCGTTCACCACAAAATCCTGATCCATTTCCCAACAGCCCGTTTGGCTCCCCGGGGTCGCCGCCCGCGACAGTGGGGGCCAGGAGAATGATCTTGGCGGGCAGGACGGTCTGAACTGGAGCTGAGTGTTTGCGTTGGAGTTCTTGCAGCCGGGCTTTGTGCTGGGCGGGCAACACCAGGAGGCTCTTTAATCATATCGCTGGCGAGATCGTCCAACATGTATTGTCAGCGGTCACTCAAACTGACCCGCCTCGGGTCGAAATGGAAGGCTTCAAACTGACCCACTTTCGACCCCCGGCTCCGGGGGGGAGAAAACTCAAACTGA
>CAYHFE010000124.1:0-15338 GCA_964355375.1 uncultured Verrucomicrobiota bacterium
CACGGGGCGACCGGCTGAAGCCGGGACGACATACTTGTCAAAATGAGAACTGCTGAACTCAACCGGGGCGCGGTTTGACGGTCGGAAGAAACCTGTTAGCCTGAAGTGGCTGCGAGCTGTGAATACGAAAGACTTTCTCCGTCTGGGCGTGCCGCTGGGTGAAGCCACTCGCCGGGCGACCGATTTCGTCGCCAAATACATTTTGACCGGCGGCGACAAAACGCGCCTGGCCGAAGAGATCACGAGTCTCGTCGCGAATCCGGCCGCGTTCCTCAAGGATCCGTTGCGTGGAGAATTTGCCCAAGCCCTCCTGAAAGCGCCGCCGCCGCCGCGCGCCGAACCGGTGAAATACCGTCAATGGGGCCAAGGCCTGGAACACGAAGCCATCATGCAGATGGAGAAGGCCTGTTTGCTGCCCATCTCCGTGGCCGGAGCGCTCATGCCTGACGCCCATGTTGGTTACGGTTTGCCCATCGGCGGAGTGTTGGCCACGGAAAACGCGGTCATCCCTTACGCGGTCGGCGTGGACATCGCCTGTCGCATGAAGATGACCGTCCTGGATTTGCCGCATCGCGACCTCGAGCAACACCAGGATCGGCTCACTCGAGTGATCGAGGCGGAGACGCGCTTTGGCGTCGGCGCCCATTTCCAGGAGCGGCGGGAGCATGACGTTCTGGATGCGGATTGGTCGGTCAGTCCGGTGACGAAACAGAATCGTGACCGGGCCTGGGCTCAACTGGGGACGAGCGGCAGCGGCAATCATTTTGTGGAGTTTGGATGGTTTACGGCGCACGAGACGATCCAGGGACTGGAGCCCGGGACTTATGTGGCGTTGCTCAGCCACAGCGGCAGCCGCGGCACGGGCGCGGCCGTGTGCGATCATTACTCGAAGCTGGCCTTTGCCCAGTTCAAGGATTTGCCGAACGAATTGAAACGGCTGGCCTGGCTCTCGCTCGATTCGCACGAAGGCCGGGAATATTGGGCGGCCATGGAATTGATGGGGCGTTACGCCGCGGCCAATCACCAATTGATCCACCGGCAGATCGCCGCCCGTCTCGGGGCGCAGGTCCTGCTCGATCTCGAGAATCACCATAACTTCGCCTGGAAAGAACGCCACGTCATCGGCGGGGCGGAGCGCGAGGTCATCGTGCATCGCAAGGGAGCGACCCCGGCCGGCGATGGCGTGCTGGGGATTATTCCCGGTTCCATGGCTTCACCGGGATTTGTCGTTCGCGGCAAGGGGAATCCCGAATCCCTGAATTCCGCGGCGCATGGCGCGGGTCGGGCGATGAGCCGGAAAGCCGCGACCGAGAAGTTTCACTGGAAAGAGGTGCATCGTCTCTTGCGGGACCGTGGGGTGACGCTGATTTCGGCGGGATTGGATGAGGTGCCGATGGCCTACAAGAACATCCGAGAGGTCATGGCGGCGCAGAGTGATCTGGTGGCGATTCTGGGGCAGTTTGATCCCAAGCTCGTGAAAATGGCGCCGCACGGCGAACGCCCGGAAGATTGACTTGGCGCGGGCGATTCAGCCTGAAAACGGAAGTTGATTAACCGCAAAGATCACCAAGCAGGCAGCTTGAGAATTGGCTTTCTCGAATCATTCCAACGGCGGGCTCACCATGGGGGCGGCGGACCACCCCGCCCGCGCGGGCCGCCAGGGCCCTGGCCAGGAAGCTGAACCCTCGGATTCGCGCCGGTGCGTCGTCCCGCCAATTCGTCCGCCACATTCTGGGCCCGCAGTGCGATCCAATCGGCCAACGGCATTTCTTCCGGGCCGCTTCCTGGATTCGGGCCGAACCCCCGGCCCCGCCCCATGGGCGGCCCCCGTCGCCCGCCCGCTTCGCCGTCGCCAGGGAAGCCACCGCGGGCCGGCGGACGGCCCATCCGCGCAAGCTCAGCTGGCGGCGCGTTGGTCTGGCCGAGGGCGACCCGCTCAAACAACCATCGAGCCACCGGGGACTCGGCGGAGACCGTTTCCTGAACCAAGCGAGCCAGTCGATCGGCGTCAGCCTGCCATCGCCGCGGATCACAGGCATTGGTCAAAGCCGCCGAGACGTGTTCTCGATACGTTTGCGCCCAGCGCGGGTTGGCCAGGAGGCGTTCGATCAGCCGGTTTTGCGCGGCGTGCGGACGAAGCACGCTGAGCTCAGCCTGATCGCGGCGCGAGCCCGCCATCGGATGCCCGCCAAAGGACTCGTTCAAATCCCAGGGAATGAAGGTCGCCTTGCCGCCGCCGGCCGGCTGAAACAGATAGTAATTGTGGCCGTTGCCGACGAACGAGTCGTAATTCGCCAGCAGAGCCGTGACCGCGATGTAGCGGAGAACATTTTCCAGATCGAGTCGCGCCGGAAGCTCGCGCTCCAGCGTGGCGTCATCGGCCCGCGCGACCAGTTTGGTCAGCGCGATCAAGCGGCTGGTCTCGGCCGCGGCGGCGTCGGTCTTGGGAACGTAGCGGCCCACGTAGGACGCCCAGTCGTCCCCCAAATAATCGAGGCTGCGCAAGCGCTCGGGTTTGAGGAGCAATCCTTTCTTGGTGGCAAAATGAGCCTTGAGGAAACCGTCATCGACCGATTCCGCCAGGGTGTAAAGGCCGAGCAACTCATTGGTCCTCTGCCCGGTGATGGTCAGATAGAGCCGTCCGAACGCGGTCCGGGGTGCGGGCAATCCGGCTCGCCGGTAGGCGTCGTAGGCCAGGACTTCTCGAAACTGCGTGGCATCGTTGAAGTTGTTGTTCAAGGAGAGCTTCTCCAGTCCCATGAAGGCGCGCCCTTTCTCTCCGCGATTGAAATCGATCTTGAAGGGGAGCTTGTGTCCGCCCCGCGACGAATTGAACGATGAGTTGCCCTTGAACCGCAAGGCCACTTTGGCGAGCGTCTCTCCGCCGCACTCGAAGATGCAACTGCTCCACGGGAAGTCCCCGTCCAATCGACCGGGTCCTCCCCCGCCGACCGGTTGCAGCGCGTCCCAGGCGGCCGCCGTGAGCGTGAGATGAAGGGTCCAAACATTGGTGAAACCGAAGAAGCGCGCCGTCGCATCGCCGCTCCCGGGAGCCGCCTGAACGAAGTGTCCGCCGACTAGAACGATCACCAGCCAAAGCGCGGCGCGGGTCCTCATCATGGCTGTGGAGTTCGGCCGAGTTGAGCGGATTGATCCAGTATCTGAGTGAGTTCCCGACGTCGCAGTGAACCCCCACGGGCCGGCCGGTTGATGAGTTTGAATGACCATGGTGACGACGGTCGGAGCGTACTCTCAGCGAGAATTGCCGGGCAAGGAAAAATCCAGGCAACCCAGATCATGCGTGGAACGGACAGTGTCCTGGGTCAAAATGAGAACTGCTGTGATGCAGCCGTGCAGCTTCAGCCGGATCTCCGGTCCGACGGGCCAGCTCCCAGGGCTCTCGGGAACAACTTGTCGTTCGCCGCAAGTTTCCGCTACGCTGAAACCCGTATGAAACAAGGCCCTGAGCTGTCTGAGCAGGGCGGGCTCAATTCGGGTTGTCCGGTGGTCGGTGCACAACCTCCCGCGCGTCCCAAAACCTCGTCATTCCCAAATTTCTGGCGCGATGGTTCCTGGAAAGCCCCGACGCCAATTTTGGCGCGCCTTGGGACCGCGAACCACGCGGGCAACCTTTTGTCGCTTATGCAACACAAGGTTGCATCGCTGTCGGACGGTTTATGGAGAGGGAGGACCTCCAACGATTGGACCTGCATCGCGGCCATGAACCTATCCACCGGTGGGGCGAGACTCTGTCGAGCCCTGGAATCTTGGTCGGCAAAAAAGTCAGGGCTCGACGGAGTCTCGCCCCACCCAGGTTCATGGCGAGGACGGGCCTTGGCCATGCGCTGGTCGCTCTGGTTTCAGGTTCTCCTGGGCGCGATGATCCTGCTCCTCCCTGGATTTGCGGATGGTTTGAAGGCCCAGAATCTCGTCATCACGGAATTCATGGCGGCCAACACGTCCGGGCTGAAAGACGAGGACGGCGAGTTCTCGGATTGGATTGAGATCTACAACCCGGATCCGCAGCCTGCCTCCCTGCGCGGATGGTATTTGTCGAACGACCCCAAGAACGTGACCCAATGGATGTTGCCGGACCTGGCGCTTCCCGCGCAGAGCCTGACGGTGATCTTCGCTTCGGGCAAGGATCGGCGAGACCCAACCCGCAAGCTGCACACGAATTTCAAACTCAATCGCGACGGAGAGTATCTGGCCCTGACCCGACCCGACGGACACACCATTGCCTCCGAGTTTGCGCCGGCTTTCCCGCGGCAACTGAGCAACATTTCCTACGGTCCCACCATGAACGCGCGGTTGGATCGCCTCGTGCCCGCCGACGCCACCGCCCGCGTCTTCTGGCCGGACGACGGGCGGTTCGATGCGACGTGGACCCGACCTGATTTCGACGATGCCACTTGGGGAACGGTTCAGATGGGCCTGGGCTTCGACCGCACGCCCATCAGCGGTGGCGATCCGCCGGAACCGGTCTCGCAACTGGCCGATGTGTCCCAACCCAGCGACGTCGTCGTCCCCACTTCCATGAATTCGCCCGCCAACGAGGACGTGGCCAAGGCCATCGATAACAACACGCGCACGAAGTATCTGAATTTCGACAAGCTCGAGGCCGGGTTCACCCTCTCGCCGGCGGCGGGACCGACCATCGTCGCCGGATTGCGCCTGACCTCGGCGAATGACGTTCCGGATCGCGATCCGACGAGCTACGCGTTGTTCGGATCCGATGACGGTCGCGCCTTTGTCGAAATCGCGCGCGGCAAGATTCCCGATTTTTCCGCGCGATTCACGGCGGTGGAAGTGGCTTTCACCAACCGGGTGGCCTACCGCCAGTACCGGCTCCTCTTCCCCACCGTGCGCAACGCCGCGGTCGCCACGGCCGTGCAGATCGCCGAAATCGAATTCCTCGGACGCGTCGGATCAACCTCCCTCAGCCTGGTTGAACTGTTGACCAGCAACGTCGAGACCGCGATGTTCGGTCGGCATTCCTCGGTCTTCCTCCGCTTTCCTTTCACCAGGGCCAGCCCGCTGCCCGTGGAACGTCCGGCCTTGCGCATCCGATTCGAGGATGGCTTCGCCGCGTTCCTGAATGGCGTCAAGGTGGCCAGCTCGAATGCTCCCAACCCACTGGCGTTCAATTCCACGGCATCGACCAATCGTCCGCGCAGCCAGGCGGAACAGGAACAGCGCGTGGACCTCCGCCCCTTCGCCAACCTGATCCGACCCGGAACCAACGTCCTGGCCGTTCAAGGCTTGAACGATCGCCCGGACAGCGCGGATTTTCTTCTCCAAGTCCAACTGGAAAACGCTCCGGTGACGCTGGGCCCGAACGGTTACTTTGAGACGCCCACCCCCGGGAGCGAGAATGGCCCCGGCACGCTCGGCCTCGTTTCCGATCTGGCCATTGATCGTCCCCATGGGTTCTACGAGATTCCTCTCGATGTGACGATGACCTGCCCGACCGCGGGGGCGAGCATTCGCTTCACGACGGATGGCAGCGCGCCCACGGCGACGAATGGCCTGGCCTACGCGGGGCCCATGCGAGTGGATCGCACCACGGTGCTCCGCGCCGCCGGTTTCCGCGAGGGGTGGAGGCCATCCCGAGTCGCCACGCGCACCTATCTCTTTCTCAATGACGTCATCACGCAAAACCAAACCAACATTCTGGCCCGGGGATTTCCGGCCGCCTGGAATGGGCGGGCCGCCGACTACGGACTCGACCCGCGCGTGGTGGGGCCGATGGGTCAGGATAGTTTTGGCGGGAAGTACAGCCGGACGATCAAAGCCGATCTGCAAGGCTTGCCTGCCCTGTCGCTGGTGATGAACCGGAGCGACATGTTCGGTCCGCAAGGGCTCTACTCCAATCCCGAAAGGCGGGGCGCGGCCTGGGAGCGCCCCGTTTCCCTGGAACTAATTTACCCCGACTCCCGGGCCGGTTTTCAAGAAGACGCCGGCCTCCGCATCCAAGGAGGCGCGTTCCGCCGGTTCGACCTCAGTTTGAAGAAGTCATTTCGCGTCGTCTTCCGCGACGAGTATGGTTCGGCCACGCTGCGGTTTCCATTCTTCGGAGGGGACGCCGCCGACACGTTCAACAACATCGTGCTTCGCGCCAACAGCAATGATGCCTGGCCTTATGGCGGGAGCCGCGCGGTCTATGTGAGGGACGCTTTCGCCATGGAAACCGCCCGTGCCCTCGGAATGGTCGCCTCTCATTCCACGTTCGTGCATCTCTTCATTAACGGCCTCTATTGGGGGCTCTACAATCCCGTGGAACGTCCCGACGCGGCGTTCTCCGCCACGTACCTGGGCGGCGAAAGAGACACCTGGGACGCCCTCAATCAGGACTCCGTCCCGGACGGCAATGCCGACGCCTGGAACCGATTGCTCGCGCTCCTCAATCAAGACATGTCGCGCACGGAAACCTATCAGCGCGCGCAAGGGAACAACCCGGATGGGACGCGCAACCCGGCCTTCGAAGATCTGCTCGAGGTGGACAACATGATCGATTACCTGATTCTCAATTTCTACGTCGGCAATACCGACTGGCCGGGGCGCAACTGGTGGGTGGGCCGCAACCGGAACAATGGCGATGGTTTTCATTTTTATCCGTGGGACACCGAAACCGCGCTGGGCTTCTCCGGAAACGACGCCAACGTGACGGGGGTCAATTCCGCGGTGGCGCGCCCCTACGCCGCGGCTCGGGCCAACGCCGATTTCCGCCTGCGATTCGCCGATCATGTCCAACGCCATTTCTTTGAAGGCGGCGCCCTTTACGTCAACCCGGCCAAGCCGCAATGGGACCCGGCTCACCCCGAGAACAATCGGCCGGCCGCGCGGTTCGCCGCCCTGGCCGAGCCAATCAGCCGCGCCATCGTCGGAGAATCCGCGCGCTGGGGCGATCAGCTTCGCAACACTCCATCGACCCGCGATGAGCATTGGCAGCGGGAGCGCGACAATCTCCTGACGAATTACTTTCCGCGTCGCTCGGCCACGGTGCTCGATCAATTCCGCCAGGCCAACCTTTTCCCGCGCCTCGCCGCCCCCTCCATGAACCAGCGCGGCGGCCTGGTGACACCCGGATTCAAACTGACTCTCAGCGCTCCCCAAGGTTCGATCTTCTATACGACCAACGGCTCCGATCCGCGAACCCCCGCCTTGCTGGGCGCCCTCCTCTACACCGGCCCGATCGAGTTGCGCGATCTGACCACCGTCAAAGCCCGGACCGCCAGCGGACAGGAATGGAGCGCGCTCATTGAGGCGACGTTCATCGCGGGCCGGCCGATCCTCGCGCTCACGGAGCTGCATTATCATCCCGCGCCGGCCAGCGCGGCCGAGCAAGCCGCCGGCTTCACCAACGCCGACGATTTCGAGTTCATCGAATTCTGCAACCGCGGCACGGCCACGTTGGATCTGACCGGCGTGCGAATTATCACCGGCGTTCAATTTGACTTCACGGGATCATCTATCTCCAAGCTCGGGCCCGGGAAATACCTCCTCGTGGTCAAGAACCGCGCCGCCTTCGAGCGTCGCTCTGGGACCGGCTGGCCGATCGCTGGCGAGTATTCCGGCAAGCTCGACAATGCCGGCGAACGGATCGAGTTGGTCAACGCCGCGGGCGAGAGCCTTTTGACTTTGGATTACGGAACGCGCGCGCCCTGGCCTGAAGCGGCCGATGGAGCCGGGCCATCCCTGGTCGTGATCGATCCGTCCGACAATCTGAATTCCCCGGCCAACTGGCGCGTCAGCGTGGCCTCGGGCGGATCACCCGGCGGGCCGGAAATACCCAACCCATTGTCGTTGGAAGTGCTGATCGTGAATTCAGCGCAAATTCGATTTCAATTCGACGGAGAAGCCGGGATCGGCTACACCGTTTATGCGCGCGACAATCTCTCGTCGGGAGATTGGCGGGTCTTCGAACGCGGCGCCCCACTGCCACAAAGTCAAAAAATCGAAGTGACGATCGATGCCCATCAGGCCAGCGCGCGGTTCTTCCAAGTCTCGATCCCTTGAGGCGCAAGGAGCAAGTCGCCATCGGCGAGCAGACGCGCCCCCGCGGGTTTCGACTGGCGCCCTCGACGGCCGCTGGAGTTTGGACATTTTGACAGCCTCCGTCCCCCGGAGAGAGATTCGAGAATAGCCCGGCAGTTCACGGCCGGGTTCGCATCGGCGATGGCATAAGTCCCGCGGGGACGGTTGCAGTCTCGGCCACCAGCCAGTCTCACTTTGGCCCAGGACACGGTCCGTTCGATGTATGTAGTCCCGGCTTCAGCCGGTTCCTATCTGACGACCAACTGAGAGCCTGCTGCAAAAGTAGGAGACGACGTGAGGAGACTCACTCTCGTCCGGGTGAAAGCAGCGGATTTTCGTCGAAGATCAGAGTTTCGTCACACCGACTTCTACGAGGAAAAGGATTTTCAAAACAGGCTCTAACCCGGGACTCTCTGTGGGCCAAAATGAGAACTGCTGGGCGGCAACTCGCAACGTTTGACTTAAGTTAAGGCAGGCGGCAAACTTCTTGAGATGTTTGTTCACATCAGTCCAGTCGGTCTCGAAAAGATTCAACCACGGTTTAGAGCATGAAAACAAAACTCGCATCCCTAGCCAGCGCCCCTTGGCGCGCCCTCCTCGGGGCCGCCCTCCTGACATTGTCGATCCCGACGGCTCAGGCCCTTCCCATCATCACCAATGTCGTCGAAACCGGCGGCGACGACGAAGCCACGGACACCGTGACTGCCAAATGGACCGGGGTCATCCTGAACAACGGCGTGGCCGGTGAATTCGCCACCGACTTCAAAGTTCCGCCGTTCGGTGAGGAAGCGCCAGCCTACGTGGATCGCATTCACCAATGGAACGGCGCCACCCCGACGCTGCCTCTGCCCAGTTACCTGGTCGGAGGCGAGTACATCATGATTGGCAATGACAACCGCGACAACACCGACCTCAAGCTGGACGTGACTCTTTCCGAGCCGGCCCTGGTTTATGTGCTCATCGATAACCGGCTGTCCGACGGCAATGCCGACAACCCGCCGGATTTCTCGGCGGGAAGCATGAGCTGGATCATCGACAACGAGTGGAAACCCGTTCTGAACGGATTGAACCGAACCGCGGACAAGGCCGTGCCCGATGAAGTCGGCGTGGACGAAGGCGGCGATGGCAAAGGCCCGGGCGTGGCCATCAATAATTGGTCGTCTGTTTACGTGAAGACCTTTGCCAAAGGAACATTCTCGATCTATCAGCCGGACAACGGCGGCCGCAATATGTACGGCGTCGTCGTCACCGCACTCCCGGGCTCCGTCACGGCTCCCCCGCAATTCTCGAGCCTGAACCCGACCAACAACGTCCTCTTCTACAACCCAGCCGGCGGACTCAGCATCACGGCCACGACGGTCTCGCCGAACCGCATCGACAACACCAACGTCAGCCTCGTCCTCAATGGCGTCAGCGTCTCCGCCAGCCTCACCTTCAGCGGCGATCCCACCAAACGCACCGCCACGTTCAATGGCCTGAAGGCGGACACGATCTACAATGCCCGCGTCGTGGTGAGCGACCAAGCCGGCCGCTCCGCCACCAACAGTTTTGTCTTCGACACGCTCAGCGCCAGCACCGCCACCGTCGTGGAAGCCGAGGACTACAACTACGACGGCGGGAAATCGCTCGCCGCTCCCAAAGCGGCCGGTTACGCCAATCTCGCCGGCAAACCGGAGGTCGATTATCACGACCAAAACGCTACCACCAAAGCGGCGCAATACCGCTCCAGCGACTTTGCCGGCCTGACCGTCACGACGGATGGCCCGCGGCCCGGTTTCAGCACGGGCGCAGCCGATTATCAGATTGCGGATGTGGTGGCCGGTGACTGGATCAACTTCACCCGCACCTTGAATAACGGCACCTACAACATTTATCTCCGCGCCTCGAGCAGCGTCGGCGCTCGCGTGCGGTTGGACAAAACCGGAGATGCGACGACGGTCAATCAAAACCCCTTCCCTCTCGGCATTTTCGCCGTGCCCCCGCCAGGACTAGGGACGCCTTTCACCTACGTGCCCCTGACAGGAATCTCCGGCACGCCGGTGGCGATTACCCTCTCGGGCGCCAGCACCTTCCGCCTCACCGCGGTCGGCGCTTCGGACCCGGGATTGCTCATTAACTTCCTCGTTTTCGTGCCTGCGGGCACCGGCGCGAGCCCGCCCTTCATCAGCGATTTCTCGCCCGCCGCCAACGCGGTCAACGTCGCAGTGGATGCCATCGTCAAGGCCACCATCGTCAATGGATCAACCCAGGTCGCCGCCGGCAGCGTCGCCCTCACTTTCAATGGCACCAACGTCACCGCCGCCGCGACGATTTCCACCACCGCCGACGGAGTTGCCATCACTTACGACCCACCGGGATCGCTCCCCGTCAACAGCGTCTTTCCGGTAAGCTTGGTCTTCAAAGATGCCGCGGGAGTTTCCTTCTCCCAGCAATGGAGTTTCAAATCGGTGCCGTTCAGTCCCATCGTCACCAAAGTCGTGGAAACCGGCGGTGACGAGGAAGCCACCGACACCGTCACGGCCAAATGGACCGGTGTGACCTTCAGCAACGGCATCGCGGGTGAATTCCTCGCGCCCTTTGTCGTGCCTCGATTCGGCGAAGAGGTGCCCGCCTACGTGGACCGCATCCACCAATGGAACGGCGCCACCGCTGCCTTGCCTCTGCCGGACTATCTGGACGGGGGCGAGTACATCATGATCGGCAACGACAATCGCGATAACACCTCGCTGCAACTTGACGTGACCGTCTCGGCGGCGGCTCTCGTCTATCTGCTCGTGGATAACCGGCTCGGGGATGCCGACGCCGCCACCCCGCCGGATTTCTCGGCCGGCAACATGGGCTGGCTCGTCGATAACGGATGGACCCCCGCGGCCAACGGATTGAACCGCACGGGCGATGCCAAGCTCCCGGACGAGGTGGGCGTGGACGAAGGTGGGGACGGCGTCGGAGCGGGCGGCGGCATCAATAACTGGTGCTCGGTCTATGTAAAGAAAGTTGCCGCCGGAACCTTCTCTCTCTTTCAGCCCGATAACGCTGGCAATAACATGTATGGCGTCGTCATCACGCCGCAGTTCGCCTTGCCCACGGTGTCGCTGACCAGTCCGAGCGCCGACGCCACCTTCCCAAACCTACCCGCCACCGTCACCCTCACGGCCAGCGCCTCGGTGACCAGCGGCCAGATCAGCAAAGTCGAGTTCTTCTACGGTTCGACAATCAAGATCGGAGAAGCCACCAGCGCCCCCTACACCGTCGCCTGGAACAATCCCAACCCGGGACGTTACACCCTGGTGGCCAAAGCCACGGAAAACGTCAACAATCGGAGCGCGACTTCGAAATCCATCCAAATCGTCGTGGGCAAGCTCACCAGCGTCAACTTCCAGGCCGCCACCGCCACCACTCCGACCGGTTACATCGGCGACACCGGGGAGATCTATGGAGACCGGGGCAATGGATTCAGCTATGGCTGGGATGTGGACAACACGGCCAATGCCCGCGAACGCAATTCGGTCAATTCTCAGGACAAGCGTTACGACACATTCAATCATCTGCAAAAAGCCCTCCCGGCAGGACGGGTCTGGGAGATTCAGGTGCCGAACGGCCGATACAGCGTCTTTGCCGTGTCCGGCGATCCTGACAATCAGGACAGCGTTTTTGACCTGCAGGTGGAAGGCATCACCATCGTCTCCGGGACCCCGACCGCCACCGCCCGGTTCGTGGAAGGCTCGGGCCTCGTGACCGTGAGCGACGGACGATTGACCGTGAGCAACGGCCCCCTGGCTTCGAACAACAAGGTTGCCTTCATCGAATTCGCCCAACTTCCCGCTGCGGCCGTCAAGCCGAGCCTTGCCCAACCCAAGCTGAGCGGCAACACGCTGACCATCACCTGGACCGGCGGCGGCAAGCTCCAAGAAACATCCGACCTCACGGGGCCCTGGACCGACGTCGCCGGCAATCCCAACGGAACCGCGAGTGTTCCAACCTCGACTCCACACAAATTCTACCGCGTCCTCGCGCCCTAGATTAACTCTGCAAACCGCGAGACCGGGCCGTCAGGCCCGGTCTTTTTTTTGACGACGCCAATGATGGATCACATGCCGCTCATTCGTTCTTAAACGCTTGCTGCAGCCTCCCCGCGCTGCCGTAGGTGTGGGAGTTGAGGTCAGGGAAACATCCTGCCGCCCCAATCCGGAGAAGTGCTCTTCGAGATCGTCACTTTGGGGGCAAGGCACTGAAATCGCTGGAAGCTTTCGGAGTGGCGGGGTAAGCTTTCGGTCATGAAACCGCGCATTCGAGAACTGCTTCACGCCAGCCCGTTTCAGCCGTTCGTCATTCGCATGGCTGACGGGCGCGAATACCGTATCGACCATCCCGACTTTGTTTTGGCGGCAGCGACGGATGTGCCGCAAATCACGATAGAGGAGCGTAACGGTAGCCAGCATTACCTTTCAGCGTTGCTCGTCACCAGCCTGGAGCGAGTTGCGATTCCGGCGACAGCGGATAGCCAGAATGGGGAGTGAGATATGCCGAACAAAGTGCTCCCCACGAACCTCCGCCCCGCTCTGCTTCGGCCTGCGTTCTGGATTGTTGGAGGCGATGTGCTCTCATCAGATCCTGGTCCGAGCGGGGGTCGATGAGCTCAATCGTTCGGCAGAGAAAGGCAATGATATTTTACCCGCGCAGAAAGATCGTTGCTTATCTTGGCCTAGCGTGTCTGGTTGCCGGTGGGGCGGCGGCCTACATTGCACATGAGAGGGCGAGCGGCATCCTTTCGCTCGGTGCAATTGTGGCCATCCTTGGTTCGGTGATCTTCCTCGGGCCGGTGATCAGGAATCAGACAATCGGCATTGGCGACGCGAGCCTCGTTCTCCGCGCCTTCGGGCGTGCCGTAGAATTGAAGGCCGCTCATTTGACTGAAGTGGTCGAAGACAAGACCGGGGCCATGTCCTACCGTTTCAAGTCCGGCAACGGGTTGTATCAGGTGACTCCCCTTGCCTACTACCACGACAATATCCTCCAGCAAGAGTTTGATCGCCTCTTTGATTTGGATCGCCTCGGAATCACAATCACCGGACCAAGAAAGCCGAACTGAGTCCATTTACGGCTAAAATCATGGTTGAAAAGTAGGAGACCACGTGAGGAGACTCACTCCTCTCCGGGTTACAGAGGGGTGCGCAGGATAGAACACACGATGCCCTCACCCCGTCCCTCTCCCATCCGATGGGAGAGGGTGCCCGCAGGGCGGGTGAGGGTCATGGTGTCTTCCATCCCATTGACTCTTCTGTAAGGCAGCGGATTTCATGGAAAATCAGAGTCTCGTCACCTCGCCTCCTGCTAGAGGATGGATTTTCAAAAAGGCTTTAAGGTCCAACGTATGATCCAATAATCATCGTCCGGCTCCCGAGGGTTGGATGCGGCAAGATGTAAACGGTCACATTGGTTGCCATTACCTTGAAATAGCCACTCCCTTGTCTTTCCAAGATGATCGCGTAGCGTGACCGGACCTGCTGAGCAACCGTCCTCGGTGAAGCTTTGACGGTGGCGTTGGGTCCCATTAGAAGTTCAACGCCCAGGATGCCGACGTACTCCGCCGGAAGACCAAACACCTTGAACGGTTTGTCGACTCGGTAGAAGTTGCCATCTTTCGTGAATCCTGCTTCGGACGTGATGCTGTTTACGATGTTGGTTGCTGTCGGCAAAGGCCGTCCAAGAATCATGGACTCAAATTCCCGCTCCTCCGCCGCGTTCGGTTGTTGCGGGGTGGTATTCGAACAGCCAGCTAAGTAGATGAATGTTGCTAGGGAAGCAATAATTAGGGGTTTGAGATTCTTGGAGTAAATGATCATAGCGTTGTGTGTAACAGTGATGATTTGCGCGGGCGCACGGAAACAGTGCCGTCATCGTTTAGAACGAAAATCACTCCACCTCGTACTCCGTTGGGCATCTCTTTGCGAATGTCCAATTCCACTCGATGAGCGCGTCCTTCCGCATCCGTCCACTTGACAGAGTAAACGTCCTTCGATTTGACCGTCATGAGCCCACCGTATGTTCCCCATATGCCCGGAGGGAGAGTGCCGAATCTGAAGTCTCTGCCTCGAGGATCCTGCAGTGTGAAGTCAGACACAGTTCGCGAGCTGCTATTCCTTGCTTCAATTGTTTGCACAGTCGAAGCACAAGCGACCAAGCTCACTAAGAGCAGTATTGCTACGAGACCTTTCATAGTCTTTATCTAGTTCCTGTCCACACGTTGCTGAAATCCCGCGGTGAATTGGGGAATGCGATATAAAGCCGATAGTTGCTCCGGTCATGGGGTGTCGCATTGTTCTGGAATTGCCGTGCGGGAAGAAGGCCGAACGGAATCCTGGCGTTCAGTCCTTGCTGCCAGATATATTGCAACGGCGCGATGCTCAGATTATTGGAATCTGCTCCCCAACCGCCACCAATGTCGGAATGATCACCGTCAAAAATCCTCTGTGAAAACGTCTGACCAGGGCGGGGCGGGTTCAACTGCGTAAAGGGAAACAACGTCCGGTGCTCGTTGCGCGCAAGGGCGTGTGCTGCGTTTTCAACATTCGGGGGCAGATTCATGCGAATACCAATGTTCACCTGAGTTCCGGGTACGCCAACGGACCCCACCGTATCAAACAGTCCGACAAATCGAATCTTGGGAATCTTGCAGGACTTGCCCCAAGCGGTCTGCGTGACCGTTTGCTTTCCCATTTGGAATGTGATCGTACGCTTGCCGCTTCCGTCGCCTCGTTCGTAAATCATGTTGGCGAACTCCCGCGCGAACGCCGCTCCCCGGCTGAATCCGATAATATCGATTGTCTCATCATGCGGATACGTTTCGAGAAACCTCGCGTACATCCATTCCAACCTCGCCCTTCCGCCCAAACCGAATGCGCCCCCGAGAACCTCCCCAGGATCGTCACCAACCCCAGGTCGGTAATGTTTTATGCCAGCGTAGGTTGTATGAAGCATGCCGATATGGGTATTGTTAGCTAGATCATTACCGGTCCCGTCGAATGAGTACAATGCCAACCCTAGTCGATCAACCCCGCTCAAGGGATTGTTTCCGGTGAAGCCATAAAGATTTCCGCCACCCTTCTCCGCAATCGGATCCCTGTTGATGAACCGCCCCGTGCTTGGGCTGTAAGATCTGTAGCCGTAATAGCCGAGGTCGATTTCGTCGTCGGTGTATTTGGTGGACCAGCGGAAGAGGTTGGCTTTGCCCATCGTGCCCGTCACTCGAATGGCCTCACCAAATGGTCCATACTCGTACTGGCCTGACACGGTCCCTGAAG
>CAYHFE010000125.1:0-15286 GCA_964355375.1 uncultured Verrucomicrobiota bacterium
AAACCCCGATTGTGGGACTGTCTGTGCCGATTTACGGAATGTAAGTGGCGATTTATGACCAGTCGATGGCATTCTCCGGGATGTCGGCGGCGGTTGCGTGAAAACTGAACCCAAATGAAGATCCGCACCAGATCCTCAACGGCACCCTGAAACTGAGCCCCGGCCGGCCAAGGCGCGGCCCACTTCTGGAAATGCCACACCCCAGCATTGGGGCGGAACATCCGGTCTCGCCGACCCCAATAACCTGTTCGAACGAGTCACCGTTCAACAACTGGATTGGGCCTTCGTTCCGACCGGCGGGGCGCCGGTCGGGACACGCGAGGGCGCGGGTGCTCCCCGATTCCGACTGCGGCTTACTTTGTCGGGCTTGGGCGAGGGACGCGGACGAGATCGGTGCGGGTGCGGCCGCCTTCGGTGATGCGAGCGAGGAAATGCATGGCGCCGTCTTGGCCCACGGCAATGGAATTGACATAGAGCGGACGATCGCCGTTTTCGTAGAAGATCGCTCCGTGGTCAGTGCATTTCCCGGCGGGAATGTCATAGGTCACCCAATGCAGATTCTCCAAGCCTTTGGCTTCGCCCATGGCCGTGCTGTTCTTGCCCGCAACCCGCCGGCCATCGATGTAGATGGGGCCGCCCGTCAGGTAATGGAGCGTGCGTCCATCCGGCCCCAGGCTGAATCCGAGGTAACCGTAGCTGAATTGATCGAACATGCCGCTGCGCTTGGACGGATCGGAAGTGAGCCGTTCCAGCACCTCCACTTTGGGCGTGCGCGGATCGAAGCGGAACAGATATCCGGAATTGCCATGAACCCCATAAATCATGCGGGTCGAGGCATGCCAGACCGTCTGGCGCCAGTTGTATCCCATGTGCCCCGGAGATGTGGGATCGTAGAGCCCGAAGTAATCCTTCTTCATGTCGTCCCCGGCGACAGCCTCGACTTGATCGCGATCGGCCACGTGACGGAAAATGGTTCCCTCGCCCGTGGTAAAGTAGGCGGAGCCGGTCTCCGGATCAACCGTGATCGAGCGACAGAGCGTGCGGTAGGCGGCACCCACGCCATTCTCCCCTTCCGCCGAGATTTTACCGAATTCCTTCATCTCTTTTTTCGCGACGTCAAAGCGGAAGAAGGTGCCGCTCGGCCAGGTGATCCCGAAGATCCGCCCGCGCCGTGTATCCATGCTCATGGTGAGGATGCCCTCATGGTGGGGCGCGAGGCCGAGATCTTCGAACTTCCCGCCGGCCAGGTCGAACGCCAGAAGGTGGCCGCCCGGATAGGGTTTGTAGCCGGCCGGCGGAATCCCCATTTTTTCCATGCCATCGATGATGCTGTAGTAACCGATGTGGGTGGAGAAATAGAGTTTGCCGTTTGCTTCCACGAAATTCACGTGGCTCTTCCCTTGCACGATGGACTTCTGCCCTTTCTCGCCGCAGGCCTCGGTGATGTCGCCGAGGTGTTTGATCTGCTGTGTGGCCGGATCGAAGACGTACATTTGCGCTCCCACCTCGTAGGATTCCGAGCTCAGCACGTAGTAAATCTTGCCGTTGCTGGCGGTGGAAATGCCGTTGTAGGTGTCGTGGGCCAAGGCGAAGCCGGAGTTAAACGTCCGCGCCGTCAATCTCGGTGGAGTGGCGGCGGGGGGCCGGGCCGGGGGCGTCGTCGCCGCGTCGGAGTGGTGAACCAGGATCGGATTAAGGGCGAGGGCCAGGAGGCAGAGGATTTGTTTTTTCATAATGAGACGTCTCAGGTCTTGCGGGGACTGGAGCTGACGGATCGCGTCGGGCGAGTTCGACTCCTTTGGTGGTGACGAAATACTTGGCCAGCAGGGCGGACTTCTCCCACGAGGGCAACAACGTCGGCTGGCGGACGTACTGGAGGAACCGGCGGGTCAGCAGCTCGAAATGCGCTTCGTGCCCGATGCGGTGCCGTCCCGGAATGATGACGTGGGCTCCGTCCATCCACTCCTCCACCGTCACCCCCGGATACTGTTTGTGCAGTGCCGCGACTCGGCGGCGCAACGCCTCCAGCACGGCCGTCTTTTCCTCGGGCCGATTGGGCACGACGTAGAGTTCCGGTTGATATCTCTCGGCCGCTCCCTGCCGAACGTCGATCCGGGATCGGCTGCCGCGGAAGATGGCCAGCTCCGTGTCTTTGGCGCCGGGTGGAGCCTCGAATTCCCATCGGATATCGAGCCGGACATGAAGACCGCGGAGCGTGTACTCGACGCGGTTGTTCGCGAAGTATTCCAGACGATCGTCGTGGGTCGCGGCCGACGTCGGGAGGCTCCGTTCCATGGGGTGTTGGGGATCGGCGATCGGGGAGAGCTGAGCGGCGGACTTCTCACTCCGAGGGTGGCTGAGCTGGAGGAAACTCGGAAAACCGTTCAAGCCTGTGACCCGGCCGAATTGCTCGCGACTGAGCACGGTGGGCCAGCGTTGGCCGCGCTGCACTTGGATCTCTTTTCGGAAATCGATCGTCTGATCAGGAAAGAGCGTCCATTGCACCAAATCGACCAAATGAGTTCCGGCGTCCGTCAATCCTTCGCCTTGCTGGCGAATATCGAAAAACCACGACGGGCGAAGCAACGGCAGGCCGGCGACTTCTTTGAGCAGGTAGTGGACGCTTTCGAGATAGACTGACGGAGTGTCGTCCGATCCGGTCAGGCACTCGCCGAAGATCTCGCGGTCATTGACCAAGGCTTTCTGCAATAGACAGGAAACCTCGAACCGCTGAGTCATGGCATCAAAGATCACGACGTTCTTTTGCTCCGCGGCTTGGAGGGCCGTCTCCAATTTGGGCAGTTCTTCCGGTTCGATGATCCAGGGTTTGTCGGCCAGGACGTGGAGCCCTCGCTCCGCCATTGCGTGGATCCGGTCGATCTTACCGCGATTGTTGCCGGAGAGGACGACCACGTCACCGGGCCGCTCCGCCAGCATTCGTTCGAAGAAATCCGGACCGGCATGAACTTCCATGGTCCAGCGGGTGGGATGGTCGGAGCGGCCATTGAACTGGGCGATGCGATTCAGATGGGCGATCAGGTCCGGGCCGACGGGCGCATACACATGGACGCGCTCGGAAACGCCCGCGAGCATTTCCTTCTGCAGCAGCGCAGCGTGGAAGTGACCCGGATCGAGAGTGATCAGTTTCACGTCGTTGGCGTTGACCGGAGTTGCGGAGTTGGCGGCGCCGGCGCCGATCAGGAGCCACGCCAGCCAGGATCGGAGTTTCAAACTTTTACCTTGGGCGAACCCGGAACCGGTTCGTGAGATGGGCGGCCATAAACGCGTTCATAGGCTCGGCAAAAGGGACAGAAATTCTCGAACGTTTTGACGATCCAAAAGGCCCAGCCCGCCTGCTTCCGCCGGGCGCGGCGGCAAACCAGGCAGCGCACACTCCATTCGGCCAAGATGCGTTTCATGTCACCTCTCAAGCAAATTCGGGAATGGGAAAGCGCTCACTCATGCCCCGGCCATCGTGTTCTGACGTTGCTTCGTAGTCTCCGATTGCGGAGCCCGAGCGTCAACGCATTAGCGATCCCAAGGCAAGAAACGATGATTGTTTGCCAAAATGGGAGCAGTCGGACCGGAGTGAGGACCTAGATTCAAAACGGAATGGACGGCTCGGCCGAGTCGCTCGGGACGCGCTGGCCTCGCTGCCCGCCGCGTCCGATCCGGGCTGTCGCCAATAGTGAACCCGTTGGAGCACCATCATTATGAAATCTACCCCTCGTCTTCTTCTTCTCGCGCTGGCGTGCTTGGCCGGATGGTCCGTGTCCCCCGTGCCCGCCGCCGAATCTGCCTTTGACGGATTGGACCTCGGCCTGGGCAATCTCTATCGCGTCTCGAAGGCCCAATCGCGCTCCATCAGCCCGGAAAATTTCACGGGAGAGAAAGGTCAAGCCGGCCGGGCGACCGAGGGAACGGGGAAAAACGCCGCCCGCGATCTGGGGCAGGGCTGGAAGGTGTCACCGTCCGTCTCGGTCAAGGCCAAGAGCACCTTCAAGCTCGCCGAGATCGACGGTCCGGGCGCAATTCAGAGCATCTGGATGACTCCGACCGGCAATTGGCGCTGGTCCATTCTGCGGTTCTACTGGGACGGTGAAACCGAGCCGTCGGTCGAATGCCCGGTCGGCGATTTTTTCGCCTGCGGTTGGGGCAAGTATTGCCAGCTTAACTCGCTGCCGGTGTGCGTGAATCCGGGCAGCGCCTTCAACTGTTATTGGCAAATGCCGTTCCGCAAAAAATGCCGAATCACCCTGGAGAACATCGATGACAAGGACATGGTGCTCTATTACCAGATCAATTACACGCTGACCGATCTGCCGGCGGATGCCGCCTACTTCCACGCGCAGTTCCGCCGCGAAGACCCGCTCAAGGCGAAGGGGCTCTACACCATCCTGGACCGCGTCGAAGGCCGCGGCCAGTACGTCGGCACGTATCTCGCGTGGGAAGTCCACAGCACGGGTTGGTGGGGCGAAGGCGAGATCAAGTTCTTCCTCGATGGCGACAAAGAGTTCCCGACGATCTGCGGCACGGGGACGGAGGATTATTTCTGCGGTTCCTACAATTTTGATCGGGAGGGGAAATACACCGAGTTCTGCACTCCCTTTACCGGACTGGCCCAAGTCATCCGCCCGGATGGGACCTACAATTCGCAACAGCGCTTCGGCCTTTATCGCTGGCACATTCCCGATCCGATCCGCTTCGAGAAAGATTTGAAAGTCACGATCCAGGCGCTCGGCTGGGCCTCCGGGGGACGGTACTTGCCGTTGCAGGACGATATCGCGTCGGTGGCGTTCTGGTATCAGACCGAGCCGCATCAGGCCTTTCCGAAATTGCCGAGCCGAGATGAGCTCGAGTGGCATTGATGGTCGGTTCAACGAAAGAAAAAGTCCGCCATCTTGGAACTGAGGTGGCGAGAACCATCGGCCTCGACGCTGGCGGTCGCAACCCCGCCGCTGAGGCGTGACCCTTCAGTAGTGTTCAGGGTGGAACGGGCCACTTGCCCGTTCCGGTGGGCTACCAGCCCACCGGTCGTGCTGCCGGAAGTCCCCCCCCCAAAAGAGTGAATTTTGCTGTCAGGCCAGACTTGGCGGCAAGTTGCCGCCGAGCCCGGCCAGGTGGGCCGTTCCACCCACTTCTACTGAATGCTCACGGCTGCCACGACAGAGTGGCCCCGAATTCCGCAGCAACGCGGTCGCCGACTCGCACAAACCGATGAAAGTTTCCTCGGCCAGATTGAGCCGCTTGCCGCGCCAGTGCAGGATGCCCCAACGGCGCGGGAGTTTGCGGCGACCCAGCGGCAAGGCCACGAGCGAACCTTCCTCGATTTCCTTCTTGGCCACCCATGGCGCGAGAATGCAAATGCCCAGCCCGAGCTTCACCAGTTCTTTCGTCGCCTCCATGCTGCCGAGCTCGATCACGGTGTTCAGCACCAAGTCTTCGCGGCGGAAGTAGTCCTCGACCAAACGGAAGGTCACGCTGCTTTTGCTGTAAGTGATAAAGCTATGCCGCGAGATGTCGTCGCGCTCGACCCGGCCCGCGTGCGCCCACGGATGCCGCGCGCCCACGATGAAGAGCAGTTCATCCGTGAAGAGCGGATGAAACTCCAGTTGCGCCTCGTTTTCCGCCTCCAACGAGAGCGCCAGATCGATGCGGTGTTTCAAGAGCGCTCCCACCAGCGCGGGGGTGTCGCCGGTCTCGATGGTGATGGCGTGATCGGGGAAGCTCTCCTTGAACTCATGCAAGACCGGCGGAATCACGTACTGGCAGGCCGTGGTGCTTGCGCCCAGACGCAGCCGGCCGTGCCCCCATTTGCCGAGATGCGCCAGTGCTTCCCGCGCGTTCTCCATCTCCTGCAAAATTTTCGTCGCGTGGTGCAGCAATTGTTCACCGGCTTGCGTCAGCACGACCTTTTTGCCCAGCCTGTCCAAAAGGCGACAACCCACCTCTCTCTCCAGCGCCTTCATCGAATGACTGATGGCCGATTGCGTGAGATGCAACTCGCGCGCGGCTTGCGTAAAGCTGCCCGCGCGGGCGAGCACGCTGAAGGCCCGGACCTGCCGACTGTCGATGGGTTCGTTCATGTATGAAACCGTTTCATGGTTCCCATGGAGAAAACGGAGAGCAGTGATTGGGCCAGACTCGCTCAATTGGCACGGGCACGGCTAAGGCGGACGCGCAGTGGACAACGACACGCTCCAGAATAAAAAAAAGCCGCCCTCGATTTCAATCTCGTCCGCCGGGTGTTCCGTGCGGACCTGTTTTCCCAAGCCCTTGAATTGATCCAAGCCCATCCCGAATATGAAACTGCCCTCGACTTTGAAACTCAACTCTCCGTCGTCTGAAATCACCCGCCGGCGGTTTCTCGGCCAGGCTGTCCAAGGCGCCGTGCTCCCCGCGCTCTTCGCCGGCTTGCCCAAAGCCTGGGTCGGCGGCGTCTATGCCAACGATGCGCCCGAAGTGGCGAAACTGCGCTGCGGCATCATCGCTCTGACCGACTGCTCGCCGCTCGTCATCGGCGCCGAGAAGGGCTTCTTCAAGAAGTACGGCGTGGAGGTGACCATCGCCAAGGGGGCGAATTGGGCCGCCATCCGCGATTCACTCTCTTCCGGGGACAACCAGATGACGCACATGCTCATTGGCATGCCGATCGCGAGCACCATGGGCCTGCTCGGTTCGCCGAAGAAGGCGATGGTCATCCCGTGGTTGCTTAACCGCAACGGCCAGGCCATCACGCTCAAACAGGAATGGAAGGGCCAGGTCGGCCGCGATCCCAAGGGATTGAAGCCGTTTGTGGACAAAGCCAAATCCCTCGGCGAACCACTGACTTTCGCGATGACCTTTCCGCCCGGCACGCATGCCATGTGGATGCGCTATTACCTGGGCGCCGGCGGCATTCACCCGGACAAGGATGTTTCGCTGATCACCGTCCCGCCCCCGCAAATGGTGGCCAATATGAAGATCGGCAAAATGGACGGCTTCTGTGTGGGGGAACCGTGGAATGCCCGCGCCATCGCGGACAAAATCGGCTTCACCTCGGTCACCACGCAGGACATTTGGAAAGACCATCCGGAGAAGGTCTGCGCCTTCACTGCGGAATTCGCGGAGAAGAACCCGCAGACCGTCAAGGCCGTGCTCAAGGGATTGCACGACGCGAGCGTCTGGCTCGATGACATGAGCCACCGCCCCGAGCAATGCGACATCGTCAGCCGGCCGAACTACATCAACTGCCAGAAGGAGATCATCCTGGGCCGGTTGCTCGGCAAGCTGGATTACGGCGATGGCCGCGCCATCACCGACGAATCTCCGATGCACTTCAGCAAGCGCAATTGCAACTACCCGCAGCCGAAGTATGCCCAGTGGTGGCTCACGCAGTTTCGCCGCTGGGGCCTGGTCACGGGCGCGCCGGACTATGCCGGCGTCGCGGCCAAGGTCATGCGCGGCGACCTTTACACCGCGGCCATGAAGGAGATCGGCGTCACCGACCGCGCGCAGGATGACGCGGGCTGGGAGATGTTCGATGGCGTGAAGTTCGACCCGAAGGGCAACGTGGAGGCTTACGCGAAAGGGTTTGCCGTCCACAACATGAAAGGTTGACGGGAATACTGGCCGGTCGAGCAAAACGAACTCACATGAACGATTCGCTCTTGAAGAAACTGGATTGGCTCCTCCTCCCGCTCCTGGGCGCGCTGGTCTGCGTCGGCCTTTGGCACGCGCTGGCCGGCAAAAAGGTCTATCTCTGGAAATCGCCCGCGGACGGCCCCAAGGAATTGGCCGCGGCGGTGCAAGGCCTGCCGGATGGAGAGGCGGTATGGAAGCGGGTCAAGCCCCTGGTCGAGACAGCCCAGTGGGACGCCGTCAAGGCGCTGCCCCATGCGCCCGCTCTCGGGGAGACCGTCGAGCCGTTCATCGAAGAGAAGCGCGTGGGTTGGATCGCCGCGCTGCCCAATGTCGAGGAGGCCTGGATCTCGAGCAAGCCCTACATCCTGGCGCCCTTCGTTTATCGGGGTGAACTTGATCAGGGCATCCTGCGCTTCACCTGGCTTTCCCTGATTCTGGTGGCCAAGGGCTACTTCATCGCGCTGCTCATTGGCACCCCGCTCGGTTTCTGTCTCGGCCTCTCGAAAGCCTTCACCAAGATGGCCGACCCGATCATTCAAGTGCTCCGGCCCGTTTCCCCGCTGGCCTGGCTGCCGCTGGGCATGGTGCTGTTCTTGGGCGCGGGCAAGAACGCCAGCGAACTGGCCGCGCTCTTCACCATCGCCATCTGCGCCATGTGGCCGACGGTGCTGAACACGGCCGTGGGCGTCCGCGCCATTCCGCAGGATTATCTCAATGTGGCGAAAGTGCTGAAACTCTCCCGCTGGAAAATGCTCACCAAGGTGATGATCCCGGCGACGCTGCCCTACATGTTCACCGGCTTCCGCCTCAGCCTCGGCATCGCCTGGCTCGTCATCGTGGCGGCGGAAATGTTGACCGGGCGGCCCGGGGTCGGCGGCTTCCTCTGGCAGGAGTACAACGCCCTCATCTACGAGCATATCATCTTGTGCATCCTCACCATCGGCCTGGTGGGCTTCGTGCTCGACCGCTTGATGAGCCTGGTCGAGCGGAGGTTCAAGACCGCGTGAAGCATAGAACGATTTTGCCCAATCCCAAGGCCCGAACCATGCCGACCTCAGAAACCCGCTCACCCGGAACGACTCACTCCATTACCCCGGGTCTTTCGGCATCCGTCCTGTCATAACATGGCTTTCCTCGAACTCCAAAACGTCGGCAAAAGTTTCGGCGGCGCCGGCGTGCTGAAGGACGTGAACCTCATTATCGAGAAAGGCGAATTCGTGGCGGTCGTCGGTTTTTCCGGCGCGGGCAAGACGACGTTGGTCTCGCTGATGGCAGGGCTGCTGCGGCCGGATTCTGGCAGCATCACGCTCAACGGTCTCGCCATCACCGGGCCCGGCCCGGATCGCGGCCTCGTGTTCCAGAACTATTCGCTGCTTCCGTGGCTGAGTGTTTACGAAAACATCCTGCTGGCCGTCGATCAGTGCTTTCCGAATTACGCGCCGGCGAAGAAGGCCGAGCACGTGGCCAAATATATCGCGATGGTCCATCTCACGCCCGCCCGCGATCAGAAGCCCGGTGAGCTTTCCGGCGGCATGCGCCAGCGGGTCAGTGTGGCCCGGGCCCTCGCCATGAACCCGCAAATCCTGTTGCTCGATGAACCCCTCTCCGCTCTCGATGCCCTGACTCGGGCCACGTTGCAGGATGAGATTTCCCGCATCCGTGCGGAGACCAACACGACCGTGGTGCTCATCACCAACGATCCCGACGAGGCGATCTATCTTGCGGATCGGATCATTCCGCTCACCGCCGGTCCCAGCGCCACCCTGGGGCCTTCGTTTGCGGTGAACATCCCGCGCCCGCGCGACCGCAAGACCATCAATCACCACCGTCATTTCAAGGAACTGCGCCGCGAGATCGTGGAGTTCATGCTGAAATCGAAAGGGCACCACGCCGCCATCACCCGCAAGCTGACGCTCCCGGACATTGAGCCGGAGAATTTGGATGTCCCGCGCCAGATCTTCGGTCGCCCTCGCCCCGTGCGCCGGCACGAGGTCAAAGAGGAAACGGTGGAGGTCGAATCATGAGCGATTACGTGGAGCTGGCCAATCTGACGAAGGTTTACCCAACGCCCCAGGGGCCCGCGGTCATCGTCAAGGACTTCAACCTGCGCATCCGGAAGGGCGAGTTCGTGGCCCTCATCGGGCACTCGGGCTGCGGCAAATCGACCGTGCTCTCGATGCTCGCCGGCCTGAACGAGATCACGGACGGCGGCATCATCCTGGCCGGCCGCGAGCTTTCCGGCGCCGGCCCCGATCGGGGCGTGGTCTTTCAATCGCCTTCGCTCCTGCCGTGGCTGACCGCTTACGAAAATGTCCTCCTGGGCGTGGACCAGGTCTTCTACACCGCGAGCCACGAGGAGCGGCGTCAGATCGTCGAATACTACCTGACCGTGGTGGGCCTCGGCGACTCGATGCACCGGAAACCGGCCGAGCTCTCGCAAGGCATGCGCCAGCGCGTCGGCATCGCCCGCGCCTTTGCCCTCAAGCCCAAGATGCTCCTCCTCGACGAGCCGTTCGGCATGCTCGATTCCCTGACGCGCTACGAACTTCAGCAAGTCCTGATCGAGCTTTGGCGCAAGAACACAATCACCGCCCTCCTGGTTACCCACGACGTGGACGAGGCGCTTTTTCTCTCCGACCGCATCGTCTGCATGACCGATGGCCCCGCCGCCGAAGTGGGCGATATCATCGAGGTCCATTTTCCGCGCCCGCGCGAGCGCCAGGCCGTCCTGGAGCATCCGGATTACTACCCGCTCCGCGAGCGCTTGATCGAGTTTCTCGAAGTTCATGCGCACCGGCGCAGGGACCCGACCCCGGCTTCGCCGAAGCCCACAGCGGTCGCACCGAAGAAGGATTTGCAGCTCGTTGCCTGACTCCAATCACACCCATCGCCCTTGAACCCATCCCCATGAACCCTAAAACACTCGCCGGCAGTTTCATCGGGCTCGCCGCCCTTCACATCGTGTCCGCGCAATACACGCCGCCCCCGCCCGTTGCGCCCTTCCCGGGCTTTTTCAACGAAGCCTTGCGAAAGAACGACCCCTACATGAATCAGTGGGACATCGGCGGCTCGGCCCGCTTGCGTTATGAATTGAAGCAAGGCGCCCTGGGCCTGCCCCCTGCCAATGATTTTCGCGACCTCACCACGGCGACGACACAGAACGACAACGATTACTTCAGCACCAAGATCCTGGCGCGCCTCGCCTACGCGGATAAATGGTGGGGCGCCTACCTCGAAGGCCGGAGCAGCGAAACGTGGAACGACCGGCGCAGCAACACGGGCGCGGGCGCCGTGCCTTCGCCGGGCGGCGGCAACGGCCCGGAACAGGATGGACCGGTGGATTTGCACCAAGCCTACCTCACCCTCGGCAATCACAAGGAGTTTCCCGTCTCCCTCAAGATCGGGCGTCAAGAGTTGAGCTATGGCGACGAACGGCTCGTGGGCGCATTCGCGTGGAACAATATCGGTCGCGTCTTCGACGCCGCGAAAGTGCGCTGGCAAAATGCCGTCTTCACCACCGAGGCATTCACGAGCAAGCTCGTCCTGCCGGACGACAACAACTTCAACACCTGGAACGACTACAACCTCTTCTCCGGGCTCCATCTGACGACCAAGAGAATCCCGAAGAACACCACCGAACTGTTCTTTTTCGCGCGCAACGAGGAGCAAGGCGTGGCCACGGCCAATCCCGGCGCCGTCCTGCCTTTCCAGACGGCGGCTCCGGCCGCGCGCGACACCTACACGCTGGGCGCGCGCTTCAAATCGAATCCCGGCGAACTGGGCAACTTCGATTACACCGTCGAGGGCGCTTACCAATTCGGCAATTGGCGAAGCGTGGTCGGCGGGCCCGATTTGGATCACGAAGCCTACGCGTTCATGGCGAATGTCGGCTACACCTTTCCGGAGACGGCGGCCACCCCGCGCCTCGCGCTCGAGTACGCCTACGGTTCCGGCGACAGCAACCCTGCGGACGGCAAGCACGAGACCTTCGATAATCTCTATCCGACGAACCACAAGTTTTACGGTTACATGGATTTCTTCTCCTGGCAGAACCTGCATGACTTGCGCGGCATCGCGTCGATCAAACCCACGCCCAGGCTTTCCCTGGCGTTGGAAGGTCACCTGTTCTGGGCGGTCGATACCAATGACAACATCTACAACGCGGGCGGGGTCGCGCGCGGCGCCGGCCCCACTCCCGGAACCGGCTTTGGTCGTACTCCGGGCTACGACAACTATCTCGGCGCCGAGGTCAACTTGATCGCCGGCTACGCCCTGACCAAATTCGCCGCGCTCGAAGCCGGCTACGGTCATTTCTTCGCGGGCGATTACGTGGACCAAACCTGGAGCGCCCCGGGCTTCGGCGCGACCGATGCCGACTGGTTCTATGTGCAGACTGTGATCCGCTTTTAACGGTGAAGGAAGGCGCGTGAAACCGAGCGTGTCATGGCCCATTTCCGGCAGCGAGCCGGCGAGCGATTTCACGCTGATTGATGACCTGCTCGCCGAGCAGCGCGCGTTGACCGCCGTCGAGCGATTCGCCCGCGCCCACGACCGACACGAACGGCCCGCGCTGGAAAACCACTACCGCCGACTCCTGCCCGCCACCGCGCCCCGTCCGGGCCAACAGTACGCCTTCGAGGTCAACCTCGACCAATGCAGCGGCTGCAAAGCCTGCGTCTCGGCCTGTCACTCGCTCAACGGGCTGGACGAGCACGAGACTTGGCGGGGCGTGGGGTTGCTCGTCGGCCAAAAACCGGTCCACGAACCAGAGTGGAGCGAGACTCTGTCGAGCCCTGGATTTCAACAACACGTCACGACGGCCTGCCACCACTGCGCCGACCCCGGCTGCCTCAATGGCTGCCCCGTGCTCGCCTACGACAAAGACCCCATCACTGGCATCGTCCGCCATCTCGACGACCAATGCATGGGTTGCAGCTACTGCATCATGAAGTGTCCCTACGAGGTGCCGAAGTATTCGGATCGTCTGGGCATCGTGCGCAAGTGCGACTTGTGCGCCAACCGCCTCGCCGTCGGTGAAGCCCCCGCTTGCGTCCAAGCCTGCCCGGACGAAGCCATCCGCATCACGCTCGTGGAGAGTCGATCCGTCCGGGAGAGCTATCGCGGTTTTTCAGGTCGAAGCGCGGAGGAGAAAGAGAGAAAGGGGTCGGGAGAGAGCGTCTCCCTTTCCCCCGCGCTCCTTTTCCCCTCCGCCAACCCCTTTCTCCCGGACTCCCCCAATCCCGCGCTCACGCTTCCCACGACTCGTTACATCTCCCACCGCGGTCTGCTCGAAAACCTCGCCGCCGCCGATCATGCCGCGCCGCGACTCGATCCTCCCCATTGGCCGCTCGTCATCATGCTCGTGCTGAGCCAGGCCGCCGCGGGGCTTTTCCTGGCTGCGGCAGTGCTGGGCGGAGCTCGACTCACGAGCAGTCAAACGGCGATCCAAAGCTCGGGCCTGGCTGCACTCGTCATCGGACTCATCGCCGCCACTCTTCACCTCGGTCAACCTCGCAAAGCGTGGCGCGCCTTCCTCGGCTGGCGCCGAAGCTGGTTGAGCCGCGAACTCATCGCCTTCAACGCCTTTGCTGGAGCGGCCAGCCTGGCTATTCTGTTCTCCCTCGCCGCGGACAGCGGGAGGAGAGAGGGCTGGAGTGAGGCATGGGGGAATGTGTCCATCTGGGCCGCCGCGCTCGCCGGCTTGGTGGCCGTCTTCAGCTCCGCCATGGTCTATGTGGATACCGGCCGCCCGTTTTGGACCGCGCGCCTTTCCTTTGGAAATTTCTTTGGCACGACCCTGCTGCTCGGCGCGTCCTTCGCCGCCGTCGTGCTTGCGTGGAGCGACGCGCCGGGGCAGGTCACGCCAGCCACAGTTATGGCGGCGCTGATCATTCGCACCGCGCTGTGGATCTGGCGTCGGCTGGAGTGGCGCAGGGCGTGGCGCAACGCGGCCAGCCCCATCCATTTCAACGCCCGCATCATCCGCGATCTGCTGCAACACACCACGACTGCGCGCACCGCCTTGTTCGCCGCCTCCATCGGATTCGGCATCCTCGCCATCGCCAACCTCGGGCAGGCCGCGCCGTGGTGGGCCAGCCTGGCGGCCCTCACCACCTGCAGTTCCGAGATCATCGGCCGTTACGTCTTCTTTGCCGCGGGCCCGAGCCGCCGCATGCCGGGAGGAGTGGCGGCATGAGCCCTGAAGCGTCCATCCCGATAGCGGTGCCGGCCTCGGACCCGACGCGCTCGCCCGGGAGGTTGAAGCGCGCCGGGTCGGGGACGAACCTGCCCAATCCCGAGGCGAGCACCCTGCTCCGCTCTTGGGGCGGTCCGCTCACCGAGCAGCTCCGGCTCGCTCCGGGCGCCTTTGGCCTGGGCCAAGTCTCCGCGCGCTTGAAGCCCACCGCGACCACGCGCTCGACCTGCGGTTTCTGCTCGACCGGTTGTTCGCTCGATATTCATCTCCGAGACGGTCGGGCGGTGAACCTGACGCCGACCGCCGAGTACCCGGTCAATCTGGGCATGGCTTGTCCCAAGGGCTGGGAAGCGCTCACCTGTTTGGACGCACCCGACCGCGCCACGACGCCGATGATTCGGACGCCCGGCGGCTCGCTGAAGCCCGTGACCTGGGCTGAGGCGATGCGGACCTTCGTCGCGAAGTTCCAAGCCATCCTGGCGGAGCATGGGCCGGAGAGCGTGGCATTTCTGGGCACGGGCCAGATCTGCACCGAGGAATTGGCGCTGCTCGGCGCGCTCTTCAAATTCGGCATGGGCGCGTTGCACTGCGATTCGAACACCCGCCAATGCATGGCCACGAGCCACGTGGCCTACAAGCAAAGCTTCGGCTTCGACGCGCCCCCCTTCACCTACGCGGACTTCGAGGCGTCCGACGTGCTGGTGTTTGTCGGAGCCAATCCCTGCATCGCCCACCCAATCTTGTGGCAACGCGTGCTGCGGAATAAGAACAATCCGCAGATCATCGTCATCGACCCGCGCCGCACCGAGACGGCGATGAACGCCACGCACCACCTCGCGCTCCGGCCGAAGTCCGATCTCACGCTCCTCTACGGCCTGGCGAACCTGCTCATCGAACACGGGTGGATGGACGAGAAGTTCATCGCGCAAAACACCACGGGCTTTGCTGAGTTTGCCGCGTTCGTGGGACAGTTCCCAGTCAGGAAAGTCGCGGCCGAGACCGGTTTGAGCGCGGAACAGTTGCGTCAGTTCACCGAAACGATCCATCGCGGCCGGGCCGTTTCATTCTGGTGGACCATGGGCGTGAACCAGGGCCATGAAGCTGTCCGCACGGCCCAAGCCATCATCAACCTCGCCCTGATGACCGGCCAGATCGGCCGGCCCGGCACCGGCGCGAACAGCCTCACCGGCCAATGCAACGCCATGGGCTCGCGCCTCTACGCCAATATCACCGGCCTCTTCGGCGGACGCGATTTTCTGAATCCCGCGCACCGTCAGCGCGTCGCCGAAGTTCTCGACATCCCGTTCGAGCGGATTCCGGCGCAGAACTCGCTCGCCTACGACCAGATCATCGCGCGCATCGCGGAGGGTCGGATCAAGGCGCTTTGGGTCATCGCCACGAACCCGGCCCATTCCTGGGCGGCCAAACATGGCCCCGGATCCGTTGGGATGGAGGCCGTGCTCGATC
>CAYHFE010000126.1:0-15231 GCA_964355375.1 uncultured Verrucomicrobiota bacterium
TCGGTGAGCAGGTCCGAATGGAACAGGGAACTCCCCCTGAACCGTTGAAGGGTCGGAGTGGGAACGGCTCGTTCCCATGTGACTCCGGGGACGAGCCGTCTCCGCTCCGGTCCAAGGGCCCTGCCGGCTCCAAGCGCGAAAAAATGTATCGGGGAATTCGCCCCCCGCGCCAACGTGCCGCCCAGCCGCGGTCGCATTCCGTCAGATGTGCTCGGAATCGCGCTCATCCTTGGCGGTGTAACCGGTTTCCTGGCGTTGGAAGTTGACTTCGTTTTTCTTGAGGTAGGCCTGAAAGACATCATCGGCACTCATGCCCAACACCTGCGCGGCACTGATGAGAAAGTGAAACAGGTCCACCACTTCCACCCGCGCATTTTGCTCGTCGAACTTCTGATACTTGGCCCACCATTTCCACGGCACACTATCGGTGAGTTCGGCAATCTCCTGGGTCATGGCTCGGCCATAGTTGAGCAGCCAATGGATTTTCTCCTGTTCGGTCATGCCGTCGGTCTTGACGCCGATGCGTTCGTTCAAGGCCTTCTGCATGCGAAAGAGCTCGCGCAACTGGTCCGGTGTATCCATGTCGAAAACCATTTCGGGTCTCGGGAGTGGATGCAAGCAGAAAGACGGGAGCCTGCGCCGCGCTCGCGACCGGCCGTGCTCCGCGGACGGCGAGCGCTGGACCGGGACGTCACCCGCTACCGTTCGGCCGGCTAAACCAGCGGGCCGCGCCACTTTCCGCGGAACTTTCCCCTTTGAACTTTGGGAGTCGAACCCTATAAAAATGGCATGTCGCTCAAATTGTTGTTTCAAGGCGGGCCGATGGCGTTGCTGCTGCTTTTGGTGAGCGCCGTGGCCATCAGTGTTTTCGTCGAACGAATCCTGCATTACCATCGAGCTCAAATCAATTCGGCGGAATTTCTCGCCGGCGTGCGCAATGTGCTCAAACGGGAGAACGTGGTCGAAGCCCTCTCGATCTGCGAGGCCACACCGGGGCCGGTCCCCCGGTTGGTCAAGACGGCCATCCTCAACCGCGAGCGCGGCCGCGATGGCGTGCGCGAGGCCCTGGAAGAGGCGGGATTGCTGGAGGTGCCGCGTCTGGAAGAGAAGCTCAATCTGCTGGCCACGATCGCCCAAATCGCGCCCTTGATGGGATTGCTCGGGACGGTGCTCGGATTCATGCACACGTTTGCGACCATCGAGCAGAAGGGCTTGAATGCCTACGGTGCGGACCTGTCCCGCGGAGTTTGGGAGGCCTTGATCTGCACTGCGCTCGGTCTGGCGGTGGCGATCCCGTCCTACGCCGGCTACAATTATCTGGTCAATCGCGTCAACAGCATCGTGCTCGATATGGAGAAGGCGTCCACGGAAATTCTGAATATCGTGAGCAATCTGACCTTGGTCCGGAACACGTGAAACTGCCCCGCAACGCCAAGATCTTTCGCGGTCAACTCGACGCCGCGCCGTTCGCCGGAGTTGTTTTCCTCCTCCTGATCTTTCTCGCCTTGAACTCCCGCTTGGTCTTCGACCCAGGCGTCAAGATTGAACTGCCCGAAGTCCGCGGCCCGCTCTCGGGCACGCTCAATCCGACCGTGATCGTGGCCGTCGATGCCGCGGGACTGCTCCATTACGATGGCCAGAATATTACCGAGGAGAAACTGCTCGCCCGTCTCCAAGCCCTCCGGACCAACGCGGCCGGTCCGATCACTCTGGAAATCTTGGCGGATAAATCGAGCCATCTTGAAGTGCCCCTGCGCCTGATGAGTCTGGCGAAAGAGATCGGGTTTCCGGAAGTGCTGCTCAACGCCCGCCCGGCGATCCGGCCGATTCCGCCGATCCAGCCGCCGCCCCGATGAGCGCCGCTCTCACCGACAGCGCCCCTTGGTCTCATCGGCGCTGGTTCTGGACTGTGCTGTTGGTCTTTGCCGGGCAGGCCGGCCTCGCCTGGTGGCTCTGTGAACAGGGTCACTCGCCCGCGTCCCGTGACGCTCCGGCCACTCGGGTTCGGTTGGGGACGGACACGCTCGGGGAAGGGCGATGGGGCGCGCAAAGCGCCACGAGCGATCCCACCCTCTTGGCCCTCGCCAATCCCCACGGATTTTCCGGTGAGGCCTGGCTCAGGATGCAGCCTTTTCCCTATGAGCTGACGAACCGACTCGAAGAACCCCGTTGGCTTCAGGACACGCCGGATCGTTTAGCCGCAAGTCTCTCCCGATTCTTCGAAACCAATTGGATTGCCGCGGCTCGGGTCACCGAGGCTCCCCATCCCTCCCTGCTTCCGCCGCCGGGAACGATCCGCCCCATGAAGATCGAGGCCTCGTTGTTTCTCGAAGGCGAACTGGCTGGACGGCGCCTGATCTCCAGCGACGCCCTGCCCACGCCAGACCCGGGCACGATTCCGACCAACTGCGTGGTTCGTCTGGCGGTCACCGCGGAAGGGGACGCTCTTTCTCCGGTGATCTGGACGACCAGCGGCTATCCCGGAATCGACCGGAAAGCGGTCAGCTTCGCCAAGTCCGCCCGGTTTGTCTCGCTGGAGAAAGACCCGGACCCTGACTCCCGTGGGTCGAATTTCACGGCCTTTGGAATCATGATCTTTCGCTGGAATCTGGCGCCGGACCCATCGACCAACCCTGCGGCCAAGCCTGGAAGCTTATGAGCATCGAATCGATGGTCCTCGCCTACGTGGTTTGTTTGCTTGCGGCCCTTTCCGCCGTCGCCATATATTACGAGCTTCGTCGGAAACGGTTCGAGCCGACGCCGAGTGCAGACCACATTTTTCGTTGTGAGAAATGTGCTTTTGTCTATACCGACGACCCCGACGTGGACCGTTCCCGTTGTCCGCAGTGCGGCACGCTGAACGAGATGATCAGTTTTTAGATTTGGAAATGCCAAGGGTTGCCTGGAAGGTCGTTCGCGCAGCCCGCCGGATTTCATCGAACCCGAAACTTGAACCAGGATTGACTTATGGGAATGTGGATTGGCCGCAACCGAAAAGCCCGCGTGACCTATGGCTTTGACGAAATCGCCCTCGTGCCGGGCGACCTGACGATCAACCCCAATGAGGTGGATACCAGCTTTCAGATTCCGCGGAAGGATGGGAGCCCGATCACCCTGAAGATTCCGATCATCGCCAGCGCCATGGATGGCGTCACCGACGTCCAATTCTGCATCGAGATGGGCCGGTTGGGCGGGCTCGGTGTGATCAATCTTGAAGGCGTCCAGACCCGGTATGAGAATCCCGCCGAGATTCTCAAGAAAATCGTCAAAGCCGGCAAAGAGGAAGTGACGAGCCTGATCCAGAAGATCTACCAGGAGCCCATCCAAGAGGAGTTGATCAGCCGGCGCGTCCAGGAACTCAAAGCCGCTGGCGTCCTGGCCGCCGTCAGCGCCATTCCGCAACGGGCCGAACGATTCTCCGCTTTGGCCGAGGAAGCGGGCGCCGA
Source organism: uncultured Verrucomicrobiota bacterium (assembly GCA_964355375.1). Lineage (GTDB taxonomy): Bacteria > Verrucomicrobiota > Verrucomicrobiia > Limisphaerales > SIBE01 > CAYHFE01. The sequence continues at coordinate 3,447 of CAYHFE010000126.1, forward strand.
TATCTTCGTTGTCCAATCCACCGTCTCGACGGTGCGGCATCTTTCCACGGAGTACAAATCGTTCGATCTGGAGGCGCTGACCCGGTCCCTGAAAATTCCCGTGATTATCGGCAATGCCGTCACCTACAGCGTCACCCTGGAGTTGATGGGCTGCGGTGTCGCGGGAGTATTGATCGGCGTCGGGCCCGGCGCCGCCTGCACCAGCCGGGGCGTGTTGGGCCTGGGCGTGCCGCAGGTCACCGCCACGGTGGACTGCGCGGCCGCGCGGGATATGCATTTCAAGAAAACCGGCCGCTACGTTCCGATCATCACCGACGGCGGCATGAGCAAGGGCGGAGATGTGTGCAAGGCCCTGGCCTGCGGATCGGACGCAGTCATGGTGGGGAGCGCCTTCGCTCGGGCTCAAGAAGCGCCCGGCCAGGGCAATCACTGGGGCATGGCGACGCCTCACGCCAACCTTCCGCGCGGCACTCGGATCAAGGTCGGCATCACCGGATCCCTGAAGCAGATCCTTTTCGGCCCCGCCAGCGTGGATGACGGATCGCAGAACCTCGTTGGCGCCATCTCGACCTGCATGGGGAACGTCGGAGCCGCGACCATCCGCCAGTTTCAGGAAACCGAGATTATCATCGCCCCGAGCATTCGGACGGAAGGCAAACTCTTTCAAACCGTTCAGAGTGTCGGCATGGGAACCCAGTAGGCCCTCCGTCCACCGGGATCGACCGCTCTCGCCGGCTGGAGCGGCTCTAGCGTGAGTTCGCCTTGATCACGTCGGCGATCTTGACCGGACAGCCGCCCTGGCGCTTGCATTCGTCCGCCGCTTCCATAAAGGCAAAAATCTCGATGGTTTCCTCGGGCGATACCGGAGCGAGGCCCGTTTGGAAGAACTTGATGATCTCCCGGACCAGCGGAGTGTAATTGCCGCCCGGCTTCTGTTCCACCACTGCCTTGCTCCCGAATACGACGACCTTGTTTGGATTGCTCGTGTGGCGAAGCCCGCGCAGCGAGCCCACGCGCCCGCCGGACCAGATTCCCGTCACGACATCAGTGTCCGGAGTCGAAGTGCGCACGACGCTTTCGCAACCCGTGCCCATGATGGTGAAGAGGGCCTCAGCGGGATGCACTCCATACCAGAAGAGATCCGGGTGATGCGGTTCCAGATGAGCCGGCCCATAGGAAATCGAGCCGCGCAATTCGCCCACGTCCGCCTTCTTCAATTCGACGAGCCCTTCGTAAAACCGGTAGGATGACGAACTGAACACCGGCACCTTGCTTTCGCGAGCCAACCGGTAAATCTCAATCGCATCCCGGAGCGAGCCGGCCACGGGCTTGTCGATGAAGAGCCTCTTGCCCGCTTTGATGACCGGACGCGCTTGTTCGAGATGCGGACGACCATCGACGCTCTCCAACAGGACCGCGTCCACCTCCTGACACAACTGTTCGATGGTCGGCACAATCTTGACCCCGAACTCCTCCTGCAACTGTTTGGTGTATCCCTCCACCCGGCTCCAGCTTTCTTGGATGTCCGGGCTTCCGCCCTTAAACGCCGCCACGACCTTGCCGCCGGGAACATAGTCCCGATTTTTGGGATCATTCAGTTGTTTGGTGAAGGCGATGACATGAGAGGTGTCGAGCCCGATCATGCCGATGCGAATCGTTTCCTGGCCAAAGCTGCCAAGCGCCAGGCCGACCGCCAGCGGAAAGAACAAGAGGTTGGTTTTCATTGGGTCATCTTTCTGGTGCGAATCAATTTTATCAGAACCTCAACATCGCGAAACAAGAAATCTTCTCAACTTTCACCCCGAATTACTCCGCAACCGAGATCGCCCGCCAGATGACCTGGCTGCGCCCGGCCCGATCCACCGTCGCCGCTCGCAGGCGGTACTGTCCGGGTCGGGTCAGGCTGAAATTGGCCCGCACGTCATAACCGGGCCCAGTTCGATCCACCTGGAGCTTCGTGGTCGCCGACTGCAAGAATCGATGATCTTCCTCGCCCGGTCCGTAAACCTCCCAAGCCACCACGGCATTCTGGTAGATTCCCTCGGCGTCGGCCCCGAGCGTATAAAAGACGGGCGCGGATTTCTCAGTCACGATCGCCCGGGCGCTGACGTTCAGCGGTGCTTTGCCTTCGCTGGCTGAAAGTGCGATCTCGAGGCCGGGCGGCCCGCCCGCCGGACGGATCGGCGGACGCGCCTGATCCAGCACCGAACGCAAGCCGTCCTGATTCACCTCCACCTTGCCATCCTCGCGGACCCGGATGATTTCGCGATAGCCCGACAAGGAAATTTCCGGCCAATCCCAGAGCAGGTCAAAAGCCGTCCCCAACCGGAGGGCACGCTCGATCTCGAGAAAGAACGGCGTCATCACCGTTCGATACGTGACCCCTTTCTGATTGACCCGTTCCAGGTTGAGTTCGTCCAAACCCCACAGGCACCCCTTGCCCAACTGCACATGGCCCAGGTTGTAACCCGGCGGCAAAAGAATGGCGACTTCCGCGGCGTGCTTGAGTTGATCGAGATCGCGCCGCGGGTAGCTCCTGGCGTGCGCTCGGAGATGGCTGGCCAGCGCGAGGCACTCCCGATAGGGCACACAGGCCAGACGGTAGTTGTCCCAGAAGAAAAACCGCGTCGCTCCGCTATCATAGGCGTGGGTCAGAAACCAAGGCGCATCCGCTTGATCCACCGCGCCGTAGATGCTCATGCCCCAGCTCTTGCCCGTGAGGCGGGCCGCGCCGCGCATGAATCCATAAATGATGTCGGCGAGATTCTTCGGGTCATCCACGGGAAGCTGGCAACCGTAGGTCATGTTCAATTCGGGCAGGGTCCGGAGTGTCCCAACGCGGCCCGGGGGTTCAAAAACCATCGCGGCCGGCACGCGGGGATCCTGCGACAACTGATAGGCCGCCGTGCTTTCCACCGTCTCCCAAGTAAAGAGATTCTCCTGGACCAACTCCATGTCGCCAAGCGCCACGTCTGCTCGGGCTTTCAGTCCTTTGAGGAAACTGGTTGGGGCTCCATCCCGCAGGACTTCTCGAAAATGCTCCTGAAAGGCCTCGAGCACGATCTGCGGAGTGATCGATCTGCGGAAGGCCGCGTCCTTCTCCAGCTTGGGCCGAATCATATAATCCCTCGTGCCGACCGCCGGTTCATCCAGGAATAACACCGGTCCAAGATACGAGCTGCGATAGAGGCATTCCGGGTAAGACACTTCCTTCCCTCCGACGCCCCAGTAGAACGCGCTCAGATGGTCCACCCAACGCACCTGTCCGGCATCAACGCGGAAACAATTGAGTCCGGCGTCGGCCATCTCGCGGTAATCGCTTTCGGTCAACCGCACCATTTCGTAATCCGAATTGTCAAAGCGCCGTCGGTCCTCTTTCGTCCGAGTATTGGACGGCACGCCAATCATCACGTCCGGCCAAAGCTCGATTCGCTTTAGCTTAAGCGGCGCGGGCGCAAAGGACCCACCCTCCACGGACTCGCGTTGGTAGCGATGGCCCAAGTATTGGGCCTGGCGCGGCCAGACCTCCACGCCCCCAACACCGTTTTCCTCGCCACTCGCTCGAGGCAGCAGAAACGGCCACCCCCCCACGGTTGGCAGCACCGCCTGCCCGGTCCTCCCGTGGCAGAACTCCAGAGGTTCAGCCTCGTTCTCCTGAAGAATGTACCGGGCCACCCTCTTCTGCGCCGCAACCCTCGATGGAGCTGGGTATCCCGCGGCCAGAATCCACACGCGGAACCGCTCGCCGTTGGTTTTGGTCGCGTCCAGAAGCATCCATTGATCCTCCGCTCCAGATCTCAACTCCGTGGGCCCCACGGCCAGCGTGTAGGCCGTCACGACGGAATCGCGGGGACGGGCATTCCCCTCGATTCGATAGCGACCCGATTGACCCGGCGGGCCGATCGGCCAGCGCGCGCGCGCGCCGCCCACGGCACCGGCGGCGCGCGGCGGCTGGTTCGGCCCCTCCTGGGCGGAGCCGTCCAATTTGGGGAGGAACAGAAAACCGACCACAAGGAGAGGAACGATCGTGTTCACCTCGGCAGCGTATTACGCCCGCGCTCCGACTGTCAAAGCTTCGGATCCGCATTCTCCCCGCCCCTCGCGCATCGATGCGGAATAGATCTCGTCTCGGATCATCCAGACCCAGTCGTCCATCCTCCCTTCCGTCCTCAATGTCTCGAAACGGTGACGCCGCAAACCAGGGTTGGCGACGATCGAAAGAATTTGTCGATTTGTGTTGTGCCTTCACCTCGCTCGGTTTCACTTTGGGATATGCACTCGCATCGACTTCTGGTTTGCATTCTCTCTGGTCTGCTCTGGAGCCCAATCTCCGCGAAAGCAGTCTCACCCCGCCCCGGCGAATTTCAGGCCCGCCAGCAGTGGCTGGCTCCGTTCGCGACCAACCGCGCGCCGATTTCGTTCACTTGCGGCGGGACGCCCGGCGCGGCTTTGTTCGAGGGCTGGAACCGTGCCTGGCAAACTTTGCCCGGGGACAGCGGCGTCGAAACGCGCGAACTCATCCTCCGCAACCCCAGTGACGGATTGGAGGTGCGCGTCACTCTGCGAATGTTCCGCGATTTTCCCGCGGTCGAATGGGTCGCTCGTCTGACCAACACCGGCTCGAAAGAATCACCTCTCCTGGAGAACATCCGGGCCTTGGACACGCTCTTCGCGCTGCCGAGCTCAAGCTCAATCACGCTGCATTGGGCCAAGGGCGGCGTCGCCTCGTTTGATGATTTTGCGCCACAGACCACCGAGCTCAAATCAGGCGCCGGTTTCTCCCTTCAACCCAGCGACGGACGATCCTCGAGCCAGTATCTGCCTTTCTTCAATCTGGAAGGAGCCGGATCGGGCGTGGTGTTGGCGGTGGGATGGAGCGGACAGTGGGCCGCACACTTCGAGGCCAACCCAAACGGATCGGTGCGGGCGCAAGCCGGCTTGGCCGACGCGCGGCTGGTCTTGCATCCGGGCGAAGAAATCCGCACGCCCAGCATGCTGGCGCTCTTCTATCAAGGTGATCGATGGCGCGGCCAGAACTTGCTCCGACAGTTCATTCTCGCCCATCATCGTCCGCAGAAACAGGGAAGACCGCTCACCCCTCCCATCACCTGCGGGAATTGGGGCGGCACCCGGGCCGAAATCCACCTCGATAACATCGGCCAGATCATTCAGCACCGCTTGCCCATCGATTACTATTGGATCGACGCCGAATGGTTCGGCGCCGGCCTGTGGCCGGTCAACGTCGGCGATTGGCGCGTGAAGAAGGACCTCTATCCGGAAGGGTTTCGTCCTCTGTCGAAGCTGCTGCAAGCGAGCGATCGCGAACTCATGCTCTGGTTTGAACCGGAGCGAGTTTATCAAGGCACGCCCTGGCAACGGGAACACCCGGAATGGCTGCTGGGAACGGGCGGCCGCAGTCATCTGTTCAACCTGGGCGATCCTCAGGCCCGCGCCTTTCTCACCGACTTCATCTCAGCGCGCATCGATGAATTTGGCCTCGGCTGCTACCGGCAGGATTTCAATATGGATCCCCGGCCCTTCTGGCAAAAGGCCGATGCCACGAATCGCCAAGGCTTGGCGGAGATTCGCCACATCGAAGGGCTCTATGCGTTCTGGGATGAACTGCGCCATCGCCATCCGAATCTCATCATCGACAATTGTGCGAGCGGCGGACGCCGGATCGATCTCGAGACCGTGGGGCGCGCCACACCGTTCTGGCGGACGGACGGACCGCGCGATCCCATCGCGCACCAATGCCACACCTATGGCCTGCTGGCGTGGGTCCCGCTCAGCGCCACCAGTCAGGACCGAGCGGGCGACGATTACGAATTCCGCAGCAGCATGAGCAGCAGTCTTTGTCTCAACTGGTGGATTTCCGGGGACGTCCCGGCGGAACGGATTCCGGCGGACTTCCCCTTCGACTGGGCGCGACGCACGCTCGGACAATATCTCAGCATCCGCGATTTCTACGGCGGCGATTATTATCCCCTGACCCTCTATTCGCAGGCTCGCGACGTGTGGATGGCCTATCAGCTCGACCGCTCCGATCTCGGTCAAGGATTGGTCGTGGCGCTCCGCCGACCCGAGAGCCCTTACCAGACCGGGTCCTTTGCCCTGCACGGAATGGAGCCCGGCGCCACCTATGCGATCACGAACCTGGATACGCGCGCCGCGATCCGTTTGACCGGCGCGGAACTCAGCCAGTCCGGTTTGCCCATAGCCATTGTCTCCAAGCCAGGCTCCGCCCTTCTCACGTATCGAAAAGAGGACTGAAGCGCCGGCCAGAACAACCCAGCCCCTCCAGCCGGCATCAAACGTCTTTACATTGATCTCCGAGCCACGGAAAAATTGGATATGCCGAATCTCCGATGGGTTTTCGCGGCGGTGGGTTTGTGGCTTGGGCCACTCGCGCAGGCGGCCTTCGGAGCGTCCGCTCCGGCTTCTCAGGCCGGCGGACCTTACAGTATTGATGTTTGGCAAACCGACGACGGACTGCCGCAGAATTCGGTCATCGCGATGACCCAAACCCGGGACGGCTACCTTTGGCTGGGAACATTGAACGGCCTGGTGCGATTTGATGGAACTCGATTCACGGTCTTCGACGAAAGCAACACGCCGGGGCTCACGAGCAGCCGGATCGTCAGCCTGTTTGAGGACCGCCCGGGGAACCTGTGGATCGGCACCGAAACCGCCGGAATCGTGATCGCCAAGGATGGCCGGGTCACGAGCCTGGGGATTGGTCAAGGAACGAGGGACGGGCGTCTGGCGGCGGCCTGTGAGGATGCCAGCGGCGCCGTCTGGCTTTACACGATGCACGGCCAGCTCTGGCGCTATCGGAATGGCGCGACCAATGCATTCCTCGTGGATGCCGATCGTCCCAGCTCGTGCCGGGCTCTGATCAGTGAATCGTCCGGGGCGCTCTGGGTCGGAACCGATGGGCAGCTCTCGCGAATCGAGCCCACCGCCGCGTCCGATCGGGCCCAGCTTCCCATCGCGCAAAGCCTCGCCGTGGGGAAACTCGATTTTCTCCTCACAAGCCAGCGCGGCGGCTTTTGGCGATTGGCCGAGGGCCGAGTTCAGAAGTGGCACGACAACCGGTTGGAGCGCGACCTGGGCCCCTACCCGTGGGACCGAGTGCCGGTCACCGCCGCGTGCGAAGACCGAGACGGCAACCTGCTGGTCGGAACCCGCGGCAGTGGGGTCTTCCGGTACGACGCCACCGGCCAGGTCGCCAATCTGAGCACTCAACAAGGCCTTTCCTATAACTACATTCTCTCGTTGCTCGTCGATCGGGAAGGGAATCTCTGGGTCGGAACGGATGGTGGAGGGCTGAATCGGGTCAAGCGGCCCGTCTTCGAAGTTCTCGAAGCGTCGCGGGGCCAGGTCGCTCAATCGGTCGCGGAGGACGCCCAAGGCGGCATCTGGGTCGGCTACAATGGCGGAGGCGTGGACCATTGGCGCGACGGACTTCTGGAACGGTTTGGACCCAGCCAAGGCCTGATTAATCTGCCGATCCGCAGCGTCTTCGTCGATCGCCAGGACGGGCTCTGGGTTGGAACATGGGGTGCCGGACTGCTGCGATTACAGAAAGGTGGTTTTCCGCAAGCGGCCATGCCGGAGGCGATCACTCCCGTGATCCTGGCGATTCATCAAGATCGCACCGGGCGTCTCTGGGTGGGCACGCGCGGTGGACTCGTGCGATGGGACGAGCACGCGTCGAAGGTGTTCACCACTCGCGAGGGGCTGTCCGCAGACGTTATTCGAGCCCTGGCCGACGATGCCGAGGGCAATCTTTGGATCGGGACCGAAGGCGGCGGGCTGAATCGGATGCGGGATGGGAAGTTCACTTCGGTGCCCCTGAACGACGGTTTGCCCAGCCAGGACATCTCCTCGCTCTACGTCGATACTGACGGCACGTTGTGGGTCGGGACCTTTGGCTTGGCGCGGCTGCGTGACGGTCGCTGGACCCGCTACACCACCCGCTCCGGTCTCATCAGCAACAGCGTGGGTTATCTGGTGGACGACGGCTTGGGCTACTTGTGGATCGGTTCAAATGCCGGCCTGATGCGCGTGCCGAAGAAAGCATTGACCGACTTCGCCGCTGGCCGAACGAACTTCATCCCCTGCCGGACCTACGGTAAATCGGACGGTTTGCCGACGCGCGAATGCACCCTCGGCTCGCAACCAGGTGCCGTCCGCACGCGCGAGGGCAAGCTCTGGTTCCCCACCATCAAAGGGTTGGTTTCCGTGAATCCGGAGCTCCTCAATCTCAATCCCAACACCAAACCGCCGCCGGTGCGAATCGAGTCGGTTCTGATCGACGGTCAGGAACAAAACACCAACAGCCTTCGCGCCGTCCTCCCTCAGTCACTGGTCATTCCGGCGGGCCGCGAGCGACTGGAGATTCAGTACACCAGTCTGAATCTGGCCGCGCCGGACCGGGCGCGATTCAAGTACCGCCTCGAGGGGCACGAGACGGATTGGATCGAGGCGGGCACGACCAGGGTCGCTCGCTACAGCCGGTTGCCGCCCGGCCAATACCGATTTCAAGTCACCGCCTGCAACGAGGATGGCGTTTGGAGTGAATCAGGCAGCACTCTCATCCTGGCCGTTGCGCCGCCCTTCTGGAAGACGCGCTGGTTTCTTGGCGGCTCCGCGGCCGGTCTGCTGGGGGCGGTCATTGCCATCGTTTATTATTTGGCCACCCAACGGCTAAAGCGCCAAGTCGAGACTCTCCGCCAGAAGGAAACCCTCGAAAAAGAACGCTCCCGGATTGCGCGCGACCTGCATGATCAACTCGGAGCTAACCTCACCCAGGTCGCTCTCCTCGGGGAACTGGTGGAAAGCGACAAGAACGCTCCCGACGAAGTCGAAGCGCACGCCCAGCAGATTTCCCAAACGGCTCGCGAGACAACACGCGCCCTCGACGAAATCGTCTGGGCGGTCAATCCGTCAAACGACAGCCTTGACGGACTCATCAATTACGCCTGCAAATATGCGCAGGAATACCTCGCCATCGCCGGCCTGCGTTATCGCCTGGAAGTGCCGCCGCAACTGCCCAACATCGGCATTTCCCCGGAGGTCCGGCACAATGTCTTCCTCGCCTTCAAGGAAGCGGTGACCAACGTCGTCCGGCACGCCCACGCCTCCGAGGGGCGAATTCGACTGCACATGGAACCGAAGGAGTTTACCCTGGAGATCGAAGACAACGGGCGCGGCCTCGCCGGCGCGGACAGTCCGGCAGCCCAAATGCGCAACGGCCTGCGCAACATGCGCAAGCGGATGGAAGATATCGGCGGCCGGTTTGCCATTGGCCCAGCCCCGGAAGGAGGCGCTCAAGTCCGGTTGACCGCGCCTCTGGGAACCGACCTATCGGACCGAAATTGACTCAGCACCTCAGAGCCGGCAACGATGGTGTCCGAGAACAGGATTGAAGATGCCCATCAATGTTTCCATCGTCGAAGATAACGACCAACTGCGAAGCACCCTCGCCCGCGTGATCGCTCGGAGCGAGGGATTTCAGTGCGTCAGCCAGTATCCCAGCGCCGAGGCCGCTCTGGAGGCGCTGCCCCAGAACCACCCCGACGTCGTGCTCATGGACATTAACCTGCCCGGCATGAATGGCGTCGAGTGTGTCCGGCGATTGAAACCGGTTCTTCCGAATACCCAAGTCATCATGCTCACGGTCTATGAAGACACCGAGAATATTTTCAATGCGCTCACGGCGGGAGCGTCCGGGTACCTCTTGAAGCGCACCAAAACCGCGGAACTTCTCGAAGCCATCCGCGAAGTTCACCGAGGCGGATCACCCATGACCACGCACATCGCCCGCAAGGTGATCCAGTCGTTTCAAAAACCGGAGGCATCGAACCAATCGACCGAAAATCTCTCGACTCGCGAGCAGGAAGTTCTCGATTGTTTGAGTCACGGTTTTCTCTACAAGGAGATCGCCGACAAACTCGGGATCAGCTACGAAACGGTTCACACCTACATCCGCCGGATCTACGAGAAACTCCAAGTGCGCACCCGCACCGAAGCCGTCGCCAAGTTCCTCCGCCGTTAGTCAGGAGCATCCGCGTTCGAAACGCAATCCCACCCGCTCAAGCTGACCTGACCAAGAAACCGGCCGGCGGATAGCGTCTCCGAGCCTGCAGAACTTTGGAGCCTCTTGTCCCCAGTACTGGTGACTGGCGGGGGACAAGGGATGGAGTATTCTAGGCACGTCATTCGCGATGCAAAAGCGCAGTGGTCATGTCAAATCTGTGTGTGGCATGAAGGCGTATGTCTGCGGCGCCGCATCAGTGATAGCAGTAAGTAGCCAGCGCGGCTACTAGGTTCATGGGGTAAGCGCTTTGTGTGTTCTCATTGCAGAAGGGCCGGATGAAAGTCCGGCCCTTCTGCTTTTTGGCCTCCGGCGACTTCCTCCGTAACCACCCTTTCTGATTCCGCCAACGATTCAAGTCTGGCGCTGGCCTACTATGAACCGTGGTTGGTTTGATCGGGGAGCGCGGCCGTCCCGGCTGCACCGGTCGGCGTCTCGCCGACCAGAATCAAACTGATCCACCTCCACGAGGGTTCGGCGGGACGCCGAACCCAGCAGGCGAGACGCCCGCGCTCCCCATCGCACCTTCAGGTTCATGGTCCCAAAGCGAGCCGGCAAGGCTGGGCGGCGACCCATGAACCGGGGGTGGGGCGAGACGCGTGAGTCGAAAAATGAATGATCCAGTGAATGAGAATGGCAAACCATCTGCTAATCTCTCCTCTTCACCTGATCCAGTCCGAACTGGGTCAGAAGGAGGAAGCTGAACCGAGAAGTCGTCGGGAACGTTGCCAGGGCTGTGCAGCGATGCGCAGTCGCGAAGTGGCCAGCTTCCCCATCCAGATGGGATGGCCTTTGGGCCGGTTCTGCGAACGAGCCTCCGTCTTGCGGGCGAAGTTCGTTTCCCTGACCTCTTCCGGGATCCAAGACAGGGCACATTCGGTTAGCCCTGCGCTTGCAGAAAAGGTGATACCCGCCGTCACGTCCAGAAAACGGAACATTCATTCCACCGACGAAGTCCCACGGCGTCCTGGTCTCAGAGATCAGGTCAGCTCAGGCTATAAGCCCGATGCGAAAGGCCCGAGTCAAGCGTCGGAGATGGGAACGGCTTCTCCCCGGCCCCATCCCAAGGGATGTCAGCAGCGCCAGAGTAGGAACGATCGGAGCAATCCGACCCGTTCTCAAAGGTTAAACCTCAGTGTGCCGGCTGGATCTACTCCGCACATGGGCAAAGTTAGCCAGGCGGTTCAAGCCCCCAAATGGCCCGAGAGGACCTCCTCCTCTCAACCCGCCCCTTCGCTAAGGAACATGCCCCAACAGCGCAGTGGGAGACGGCTGGCAGTTCGTCAGCATGAGGAGAAATCAGCATGGCCTTATTCCCTATCGCCATTCCAAAAGCACACTCCCTCACTGGGAGGATGACCCTGCCCCTCTTGCGCCAGGCCTTCAAAGCGGTCAAACGCAACCGGGGCGCGGCGGGCATCGACAAGGTCAGCATTCAAATGTTTGACGCCAACCTTGACGAGAACCTCAAGGCTCTGGAACGGGATCTGAAGGATGGCTCCTTCTGTCCGTTTCCACTCCGACGGAAATACATTCCCAAGGAACCCGGGAAGTTCCGCCCGCTGGGTATCCCCGCCGTCCGTGACCGCGTCGGGCAGGAGGCCATACGCCGCTTGCTCCATCCGATCCCCAAGCGTGGGACCCGGAGAAAGTGATGGGCCGAACGGCGATCACGCGGTATCG
>CAYHFE010000127.1:0-8666 GCA_964355375.1 uncultured Verrucomicrobiota bacterium
AATTGGTTTTCATAATTGCTTGAGTTGATGGGTTACTGCGGTTTGCCTGTATTACCTCCCACAAACAGGGTGACCAGGGCGCTGAGGACGAAGGCTCCGACCAGTTTGGTTGGGAGCGTCATGTTTTGTGGTTCCACGGTTATTCTTTGTTCTTTCTTAGTTGATGTGTGGTTGAGTTATTCGATCGTTGAGCGGGGCTAAAGCAACCGGCGTGCCTGCCCTTGGACCCATTGGATCGGGAAGCCCTGGATCGCGTCGCGGTGAGGGTTGACGCGCTGAACGAGAGCCCGCCGTGAAGGAGGCCATTTCAAGAGGGCCAAGAGTTCAAGTCGCCGAGTTGTTGAAATCCATGAGACCCCTGATTTTACAGGCTCGCTGACGAGTTAGCGCGAGTCCTTGGCGCGGGGCCGCTCGCTCTTGAGAGCGGTGGGCGACCGGAGAACTTCGGAACCAGAAACGCTGCTTAAAAGGAATGGTGGAAAATTCTTCTGCGGCGCGCTGAGATCCGGACTTGCGCGTCCCGAAATCCCGGCCGCGTCGAAAAAGATTTTCGATCACAGCAGTTCTTTTTGCATGCCCAACCCGGCGCCACCGGCTTGGACCGAACCGCCACTCCTGCCCGAGTTTCGGCCCGACGTCGTGGAAGATCAACCCATGCGATCAGTCGATGGGTGCGACAAGAATGATCGCTCTGAATGGCTCATGGTATTCTTGCGCGCCTCCTTACGGGTCAGGAGTTCTGAGGCTGGAATCATCCTTTTCTCCAACTGTGCCACCTGACCTTGGCGGGTCTTGAAAACCACCCGCCCTCCGGCAAAACTTGCTTGTGAAATTCTGACCCGGTGCCGATGATGCCAGCGATTTGAGCATGCGCAGCCCACGGTCCAACGCCGTCGCTCGATGGCCACGCTGGCTGGCGGCGTTCGTTCGCGCGCTCGCTACCTCCAGGCTGACGCCGCCGGTGGATTGCTGGGATTACCCCGCCCTTTTGCCGCCGGTGCCAGCGGACCCAATCAAGAAACTCGCATGATCACCTCCATCCCCTTGGTTCTCGCCCCGCGCCATCTGTGGCGTGTTACTTGGTTGGTGGTGTCGGTTTGGACTCTGGCGCTGGCCGCGTCGGTGGTTTGGAACGCGTGGCTGCTGCGCCAAACCATGTTGCAAGTCGCCACGCAGGAGGCCCGGAGCAGTTTTAACAAGGACGTGCTCTACCGTCGCTGGGCCGCGTCGCATGGCGGCGTCTATGTGCCCGTCACCGCCACCACTCCGCCGAATCCGTATTTGACCAACATCGCCGAGCGCGACCTCGTCACGCCCTCGGGCCGGCGGCTGACCCTGGTGAATCCCGCCTACATGACGCGGCAGGTGCATGAGTTGGGCCAGCAATATGGCTCCCGCGGCCACATCACCAGCTTGAAGCCGTTGCGCCTGGAGAACGCGCCCGACGCCTGGGAAGCCGCTGCCTTGCGGGCTTTCGAACAAGGCCAGACCGAGGTGATCTCCCGCGCGCTGATGGGCGGCGAGCCGCATCTGCGCTTCATGAAGCCTTTGGTCACGGAGGCGGCTTGCCTGAAATGCCACGCCGCCCAAGGGTATAAAGAGGGCGATATTCGCGGTGGGATCAGCGTCGGCGTGGAGTTGGCCCCTTATCTGGCTTTGGCCCAGGCCCAGCCATGGCCCATCGCCGCAGTTCATGCCGGGCTGTGGGCCTTGGGCGTGCTGGGAATTGGCTGGGGCGCACGGCAGATGCGCCAACGCCGCGACCAGCAGTTCCGGGCCGAGGAGGCACTGCGGGAGAGCAGTGAGTTGTTCTCGCTGTTCATGTGTCACTCGCCCATTTACACCTACATCAAGACGGTGACACCCACCGAGAGCCGCGTCCTGCAAGCCAGCGATAATTTTCACCAGATGATCGGCCGCTCAGGTTCGGAGATAGTGGGCAAGACCATGGCCGAGTTGTTTCCGGCCGAACTCGCCGCGAAGATTACCGCCGACGACTGGGGTGTTGTTACGAGTGGTGAGGTGCTGAAACTAGAGGAGGACTTGAATGGCCGCAGCTATGCCACGATCAAGTTCCCGATTGTCCAGGGAGACAAAACCCTGGTGGCGGGCTACACCATTGACATCACCGAGCGCAGGCAGGCGGAGGAGTCGCGGCGCCAGCAGGCCGAGGAACTCCGCGCCCACAACGAGCAACTGACGCGCTTCAACCGCGCCGCCGTGGGCCGCGAGTTGCGCATGATCGAACTGAAACAGGAGGTCAACGAACTCTGCGGCCAGGCCGGCCAGCCGCCCCGTTACGTGCGGGATTCCGTCAAAGAATCCGGCCCGACCGAACCATGAACATAGGTCTCGCTTTCATCACTGGTTTGACGGCGGGCGGCCACCGCGCCGCCCCCCGTCTCGGGTCGCTCGCGGGCCGGACGTTGCTCTTTGGTGCCGCCTATCTGGCGTGTGCCGCCGCCGGGCATTTTGTTAGCTCTGCGACCCTGCCGTTTGTCAGTTTCTGGCTGCCGAGCGGTCTCTTCGTCGCGACGTTGCTGCGGCAGGAGTCGCGACACTGGCCCGCCTTCGCCGCAATGGCTTTTTTCGCGAACCTCGGCTTCGACGTGGCAAATGGGCAGGCGCTCGGCGTCGGTGCGCTGTTTGCCACCGGCAACTGTCTCGAGGCCCTGACCGGCGCCTGGTTGGTGCGGCGCTTCGTGGCGGCACAGCCCGATCTTTCGACGGTGCGCGAGGTCGGGGGATTGCTCGGTCTCGCCGCCTTGTTCAGCACGACGATCAGCGCCAGCATCGGGGCATTCACTGTCGTGGTGGTCATGGGCCGCAGTTCGCTCTCAGACACCTGGCCGCTATGGTGGAGTGGTGACGCGCTGGGCGTGCTGTTGCTGGCCCCGCTGATCCTGGCGTGGCGCAAGAGTGTGCGCTGGTGGTTTACATGGCGTCTCTCCGCGCGACACGTGGAGGCCGGGGCGCTTGTCGGATGGCTTTGTTTCAGTGCCGGCTTTTCCTTTCTCGATGCGTGGCATCCCGGCTTTCCCGTCAAATACGTGCTGATTCCCAGTGTGCTCTGGGCAGCCTTCCGGTTCGGGATGCGAGCCACGGCGGTGGCCAGTCTCACGGTGGCGCTGGTCGCGGCGGGACTTACCGCCCGGGGTTACGCCGATATTGCGCTGAGTGGTTTGTCAGCGCAGGGCCAAATGGCCGCCTTGCAGTTTTTTTTGGTGGTGGTGACTTTGACCGGTCTTTTCTTGGCTGCGGTCCTCTCCGAGCGCCGGAAGGCCGAAGTGGCGCTGCGGGAGAGCGAGGATCGATTCCGGACGCTGGTGGAGAACATTCCGCAAAAGATTTTCCTCAAAGACCGGGACTTTCACTGGGTGTCGGTCAACGAGCACTTTGCCCGCGATTTCAGGTTGCGGCCCGAAGAGGTGGTGGGCAAAACGGACTATGATCTGTTTCCCAAGGAACTGGCCGACAAATACCGCGCCGACGACGAGCGCGTCATGCGGACGGGCCAGGCCGAGGAGTTGGAGGGGAAACACATTAAGGATGGCCGCGAGACTTGGGTCCAAGTCATCAAGACGCCGGTGCGGGACGGGCGGGGCGAGGTCACCGGCGTGTTTGGAATCTTCTGGGACATCACCGAGCGCAGGCAGGCGGAGGAGTCGCGGCGCCAGCAGGCCGAGGTGCTCCGCGCCCACAACGCGGAACTGGCCGCGTCGCAACAGGCTTCCATGAACCTGATGGATGATGCCATCGCCGCGCAGAAGCGGATCGAGACGGCGAATGTTTCCTTGCAGCGCGAGATGGCCGAGCGTCAGCGGGCGGAAGCGGAATTGCAGTTGACGCGCTTTAGCGTTGAGAACGCATCCGACGGCATGTTCTGGATGACGCCCGATGCCCGCATTGTGGATGTCAATGCCGCGGCGTGCCGCACCCTCGGTTACACCCGGGAGGAGTTACTCCAGTTGCGCGTTTCTGATATAGATGCCCACTACTCCGCGGAGATCTGGCCACAACACTTTGCCGAACTCCGGCAGCGCGGCTCAATGACGTTTGCGTCGGAGCAGCGGACCAAGGACGGCCGGCTGATCCCGATGGAAATTGTCGCCAATTACATCAAGTTCGGTGGGGAGGAACGCAACTGCGCCTTTGTCCGCGACATCACCGAGCGCAAGCGGGCGGAGGAGGCGCTGAAAGAGAGCGAGGAGCGCTTCCGTACGCTCGCCAACGCAGCATTCGAAGGAATAGCGATCAGTGAACAAGGCCGTCTCGTGGACGTGAATGAACAAACGCTTGCGATGTTCGGGGCGACCCGCCCTGACATGATCGGCCACATGGTTCTTGAGTTCATCGCGCCCGATTCCCGGGCCGAGGTGACCGCGGCGGTGGACGCGGAGACGGAGGTGGTTTACGAGCACCAGTTACGGCGCAAGGACGGGACGATGTTCATGGCCGAAGCCTGTGCGCGCATGCTGCGCCACGGTGAGCGACATCTGCGAATCACCGCCTTGCGCGACATCACCGAGCGCAAACAGGCCGAGACGGCGCTGCGGGCGAGCGAGAAGCGGCTGGCAGACATCACGTTCAGCCTGGCCGATTGGGTGTGGGAGGTGGATGAGAAGGGTGTCTATACCTACAGCTCGCCGCAGGGCTTCAACTATTTTGGACCCGCCCGCGAAGACGTCATCGGCAAGACGCCCTTCGATTTCATGGCGCCGGACGAAGTGAAAAGAGTAGGGGCAATCTTCGCGGGAATCGCGGCGCGAAAAGCGCCCATCAAGGACCTGGAGAACTGGAATATCACGAAGCACGGCGAGCGAATCTGTCTCCTCACCAATGGGGTGCCTATCTTGGATGAAGCGGGGAACCTCAAAGGTTACCGCGGAGTGGACAAGGACATCACCGAACGCAAGCGGGCGGAGGAAAAAATCAACCAGCAACTGGAGGAACTGCAGCGCTGGAACAAGGTCACGCTCGGCCGGGAGGATCGCGTGCAACAACTCAAGCGCGAGGTCAACCAGTTGCTGGCCCAGTTGGGTAAACCGGTTCGCTACGCCAGCCAGCAGGAAGAGGCCGGCGCTCCGCCACCCCAGACCCAGGCCCAGCCCGGCGACACGCCCTCTTCACTCCGATAAAACCAACCCAACCCACCCGAGGACTTTCCATGGACATCCAGCAACAATTGATCGAGGCGGTGAAACGGGCGGACCGCGCGGGCGCCAACACGCTCCTCGAGGACTGGGCCACCGAGCACGGCCACGAACGTCTCCTCGCCGAAGTCTTGGAACCCACGCTGTTGCGGATCGGCGAGGAATGGCGCTCGGCCGAATCCTTCACCCTGGCCCAGGCCTACGTGGCCGCCCGCGTCGCCGAGGACGCGCTCGACAGCATCGCCGCCCGGAGCAAACCTGAATCCCAGCCTGTGGCCACCAAAGGCCCGGTAGTCATTGGCAACATCGAGGACGATTTCCACGCCCTGGGCCGTCGCATGGTCGGCACCTTCCTCCGCACGGACGGCTGGATCGTCCACGATCTCGGCAACGACGTGTTGCCGGAGGCGTTCGTGGACAAGGCCCTCGAAGTCGGCGCCCGCGTGATCGGCGTGTCGGCGATGATGCTGACGACCGCCCGCAACATCCGGCGGCTGCGCGAGGAGATTGACCGCCGCCAACTGGCCGGCCGCCTCCAACTCGCCGTCGGCGGCGCGGTGTTCAAGGCCTGCCCCGGCCTGGACAAGGAGGTGGGTGGCGACGGCACGGACGGCAGCGCACTCGGCGCCTCCGCTCTGTTCACCGAGTTGTGGCGAAAAGCCGAAACGCCGGAGGCCGGCGCATGAACAGCGTGGAACGTATTCTGGCCACGCTGGCGGGCAAACCCGTGGACCGGCGCGCGGCTGCCCCGGTGCTCTGCCTCTACGGCGCGCGGCTCACCGGTTGTCCGCTGGACCGGTACTACACCGATCCCGCCGCCTACGCCGCCGGACAGGCGGCGGTGCGCGCGACGTTCCAGCCGGACATCCTCTTCGGGCCGTTTGACTTTGCGGGCATCGGCGCGGCCTTCGGCAGCGAGCTGCACTGGGTGCCGCAACAGCCCCCGAACGTGCGCCGCCCGGCCATCCGCACCGTGGCGGAATGGGAGAAACTCGCCCTGCCCGATCCCGACACGCATCCGCGTCTGGTTTTTCTGCGCGAGGCGGTCCGGCGCATGGCGGCGGAGCATCGCGGTCAGGTTCTGGTTGCCGCCGTGTTGCCGCCGCCGATTGATCTGCCGGTGCTGGTCATGGGAATGGACGCGTGGATGGAGACGGTGCTGTTCGACGCCGACGCGGCGAAGCGCGTGATGGAGAAAATCGTTCCCTTCTTTGTCCACCTGGCCAACGGCTTGTTTGCGGACGGCGCCGCGTTTGTCGCGTTGCCCTGCGGGTTTGCGTCGCCGGCCGTCGTGACACGGGAAATGGTGACGACCTTTGCGCGCCCCGTCCTCGCCGACGTGCTGGCACAGTTGCGCGGGCCGGTGGTCTTGCATCACACCGGCGCGCCGCTGCTCGCACACCTCGATCTGCTGGCGGGTCTGCCGTCCGTCGTCGCGTTCGGAATGGATGAGCGGGACGATCTGCGCCAGGCGCGGCAGGTGGCGGGGTCCGATCCCGTCCTGTTCGGCGGGCCGATGGCGCCCCGGCTGCCGGGCTTGACCGCGGCGCAGGTGGAGAGTGAAGGCCGGGCGTGGCTGGAGAATCGCCGGGAGGACGCGCGCTTTCTCCTCTACACTTCCGGCGCGGATGTGCCCTGGCACACGCCGCCGGAAAACATTCACGCCCTCCGCCAGGCCGCGGAAGCGTTTGGAGGAAGCGCCCGATGAACCCCGGTCTGAATTCCCCAACGGTCCTGGTCTGCTGTTCCGTTTACCAGGCCGAGGTCGAGGCGCTGCGGCAGGCGCACTGGCCGGAGTTGGCCATCCGGTTTCAAACCTCGATGCTGCACATGAAACCCGACCGGCTGGCGGAACGCCTGAACACGGTGGTGGAAAAGGAACTGCAGGCGGGGCATCGCGTCGTGTTGATTTACGGCGACTGTTGTCTGCGCATGGCGGCGCTGGAGGCGCTCCCCGGCGTGGTGCGCACGCGCGCCAACAACTGCTACGACCTGCTGCTGGGGCGCGACGAATACCGCCGCTTGGCGCATGAAGGCGTGTTCTTCCTGCTGCCCGAATGGACCCGCCGCTGGCGGGAGGTGTTCACGACCCAGTTGGGGCTGAATCACGACAACGCCTCCAGCCTGATGCAGGACATGCACCGCAAACTCGTCTATCTCGACACCGGCGTGGAGCCGTTGCCCGAAAGTGACCTGCAAGCGTGCGCCCAATACTGCGGGCTGCCCTGCGAAATCCGCCCAGTGCCGCTGGATACCTTGCGCGTCGGCATCGAGGAGGCCATGCTGCGACTCGGCTCGACCGAAGGGCCCGCGTGAAAACCAGCGCTCACCACGATGACCCCGCGTTTGCGGCGATGACCCTGGACCTGTTGGGCCGCGTCCTCAGCCGCGCGGATCATCCCGGCAAACAGGAAGAACTCCTGGCCGAAGAACTCCGGGAACTGACCGGCGCTCGTTGCGTCGTGCTCATCGAGTGCCCGGGCAGCGAGACCGTGATGGAACACCGTGTCATCAGCGTGAATCCGGCACGCCGCCGCGGCTGGGCGGATTCCCCGGCGGCGCACCGTCTCTACGAGATCATTCACCGGCTGCCCGCCGCGCACCTTTGGCGGCCGGGGGAATCCTCCGCCGCCGGCGAAATCCTGCGGGCGGAAGGATTCGAGTTGTCCCAGGCGATTCCGCTCAACGCGGGGAGCTTGCGCGTCGGGGCCATGCTGCTGCTCGGTCTGCCGGACGATACGCGCCTGGACTCCGCGCTGGGACTGCTCCACGCCCTGTCGTCCATCGTGGCGCTCACGCTGCGCAACGCCTTCCTCTACGAGAAGCAGGAACGATTGGTCGGGGAGCGCACCCGCGAGTTGCAGGTCGCCAATGACAGCCTGCGCGAGAATGACCAGCGGATACGTGCGTTGCTGGTGGATACGGAGCGGACGAAGAAGGCGCTGTTGGGCCTGCTGGAGGACCAGCAACAGGTGGAGGCGGCCCTGCGGGAGAGCGAACAGCAATATCGAACCCTGATAGACAACCTCCCTTCTGGTGTAGTGGTTCACGGTCCCGATACCTCCATCCTGTTGTCCAATGCCCTGGCGTCATCCGTCTTCGGACTGACCGCAGAGCAGATGCGGGGGAAAACCGCCATGGACCCTCGGTGGTGCTTCTTCGAGGAGGACGGATCGCCCATGCCGCTTGGGAATTACCCCGTTAATCGGATGCTCGCCTCGGGCGAGGGGTTCAAGAATCTGCTCGTGGGTGTCAGCCGTCCGGATCGCGCTAAACCTGCCTGGATGCTTTGCAACGCTTTCCCTGTGAGGGATCCTAAGGGCCAAATCGTGCAGGCGGTCATCACCTTCACCGACATCACTGAGCGCAAGCAGGCGGAGGCCACGCTGCGGGAGAGCGAATTCCGGCTCAAGCAGGCGCAGCAGGTGGCTCGACTGGGACACTATGACCTCGACACCCGCTCGGGGGATTGGACGAGTTCGGAAATGTTGGACACCTTGTTTGGCATTGATG
>CAYHFE010000127.1:8766-15166 GCA_964355375.1 uncultured Verrucomicrobiota bacterium
CGCTCGGGGGATTGGACGAGTTCGGAAATGTTGGACACCTTGTTTGGCATTGATGCCACCTACCCGAAGACGGTCGCCGGCTGGTCGCAACTCCTGCATCCCGCGGATCGGGAGGCCCTGCTCGCCTACTTGCTCGATCAGGTCCTGAAAGGGAAGCAGCCATTCGATAGGGTATACCGGATCGTCCGAGCCAATGACGGAAACACTTGCTGGGTCCACGGGCTGGGGCAGTTGCGGTGCAATGCCGCGGGCGAGGTGATCGGGATGTTCGGTATTATCCAAGACATCACCGCGCGCAAGCAGTTAGAGATGGCGGTCGCACGCGAGCGCCAGTTACTGCGCGCGCTGATTGATCACCTGCCGGACGCGATTTATGCGAAGGATTCCTTGGGCCGGAAAACCCTGGCCAATCCGGCGGATGTGCGGTTCCTGGGACGGGCCACCGAGGCGGAAGTCTTGGGCCAGGACGACTTTGCGTTCTACCCGCCGGAGATGGCCGCGAAATTCTTCGCCGACGACCAGGCGGTGATTGCTACCGGTCAGCCGGTCCTCAACTTCGAGGACCTGTTCACCGACGCCCAAGGCCACCAGCAGTGGTTGCTATGCTCGAAGCTCCCGCTGCGCGGCGCGGACGGTGAGGTGATCGGGTTGGTCGGCGTCGGGCGCGACATCACCGAGCGCAAGCAGGCGGAGGCGGAAATCCACAAGCTCAACGCCGAGTTGGAACAACGGGTGGTGGATCGCACCGCTCAACTGGAGTTGGTGAACCAGCAGTTGAGCGCTGAAAATACCGCCCGCCGCCAGGCGGAAGAATTCGTGCGCGGGCGAAATGAAGAACTCAAAAGCTTCGCCTACACCGTGTCGCATGACTTGAAAGCCCCCTTGCGCGGCATTTCCGGCTACGCCAACGAACTCGACCGCCGGCACCGCGCCGGCCTGGAGGAACGCGCCCTGTTCTGCATCGGCCAGATTCTCACCGCCACGCGCAACCTCGACCACTTGATCGAAGACCTTTTGCGCTTTTCGCGCCTGGACGCCGAGATGCCCTCGCTTTCGCGCCTGGATCTGCGCGCTCTGGTCGAAACCATTCTGCATGACCGCAGCCTGATCATCACCGAACAGCGCGTGGAAGTGACGGTGAACATTCCCCTCATCACCATGGAGGCCTGGGAACGCGGAGTGGCGCAGGTGCTGGCCAACCTGATTGACAACGCCCTCAAATACAGCCGCCAGGCCCAGCCCCCGCGCCTGACCATTACCGCTGAAGCACGGCCCGACGGCTGCCGCCTGACCGTGGCGGACAACGGCATCGGCTTCGATATGAAGTATCACGACCGCATCTTCGGCCTGTTCAACCGGCTCGTGCGCGCCGATCAATTCGAAGGCACCGGCGCCGGCCTCGCCATCGTCAAGAAACTGATGGAAAAACTCGGCGGCAAAATCCGCGCCGAGTCTGGGCCCGGCCAGGGCGCGACCTTCTTCGTCGAACTGCCCAATCAACCCAATAGAAAAACCCCATTATGAACTCTATCCCCGTTCGCAAACACCCCTTTCCATTGCGCCCGCTGCTGGTCGTCGAGGACAACGACATGGACCTCGATTTCTGCCGGCAGGCCTTCGCCGAGCACGCCATCGTCAACCCGGTTCTCACCTGCCGCGACGGGGAGGAGGCGCTGCAATTCATTGACGCGCACCCAACTTCCGAGGATTCGCAGTTGCCCTTGCTCGTGCTGCTCGACCTGCGCCTGCCGAAAGTGGACGGCATTGATGTCCTCCGCCACGCCCGGCAGCATCCGGTGTGGAAACAGGTTCCCTTTATCGTCATGACCACCTCCCGCGAGAACTTCGACATCACCCGCGCCTACGAGCTGGGTGCCAATTCCTATATCGTCAAGCCGGTGGACTTCACTTCGTTCACCCAGGTGATAAAGAACATCAAGCTCTTCTGGCTGCTGACCAACGAGCCGCCTTTCCCCGAACCTACCCGGAGGCCGTTATGAATCCCACCATCCGACTCCTCTACGCCGAGGACAATCCCCAAGACGTGGACCTGACGCGCGCCCATTTCGCCGCCCACGCGCCCGAGTTTGAACTGGAGATCGTGGGCACCGGACAGAGGTGTCTGGAGCGGCTGCGCGAAGCCCGGTTTGACCTGTTATTGCTCGATCATCGCCTGCCCGACATGGATGGGCTGGAGGTGTTGAAGCTGCTGCTCCACGCCGGCCTGAAGCTGCCAGTGGTGATGGTGACAGGCGTGGGCGACGAGGAGGTGGCGGTGAAGGCCCTGCGGCTGGGCGCGGTCAACTATGTGGCCAAGCAAGACAACTATCTGGAAACCCTCCTGAACTTGCTGCGCGACGTGGTGGCAGAGCAGCTCCGAGGACCGGGCAAGGGGCTGCCCGCCGCCACGACGCCCCGACGGATTCTTTATGTCGAGCATCTCCCGATGGATATCGAGTTGACCCTGCGGCACATCGCCGAAGCGGCGCCGCATTTCACGGTGGAGGTCGTCAGGACCTGTGCCGAAGCGCTGACCCGGCTGGCGCAGCCGCCGGCGTATGACCTGGTGCTGGTTGACCTGCGGATGCCCGACCAAAGTGGCCTGGACTTCGTGCGCGAGGCCAAGCGCCGCCGGCTCCCGTTGCCGCCGTTCATCATGGTCTCAGGCGCGGGCGACGAAGTGACCGCCACCGCCACCTTGAAGCTGGGGGCTGCGGATTTCATCACCAAGCGCGAGGGCTATCTCAACCAACTGCCCCATACCATGGATCGGGCCATCGCCTACGACCATCTCAACCGCTTCAACGAGCAACTACAGGTCGAACTGGAGGCGCGCCGGCAGGCGGAGGCGGCGCTGCGGGAGGCGGAACAGCGCTATCGCGACCTCTTCGACCAGGCGAACGAAGGCCTCTTCCTCATGACGCCGGAGGGACACTTAACCGAGGTCAACCGGGCCTTTGCCGAGATGCACGGCTACACAGTGGCTGAGATGAAGAACCTGGACGTCAGGGCGCTGGATGTGCTCCACGAGCAGGCGTTGGCAGACCGTGCTGACATCCTGCGCCGCGTGCAGGCCGGGGAAACCGTCCGTTTTGAGGTCGAGCATCACCATAAGGATGGGCACCGCTTCCCGCTCGCCGTCACCGTCAGCTTAATCAACCTCGACGGCCAGTCGTTCTACTTGGCCTTCCACCAGGACATCACCGAGCGTAAACAGACGGAGGCGGCGCTGAAGATCCTGGCGACGAGTTTTGCACACCTGTCCGGAAAGCTGTTCTTCGAGGCTGTCTCCCGGCACATCGCCACTTCGCTCGGCGTGGATTTCGTCTTTGTGGGCGAACTCAGCGAGACCCAGGACGCCGTCAGCGCCGTGGGCGGGTATGCGCGCGGAGAAGCCATGGGAGAGCTGACTTATGCACTCGCCGACACCCCCTGCGAGAATGTCGTGGGAAAACAAATGTGTATCATTCCCAGGGCCGTCCAGTCTCAGTTTCCGAAGGATCTGCTCCTGGTCCAGATGGGGATCGAGAGCTACTTGGGGGCTCCCGTATTTGACAAACAGCACCAACCGATTGGCATCCTGGTGGCGCTTCATTCCAAGGCCTTCTTGAATCCGAAGGCCATCACCGGTCTCTTCAGCACGCTCCTCGACCGTGTTTCGGCAGAAATGCAGCGGGGCAAGGCTGAGGAGGCCTTGGGGAGAAGCGAAGATCGGATGCGCCTCTTCTTCGAACGTCAACTGGTGGGTATGGCCATTACTTCGCCGGCGAAAGGCTGGCTGCAAGTGAATGACCGGTTGTGTGCGATGCTGGGCTACGCGCGCGAGGAACTCATCCGTCTGACCTGGGCGGAGTTGACGCACCCGGAGGACTTGGCAAGCGACGTGGCTCAATTCGATCGCCTGCTCGCGGGCGACATTGACAACTACACCCTGGAAAAACGCTTCATCCACCAAGACGGTAAGTGGGTCCACACGAATCTTGCCGTGGCTTGCGTCCGGCATCCGGCCGGCCCGGTGGACTATGTTTTGGCGCTGATGGAAGACATCACCGAGCGCAAGCGGATGGAAGAAGCCCATGCCCGGCTCGCGATGGCCGTGGAGCAGGCGGCCGAGAGTATCGTCATCACCGATACCAGCGGCACCATCCTCTATGCCAACCCGGCGTTTGAAAAGGTCTCCGGCTATACCCGCGCGGAAACCCTCGGCCAGAATCCCCGCCTGCTCAAGAGTGGCCAGCAGGAGGCCGAGTTTTACCGCCGGATGTGGGAGGCGCTCAAACGCGGCCAAGTGTGGCACGGCCACTTTTGCAACAAACACAAGAACGGAAACCTTTACGAAGAGGACGCCACCATCTCGCCGGTGCGAGACGCGACGGGCACGATCGTCAACTATGTGGCGGTCAAACGCGATGTGACCCGCGAACTGGAACTGGCGGCGCAATTCCGGCAGGCGCAGAAGATGGAAGCCATCGGCCAGTTGGCCGGCGGCATCGCCCATGACTTCAATAACATCCTCTCCGTCATCCTCGGCAACACCGAATTGGCGGTCATGGACACGGACCCGAGCCATCCCGCCCGCGCGAGCCTGATTGAAATCGAGACGGCCAGCCGCCGGGCGCAGAACCTCGTCCGGCAAATCCTCACCTATTGCCGCCAACAACCCCAGGACCGGCAAGTTATCCCCCTTGAGCCGATCATCGCGGAAGCCGCCAAGTTCCTCCACGCGACCATTCCATCCGGGGTCGAAATCGTTCTCGCGCTCGCGGCCAGCGTCCCGCCCGTGCGCGCCGACGCCACGCAGATTCACCAAGTGCTCTTTAACCTCTGCACGAACGCCTGGCACGCGCTCGAAGACCAGCCGGGGCGCATCGGCATCCAACTCCAGACCGTCACTCTGGATGCCGCGGCCGCCGAGCGGCTCGCGGGCTTGCGCCCGGGCCGCTTTGCCTGCCTCTCCATCAGCGACACCGGCAAAGGCATGGACGCCGCCATGCTCGAGTGCATCTTCAATCCGTTCTTCACCACCAAAGCGCCGGGCAAAGGCACTGGCCTGGGCCTCTCGGTCGTGCAAGGCATCGTCGCGGCCCACGACGGCGCGATCACGGTCGTGAGCCAGCCGGGCCAGGGCTCCACCTTCCAAGTGTATTTCCCCACCGCCGACACCGGGACTGCCGACTCCGAAATTGTATCCGAAGGGCCGGTGCCCCCAGGCCAGGGGCAGCACGTCCTTTTCCTCGACGACGAGGAAACTTTGGTGCGCCTCGCGACGCTCATGCTCGAACGGCTGGGTTACCGCGCCACCGGCTTCACCCACGCGGCGGCGGCAGTGCAAGCCTTCCGCGCGAATCCCAGTCAGTTCGATGTCGCCATCACGGACTTGAACATGCCCGGCACCTCCGGCCTGGACGTCGCCCGGGAACTTCTCACCGTGCGGCCGGACCTGCCCGTCCTGCTCTGTTCCGGTTACGTCACCGAGCAGATGAGAGCACAGGCCCGCAGCGCGGACATCCGTCGCGTCCTTTACAAACCCTATACCATGGAAGAATTCAGCGCCGCCCTGCACCACCTATTCACGCAACCGCGACAACCCTGACCCAACCTATGCCGACCCCGCTCCAACAACACCTCCTGCTCATTGATGACGACCAATCCTTGCGCTCCGTTCTGCGGCGCGGCCTGGAAAGGGCGGGCTATGAAGTCCGCGAAGCCGGCGAGGGCGGGGCGGCCCTGAAGTTACTGGCCAGCGCGGCGGCGGACTTGGTGATCACCGACCTCGTGATGCCGGATATGGAGGGCATCGCTCTGATTCTATCCCTGCGCAAGAGCCATCCCCGGCTGCCGGTGATCGCCATGTCGGGCGGCGGGCGGATGGGGCCGGACAGTTATCTCAAGATCGCTGGCGCCTGTGGGGCGGCGAGGATTCTGACCAAGCCATTCGACCTCGCGGAACTGGTCGGGCTGGTGCAGGAGTTGATCGGGCCGCCGCCGCCCACCAGCGCTTGATTCGCGCAGCCGGAAGCTAAATTATGGAACTGGCTTTCATTGTGAAAAAGAAGATTACCAATGACCCACATCATCGAAGATTCGAAGGTCAACCATCGAAAATCGATTTGTTTTCATTGGATGGGGAGCGCACCCGCCCTCGGGTGCAGTGGTCGGCGCCCTCGCCGACCACACTGGGGCGCTCGATGAAGTCACCGTGGAGTGACTGCAGTACGCCTGCGTTTCGACCGGCGAGGCGCCGGTCCGAACACGCGAGGGCGCGTGTGCTCCCCATTCCTGATTGCATAGTGCCGGTTAGAAGTTTTTGAAGTCGTCTTCCATGGGAATCTCTCCGCCGCGACGCGCCGGTTTGGCGGTGCCAGCCAGCACTTTGCCATCGTCGCGCTGGTGCGCGCCC
>CAYHFE010000128.1:0-4167 GCA_964355375.1 uncultured Verrucomicrobiota bacterium
CTGTCCATCGCGAGCGCCGCGGTGATCGACACGGCCTCGGGGGTCAACTGGCGGATTACCGGCGCCGGTGACTTCGGAAGCTCGTCCAATCCCACCAACGGCGTCGCCGATGCCAAGTCGGATATTGTTTTGAACTACTACGATCCCGCTTCGAACTCGATCGGAGACAGTCTTGGCGCGATTTGGTTTATGAACGGGTCGTCCATCGCCGGCGGCTATGCGATCGCGCTTCCCGACGGCACGGCCAACGTGGTGTTGAATCCGCCAGACTTGCACGCTGTGGCCAGCGGCAGCTTCAATTCAGGGAGCAGCACCGATCTCGCTCTCCGGGATGCCACCATCGGGCGGCAAGGTCATTGGTACCAGAGCGGTTACCATTGGCTCGGTGGCACCTGGATCAAGCCCGAGCCGGATCCGGCGTTGAAGCTGTACGGCCAGGACTGGTTTCAAAGCACTTGGCGCCAAAATGACCTCTACCCCAGCATCAGCGCAGCCCCGGACGCGAACAGCGTGATCCTGAGTTTCCGAATCAAGCCTTATGGAACCAACGGAGTGACAATTCGTCGGCGGATTGACGGCGGCACGTGGGACAGCCCGCTCATGACCAATTACCAAAATGCGAGCTATACGAATTCGTTTACGCTCAGCGCCGGCGTGCGCTACGAGTATGAGGTCGCACGTGAGGGCAATCCTCCGGCCGAGAATTACCCCGCCCGGATTCTCACGGGCACCGGCCTCTCCGTGACCAACATGGAAAACCGGGGCAGACTTCTGGTGATCGTGGACAACACCGTTGTCTCCTCGATTGGGAGCAGTCTGAACACGTTCACCAACGATTTGATCGGTGACGGCTGGTCCGTGGCGCTCAAAACCGACGCTCCCCGCCACGATGACGGCTACGAGTCCTGTGCCGCCAACAGCTACAGTACGACCACCAACGCGAACGCCGTTAATCTCACCAATCGACTCGGCGTCAAACAGTGGATCACCAATTATCCCGACGCGAAGGGCATCGTGCTCATCGGGCATGTGACGATTCCATTTTCCGGCGCCTTCCAGCAGGTAGCGCCGGACGGTCACGATGACCATTGGGGAGCTTGGAGTTCCGACCTCTGGTATGCCGACATGGCCACGAATTCGGCCTGGACCGACACGACGAACTGGTTCAGTTGCCCAACCTTTCCGCAGAACTCGAATCTGTCCGGCGACGGAAAATTCGATAACGACTACGCGCCCAATCTGCTGACGACTTTTGTCGGGAGAATTGACTTCGCCCGCTTGCCGGCCTTCGGCACAAGCAATGGCGTGACACAGGCGGAAACCGATCTGCTCAATCGATACTTGGCCAAAAATCATTCCTACCGGACCAAAGCAACGCAATTCGACCCGCGTGGCGTGGTGTTCAATGCGTTCGACATCAGCCAATACCAAACAGATGACGATTACGCGATTTATGAAAAAGCTCTCCGGAATCTCAGTCCGCAATACGGGGCCGGATTTGACAGCATCGTGATCGGCGACCCTTACCACCAGAAGAGTGACTCCTACCTTTGGGGGTTTCTCTCTGGGTCAACTGGACGGCCTGATCGAATCAGTGAAGGGCAGCCGGGCTATTCGTCGGACCCCAGTGACACTGCATTTCTTGAACACAGCACGACTAATCTGGTGGTAAGCGAGTCGAAGATTGGGTTTTATGTCCTCATGGGATCTTATTTCGGCGATTGGAATTTTTCGGACGATTTCATGAGAGCAACTCTGGCTACCACGAATTACGGCCTCGCCACCGTCTGGATGTCTCTAAACCCGTTCAATATCAACGGATACAGCGGCTATTCAGGAAGCACCCATTGGCAGTTTCATCCTGTCGCACTGGGCGACGTCATCGGCAAGGGCTGGATGCAAACGATCAATAACGGACGCGCATCATCCCCGGACGTGCTCACGATGCTAGAGATCCACGGCGACCCGACCTTGCGCACCAGTTTAGTGGCTCCGGTTGAAATCACCAACTTCTCCCAAAACAGCACCAACGTGAGTTTGAGTTGGAATGCCGGGGAGAGCGGTTGTCAGTATTATGTCTATGAGGCGGCCAGCAACGCCGGACCTTACAGCCGGGTCGCGGGGTCCTGGCCGACGTCGAGCACGTCCGTGAGCTTTTCCGCCCAACCCGGCAACACCTATTTCATGGTTCGGGCGACGAAGAGTGTGACGACGGGAAGCGCCACCTATGAGAACCTGAGTCAGGGTGCTTGGCCATGAGATGAATCGACGGGAGGAACGCTTGACCCGCGTTCCTCCCTTTCCTTCAGGATCGAGGGAGAAGACTCGATGGTGTCGTTCGTTGATCCACAATGCCTCAATTACGGAGATATAAGTCTATGAGAAAGTATTCGCTTGCCCTCATGCTCTTCACGACGATCCGCGTCCTCGGGGCTCCGTTTGAAAACCTCGATTTCGAGAATGCCATCACGAACTCCCTACGAGACGATCCAAAGTACAGTGGTCTCATCGGCTCGGTGGCCGACCTCTTGCCGGGATGGGAGCTGTTTCACGGAACCAATCTCGTGACCTCGGTCTCATTCAATCCACCCACATTCTCAATTCGCATCGAAGGTGGGGCTGCCATCACAGCTTCCGGTTGGGGGATGCCACCGCTTGAAGGTAATTATTCCTTGAGCCTCCTTATCCCCGGCGGATTCAACCCCGATCCCTATACTTTGATCCAACGGGGCGATATTCCCGCCGACGCGAAGTTCTTGGCCTTTACTTACCGGTATTTGCCATTCGCGGTGAGCATCGATGGAACGCAGGTAACGCCGTTCGGAATACCGGGTGGCTTCACGTCGCCACGAACCTTTTTCGTGGATATTTCACGCTTCGCGGGTCAAGAGGTTGAACTGAGCTTTAAGACGATCGGAACACCCACTTCGGGTGCTACCGGCTCTCACGATCTGGATGCAATCGCGTTTCTGGTCCCCGAGCCGTCCGCATGGGCGTTGCTCTGCCTGGGCGGAGTGGCGCTGCTTTGGCCTCGCATCCGGCGAAGGCCGCGGCAGTAATCAAGGGCGGAATGCGGGAGAGAGTGACGGCCAGTATTATGTCTATGAGGCGGCGAGCAGCGGCGGTCCTTACAGTCGGGTCGCGGGGTCCTGGCCGACTTCGAGCACGTCCGTGAGCTTTTCCGCCCAACCCGGCAACACCTACTTCATGGTTCGGGCGACGAAGAGCATGACGACGGGAAGTGCCACCTATGATAACCTGAGTCAGGGTGCCTTCTGGCCATGGCCATGAGGTGAATCGATGGGGGGGGAACGCTTACCTCGCGTTCCTCCCTTCCTTGAAAGGTTCGGTCGTTTCGTTCGTTCTGTTTTTGGCTCCAACTCTTGAGAAACATCATGAAGAAATGTCATCTCCTTTTCCTGTTGATTGGCGCGCTTGAGGGAAACGCTGCACCTTTCGAAAATCTCGATTTCGAGCAAGCGATTACAAATTCGTTGACCTACGATCGCCGCTTAAATGGTTTGGTGGGTTCGGTCCAAGATTTGTTGCGCGGCTGGCAATTGTTCCAGGGCACTAATCTATTGACCTCCGTCGGGTACAATCTCGATCTTCTATCGTTTTTCGGCTATCAGGCTGGCTCGATTGTCGGTGGAGAGTCCGGGCGATCCATCCAAGGAAGCTATTCTCTCTCCTTGTACATTCCGGGACGGGGAGGTACTATTGTCGAGCCTTTCTATCTGAGCCAACGGGGCGATATTCCCGCCGACGCGAAGTTCTTGGCCTTTACCTACCGGGATTTACCATTCGCAGTAAGTATCAACGGAACGCAGGTAACGCCGTTCGGGATACCGGGTGGTTTCACGTCGCCACGAACCTTTTTCGTGGATATTTCACGCTTCGCGGGTCAAGAGGTTGAACTGAGCTTTAAGACGATCGGAACACCCACCTCGGGCGCTACCGGCTCTCACGATCTGGATGCGATCGCGTTTTTGGTTCCCGAGCCGTCCGCGTGGGCTTTGCTTAGCTTGGGCGGTGGGGCGCTTCTTTGGTTTCGCACCCAGCCAAGACTGAGGAGGTCACGGTCGTGAATTGAACCGGAAACTGCAGTCAACGCGAAGGCGCAAAGGCGTGAAGTCCGAAACCTCTTCAGGCCATTGCGTCCTTGGG
>CAYHFE010000128.1:4267-15128 GCA_964355375.1 uncultured Verrucomicrobiota bacterium
CCTTGGGTCTTCGCGTTAGCGCGAATTGCCGGATTCAGGTTGAACGGGTTTATCTCAAACCGCTATGGAAAGCTCGGATAAGCCCGATGAATGCGGATCCCGGAGTTCCGGCCGATTCAGTGAATTCGTTCGTCCGCCGAATTCACCCGCCAATTACAGGAACGGAAAACGGCAGCGGGGTTGAGCCCCGCTGCCGACGCACTAGGAGGAAGGAAGATCGATGGATTCAGAAACGGTAGGAAATGCTGCTCGTAATGATGAAATCCGCGAAGGCGGCATCCCCATGGCCGCCGCTGCGAAGATCCGAAACGCTCTTCTCCCGATTACGTTCGATCGCGACTGGCGCCGTGACGGTGACGGCCAGCTTGCGATGGACCCAGGTCACTCCGGGTTCGATCGAAATCGAATAACCCGGCCTCCGACCACCCTCGCTGCCGCCAAACCAATCGGTCGTGGGCACGCCTTCCATGCGTCCGCCCAGGGCCAGAGACAGGCCTTTCTCCGGCCAGAACGTGTAGCTCACCCCTGCGCGAAGTAGATACGAATCCGGAATGGAATATCCCGTGCTGAGCGGGCGATCCGGGTTTTTCTCCTGGGGGTTGATCAGGTAGGATGCCTGCATGTAAGCGTAAGTGTTTTTGACGATTTTCTGAAAGCCTTGCGTTTCGAGGATCACACCCCAGCCGCCGTCGCCCGGTTGAATGGACTGGTCCACATAACCGAGCGTGAGACCGGTCGTGCGAGTGAAGACGTCCGTGGCCTCATCATCACCGGTCGGCGCTTTGATGCCCAGTCCCAGGGCGAGATTGCCGTCATGGTGCTTCGCCGGCTCAAACAGCCAGAACGAGCTGGTCAGCCGGATGTCAGCCAGGCCGCCCGCTTCGGTGTCAAATCGGGGATTGGTCGCGGGGTTGTTCCCCAGATGCTCGTACTTCGAAGAACGGTCCGAATAAGAAAAAGGGAACGTCAGATTGAGGGACAGACGTTCGGTCACGCCGTAGGTCGCCGTCAGATCGACGAAATGCGAGTCGTTGATCACTTCGTCGCCTCGCGCTTGCCGTTGGGGCTGTTCCTGGCCTCCGACAAAGTGGCGGTCGGAGTGGAGCCAGCGATAGCCGACGGTGGCTTGCCAACCTCCCGCCGGCAGATAGATGTCCTCACCCTGCATAATCATCCCGATGCCGGCGCCGCGCGATTGGACGCAGCCTTGCCCGTAAGCTGGGGAATGGACCGTGGCGGCGCTGATTAAGACCGGTGCCGCGAGAAGGAGGGATTTGAACTTAGTAGAGGTTGAGGTCGAGTTAGTGCGCATAAAGGTTTGGCATTTCTTGCGCTAAGAATGACAGAAAAAGTTTAGAGTTGAACGATTTTGGGGCGAAGAGCCTGGATTCTGGGGTGAAAAACCCGATCTGAGAGGGTGAAACGCAGCTCAGAAACGCAGTACTTTCGCAGCGGCGAGGTTGGCGGTGACGGCGAAGAGCGTCAGAACTCCGAGGTGCGGCAGAATGGTGCGGAAATCGCCGCCAAAACTGATGAGTTGATGGAGGGCCTGCATGGCCCAAGCCGTGGGGAAGAGAAGACCGAGCCGATGCATGAAATCGGAGACGATCTCCAATGGCCACCAGCAGCCGCCCAACGCCGCCATGACCATGCTGCTCACCACGCACAGCCCGGTGGTCTGATCCTGATGGCGGGTGATGGAGCCGATCAGAACCCCCAGCGACGCGGCCACCCACGCGTAAATCGCCAGAACGGCCAAGAGGGCAACCGCGTTCTCGCCGATATTCACGCGAAAGACGAAACGACCCGCCAAGAGCAGGAACACGATTTGCAGAGTTCCAAGCAGAAATCGGCCGTAAACCTTGCCTAGCACGATTTCCCACTTTCGCAGTGGGTGGATCGCCATTCGCCGGAGCACGCCGTTGGTTCGTTCCGCCGCCACGCTCGTGCCGCCAAAGATCAACAGGTTCATCATGAGAAACATCACCAGGGTCCCCGGGAGAGATTGGTTGAAACCTGCCGGAGTCGGGCGGCGTCCCGCGAATTCAGCCTTCAACGACACCGGATTCGTCCGCGCCATGACGTCGCGCAGCCCCGCTTCCGTGAGCGGTTGAGATGAGTTGGTTTGCAGCGCGAGCTCGAGGAGGTGCGCGTTCAGGGAAATCACGGCTCGTGCGACCCGCAATTCGATCAGCGCGGCGGCGTCCATCTCCGAGCCCTCCTTCTGAAAGAAATCCACCCGCGTGGGCAGCCGGTGCAAAACCTTTTCGGTGAAGTCCGCCGGAATGGTGACACCTCGCTGGGCTTCGTTCCGTTGCTCGGCGCTCAAGAGATTCATGCCTTGCGCGCCCAGCTCCTCCCGGAAGAGCGGACCGAGAAACCCCCGATCCCGATTTTCGACGATCAAGCTGGGGCGCGGGTTCGAGGGCGCGCCGCCGCCGCGAAAGCCGACGCCGGACGTGTACACGAAGAAGAACGGCACGAGAAACAACCAGACATAGCCCACTTTGAATCGCAAGAAGACGCGAACGTCATTGTGCGCGATCAGCAACACGTTCTTCACGTGCGGACTCCTTTCGAAAGCGAGCGTTGAAAAATCGCCGCCGCCGCCGCCGCCAGGATCACTCCGGCCACGGTCAGCTTGACGAAAGTGGGTGCCCACGGCATTTGGCCGTCGCCGGATTGCAGGCTGCGAATCGATTCAATAAACCAATAGTTCGGCATGAACGGGCAGATCCCATCGCGCAGAAACGCGGGCAGTTGCCGCGCCGGGAAAAAGCTGCCCCCGAGAAATGACAGAAATAGAACGATGACATTGTTCATCACCTGAGCCCGCCGCTCGCTTTGGGCCAGGGCGGCCAGCAATGACATGAAACCCGCCGCGAATAATCCAAAGGCCAGGATCACCAGCATCATAGCCAGAGGCTTTTCCCACCGCACCCGGAAGATGAGTCCGCCGCCTCCGAACATGATGATGCTTCCCAGGACGGTCATGGCCATCGAGAGCGCGACTTTGGAGGCGATGAAGGCAAACAACCGGTGATGCAAACTGCGGAAGCGATCGAAGGTGCGAATCTCAATCTCCCGGTACAAATCCCGGATGGAAACGTCCGCCAACATCAGGAGAAACATCGCCGCCAGCCCGGGCAGCAAGAAAGCGAAGATATTGAATGAAGGCCCCTTCGCTGGCTCTCGCTCGGGTGAGCGAGTTTCTTTGGCGTAGCTGACGAGCGGAGGAAAGAGATACTTCTCCGCCTTTTCGAAGCGGTTGCCAAGCCGCACCATGAGCCGGGAAAGCGTGAGCATGTCGGGGCGGCCGCCTTTTTCCAGCACTTCGAGCCACTCGGGAAGGTCTGGGCGTGCGTTGCGCGCGATCGCGTTCAGGCCGGTGACGACCAGTCCGAGGAATTCCTCCGTAATCGCAGGATAGAACGTTTGCGCCGGGTTCTTGATCAATTCCAGCGTCACGGTTCCGGAGCCCGTCAGGAAGGTTCGGGTGAACCCTCTGGGAATGATGAAGACGGCGCTGATTTCGTTGCGGTTAATCTGATCGAGGGCTGCGGCGCGCTCGAGAAACCGCGCTTCCAGGTGGCGGGCGGAATCGTCCTGCGTCGCGGCGCTTCGGAGAATGCGGCTCAGGATCGAATCGTCCTCGTCCACGATCGCGACTTTAATCCGTCCGAGGCCGCCGCTTTTGGAGGACGGTCCGACCGCGAGTCCGATTAGAGCCGTGATGCAGAGGGGCAGGGCGAGATTGATCAGATAGGGCCAGGGATTGCGCCATGCCCGATGCAGGTCCTTGCGGAGGAGGTTCCAGAGCATGCCTATTCTCGCAACTGTCGGCCGGTGAGTTGGAGGAAGACGTCATTCAGGCTCGGCCGCTTCACGGTCACGTTCTCGATCGAGACCGGCAGTTCGAGCAACTCCTTGAGACATTCCGCGGGCGGGCGTCCCGTCTGAGCCGAGACCACGAGCTGCCGGTCCGACTTCTGAATGATTCGAAATCGCTCGTGAAAGCCGGGCCAGTGCTCGGGGTCGGCTTCCTGGAGCCGTCCCTCCAGCACATACAATTGTTCTCCGCCCAGGCGCTTTTGCAGCTCCGGCAGCGTTCCTTCCGCAAGCAATTTGCCGCGGTCGATGATGCCGATTCGAGCGCACAACGTCTCTGCTTCCTCGAGGTAATGAGTGGTGTAAAGAACGGCGGTGCCGTCCGAGCAAAGTCGCCGGACGAAATCCAAAATATTCATCCGAGCCTGCGGATCGATGCCCACGGTCGGTTCGTCCAAGAGCAGGAGTCGTGGGCGATGCATGAGCGCGCAGCCGATGTTGATCCGCCGTTTCATGCCGCCCGAATAGGTCTTCACCGGGTCCTTGGCGCGATCCACCAGCGCCAGGGCTTCCAGAACCTCGGTCGCCCGTGGGCGCGCCTCATGCGCTCGCAGACCGGCCAACCGGCCCCAGAACTCCAGATTCTCCCGACCCGTGAGTTCCTCATACAGCGCGATCTCTTGCGGGACCACGCCCATGATTCGTTGCGCCCGGGCCGGATTGCTCCAAAAATCCGCGCCCTCCACCATCACCTGGCCCGAGTCCGGTCGAAGAAGACCGGCGATCATGGAAATACACGTTGTCTTGCCCGCGCCGTTGGGCCCGAGGAGACCGTAGATTTCACCCGCCGCCACCGCAAAACTGACTTCCGCCGCCGCGCGAATCTCGGAGAAAGACTTGGACACTTGCCTGACTTCCAGAATGGTCATAAAGGGATGGCGAGGTTTTTTACCCGAATCCGCTCCGCTTGTCAGAAAGAAAAAAAGGCGGGGAAAATACACCGCCGCAGGGCGGTTCTTGCTCATCGTGTCAATTGCTGCTGGCCGCCGGCATTTGTTGGACGAACGAAAGATAAAATCGGTTCAAATTACGTTTCGGAGATTTTTGAAGTCGCCACAACATCAAATCGTCTGCAAAATGGCCCAAGACACATTCATGCGAACCATCAAATCCGAGCCACGTACGCGTTTGGGCGGCGAACTCCACGTCGGCGCCATCGCCCTGATGATCGACGCAGCTCTTTTCTTCGGCCTTTCCGCCCTTCCCGGAATTCACGCCGTGGCGGCGGAAACGGCTCTTCGATTCAACCGCGATGTCCGGCCGATCTTGGCCGAGAATTGTCTGGCCTGTCATGGACCCGATATGGGCGCGCGCAAGGCCGGCCTGCGGCTCGACACGAAAGATGGCATCTTCGAGCGCACCCCGAAGCGCGAGCCGGCGGTCGTGCCCGGCAGTTTGGAGAAGAGCCCGCTTTGGCAGCGAATCACGGCCACCGATCCCGACGACGTCATGCCCCCGCCCAAGACGCACAAGGTGCTCACGGCTGAGGAGCGGGAACGCTTGAAGCAATGGATTCTCGCGGGTGCTCCGTGGCAGGGCCATTGGGCGTTCCTCAAGCCGGAACGTCCGCCCGTTCCGTCGGTCGCGATGCCCGGATTCGAAGTCCGCAATCCGATTGACGCCTTTGTTGCGGCCAAACTTCAGAGCAAAGGCCTGAAGCCTGCCCTCGAGGCGGAGCGGCGCGCTCTGGCCCGGCGCCTCGCCCTCGATTTGACCGGCCTGCCGCCGAAGCCGGAGGATCTGAACTCCTTCCTCCAGGATCGGTCGGCGGACGCGTACGAGAAGCTGGTGCGGAAGCTGATGGCATCGCCGCATTGGGGCGAACATCGGGCTCGCTATTGGCTGGACGCAGCGCGCTATGCGGACACTCATGGGCTGCATTTCGACAACTACCGGGAGATTTGGCCGTATCGCGACTGGGTGATCCAGGCCTTCAATCGGAACCTGCCGTTCGATCGCTTCACCTTGGAACAAATCGCCGGCGACCTTTTGGAAAATCCGACCGACGACCAGATCGTGGCGACGGGTTTTCATCGGTCGAACATGACGACGAATGAGGGTGGCACGATCGAGGAGGAGAATCTCGCCAATTACGCCAACGACCGCGTGACCACGACCAGTTGGGTCTGGCTGGGGCTGACGATGAATTGCTGCGCCTGCCACGACCACAAATTTGACCCGGTGACGACGCGGGACTTCTATTCCATGGCGGCTTTTTTCCGCAACACCAGTCAATCGGGATTTGACCGCAATTGGCGCGAGAGCGATCTCCACATCGTCGCGCCTCAAACGGAGTCTGACCGAGCCCGGTGGAAGGCGCTACCCGCCGAAATCGACGCCGGGAGAAAGGCCCTGGCAACCCAGCAACGCGCGGCCGACTCCGCCTTCACCAATTGGCTCGGTTCGTTTCAACCGGAGGGCTTAGCCAAGGAAATCGAGCTGCGCGGCGAGTATTTGCGGCTGCGGTTGGCCGAAGGCGAAGGGACGAATGCCACCGGCCAGGTCAATGGCATCGCGGTGAAATTTACCGGCCCGACCCAACTCCAGTGGCGCGCGGATGGACCACTCGGTCCGGCGCCGATCTTGACGAAGGACAACAATTTTCTGCTCGGTGACGTGGCTGACCTGGACGGCAAACAGCCGTTCTCGGTCGGCGCCTGGATTCGCCTGCCGGAGGATTTCAAGGGAGAAGCCTCCATTGTGGCGCGGATGGGTGGGGAGGAAGAGAAGTTTCGCGGCTGGGATCTTTGGGTGAAAGACCAGGAATTCGGTCTGAACTTGGTGCACCGTTTGGGCAATGCGGGGTTGACCATCCGATCCACGGAAAAGGCGTTGAAACGCGGCGAATGGCAACATCTTTTGGTGACCTACGATGGCTCGGGTCGTGCGGCCGGGGCCAAGCTTTACTTGAATGGGACCGAGCTGAACGCCAACCGCGATCGAAACTCGCTCGAAGGCTCGATCCATTCACCGTTCCCCCTGCGCCTGGGCCGCCGCGAACGCAGTCATCAGCTCGACGGGGTCGCGGTCCAGGATATCCGCATCCACCGGCAGAGCCTTTCCAGCACCGAAGTTCAGGCCCTGGCGGCGGCGCCCCGTTTGGCCGCGCTATTCGCTCAGCACTCGCAGCCGGAAAACACCAACGCCCGACCGCGCGCGGCCTTGCTCGATTATTTCCGATTCACTCAGCACGCGGGCTGGCGAGAGGCCCAGAGCAAGCTGGCTGCCCTGGAATTCGAACAGCAGCGGATCCGCGGACGCAGCCCCGTGACGCTCGTTCAGCGGGAGAAGAAAGAGTCCGAGCCGATGGCGCAGATTCTCTTCCGGGGCCAGTATGACAAACCGAAAGACAAGGTGTCGGCGGCCACGCCAGCCACGTTGCACACCATGCCGCCGGACGCGCCCAAGAACCGGCTCGGGCTTGGGCAATGGCTGATTTCGAGCGAGAATCCGCTCACGGCGCGGGTGACCGTGAATCGTTTCTGGCAAGAGGTTTTTGGTGTCGGACTCGTGAAGACGACCGAGGATTTCGGCGTCATGGGCGAAAGTCCGCTCCATCCGGAGTTGCTCGACTGGCTGGCGGTGGAGTTTCAGGCAAGCGGTTGGAACGTCCAACACCTCTTTGAGCTGATCGTCACCTCTTCGATCTATCGGCAAAGCGCGCAAGCCACTCCGGAGAAGCTGGCAAGAGACCCACAGAATCGGTGGCTCAGTCGCGGTCCGCGGTTTCGCATGGACGGCGAGATGGTGCGGGATTACGCCCTCGCGGCCGGCGGTCTCTTGTCCGAGAAGGTCGGTGGTCCGAGCGTCAAACCCTACCAGCCCGACGGAGTCTGGGAAGCGGTGGCGATGCCCGAAAGCAACACTCACTACTACACCCGCGACCAAGGCGAAGCACTCTATCGGCGCAGTCTCTACACTTTTTGGAAACGCGCCGCGCCTCCCCCTTTGATGGACACATTCAACGCGCCCAGCCGAGAGGTCTGCACGGTTCGGCGCGAACGCACGAACACGCCGCTCCAGGCCCTGGCCACACTCAATGACCCCCAGTTCGTCGAAGCCGCCCGCCACGTGGCTGAACTCGCCCTCGCCCGCACGCTGAGCCGCCCGGATCATGCCCTGGATGACATCGCCCTGCGGCTCCTGGCTCGCGCCTTGACCGCCGAAGAGCGGACCATCGTCAAGCGCTCGCTCGACGACATGCTGACTTTCTACGAGGAACGACCCGAAGAGGCGAAATCATTGCTCGCCGCCGGCGAATCCAAACCGCCCGCTCATCTTCCCGTAGCGCAACTGGCCGCATTGACGATGGTGGCCAATCAACTGCTGAACCTCGATGAGGTGCTGAACAAATGATGAGAAGAGAATGAGAAGTGACCAGTGACCAGTGATCAGTAATCAGTAACCAGTGATCAGTGATCGGTTAACGATGTGATGTATGAAACTCCTCTCGATTGCCGAGTTTCCGAGGATCCGATCTGAGCGGTCACTGGCCGGCCAATCTGCCGATGACTGATGACTGATGACCGGTCACTGTTCACTGGCGTCTCCCCTTGCCCTATGCTCCCGATCCAAGACTACATCCGCTTCGAAACTCGTCGGCAATTCTTCGCTCGCGGAAGGAACGCCCTCGGCTACGCCGCCTTGGCGTCGCTCTTTGGGGCCAGCGTGCGCCAAGGGGCGGAGGAGACCGGGCCACAGCGGGCTTCGCTGCCGCATTTCCCGGCCCCAGTCAAGAACGTCATCTACCTGCACATGGTGGGCGGTCCGTCCCAGATGGACCTTTACGATTACAAGCCCGTCATGCAGGAATGGTACGACAAGGATCTGCCGGATTCGATTCGCATGGGCCAGCGCCTGACCACGATGACTTCGGGCCAGAAGCGTTTTCCCGTCGCGCCTTCGAAATACAAGTTCAAGCAGGTCGGCCAGACCGGGCTGTGGATGAATACCGAACTTCTCCCCTGGACCAGCCGCTGCGTGGATCAGATGGCCTTCATCCGATCGATGTTCACCGAGGCCATCAATCACGAGCCGGCCATCTGTCACATGCAAACCGGCAGCATGGTCAGCGGGCGCCCCTGCATCGGATCATGGGTCAGTTATGGCCTTGGCTCGCTCAACCAAAACTTGCCCACCTTCGTCGTGCTCGTCGCCGAACCTTCGAACAAAGAGCAAATCCAGGCGATCAGCGCGCGGTTGTGGTCCAGTGGTTTCATCTCCGGTGAGCATGCCGGCGTTTCCTTCCGCAGCCAGGGCGATCCGATCCTCTTTCTCTCCAATCCGGCCGGAGTTCCCGAGGCGCTGCGCCGGCGGCAGCTCGACGGATTAAAAGCGCTCAACGAACTCAA
The DNA here is from genome assembly GCA_964355375.1 of uncultured Verrucomicrobiota bacterium. GTDB lineage: Bacteria > Verrucomicrobiota > Verrucomicrobiia > Limisphaerales > SIBE01 > CAYHFE01. The sequence continues at coordinate 13,507 of CAYHFE010000128.1, forward strand.
TTATCGGCAGGTCGGCGATCCGGAAACTCACACCCGCATTCACCAGTATGAAATGGCCTTTCGCATGCAAGCCAGCGTGCCCGAGTTGATGGCGGTGAAGAATGAATCCGAGGCTACCTACCAACTCTACGGCGACGACGCCAAAAAGCCGGGCACGTTCGCTTTCACCTGTTTGCTGGCGCGCCGTTTGGTCGAACGGGGGACGCGGTTCGTGCAGATTTACCACAATAACTGGGATCATCACTCCAATGTCGGCGGTCGGCTGCCCTCCCAATGCAAGGATGTGGATCAGCCGACCTTTGGCCTGATCCAGGATCTCAGGAGTCGTGGATTGCTCGACAGCACCTTGATTATATGGGGCGGCGAATTCGGCCGGACGATTTACAGCCAGGGCGGACTGACGAAGGACAACTACGGTCGCGATCATCATCCCCGCTGTTTCACCATGTGGCTGGCCGGAGGCGGGGTGAAGGGCGGGACGATCTTTGGCCAAACGGACGACTTCAGCTACAACATCGTGGAAAACCCCGTCCACGTCCGCGATCTCCATGCCACCATTCTGCATCTGCTCGGCCTGGACCACCGGCGCTTCACCTTCAAGTGGCAGGGCGTGGATATGCGCCTGACCGGCGTGGACGCCGAGGCGCAAGTGGTGAGGGAGCTACTGGTTTGACCGAGTGTGAGGGAGGGAGGGAGTGGATGGGTCCGAGAGTTCGAGCGGCGCCCCAGCCGCTTCGGGTGAGCAATTCACGACGATAACTGTTTCCATTGCGGCTCGAGTCCGCGTCGGCAAACCCATTCGGCTAGTTCGCGACGGTCCAGCTCGCCTCCGGAGATGGCGAGCATGGAACGGATGTCGCGCAAATGCTTATCCGACCCACCCTCCCGATAATACTCCAACTTGCGGAGGATGACGTACTCGGGCGGCGCTACCGTGAGGCGTTCTCCGCAGTATTCCAGGTGTCGGATGTGGCGAAACCCCCATGCATTCAGGTCGTCACGCCCGGTTGTGTAAAAGTCCGCTTTGAACCCGGTGTCGCAATGAACCAGATTGAAATGTCCCCGTTGCTCTCGTGCAATCTCATTCGCGATGACGTCTGCCGGAGGAATGTAGAAGGCCGGAAAAGCGAAGGCTTCTTGAAGGCGTTCAATATCATCGCTTCGCAAGAAGACCACCAAATCGACATCATGCGTCATGCGCGGCTCGCCGTAAAGGATGGCCGCCACACTGCCGGTGACCATGTAGCGCACACCGATTCTGTTCAGCGGACGGACAAATAGGAGGCAAAGGTCAGGTGCGGGCATGGAGGAAAAGGCGCCGGACTTCTCTCAACACTTTCTCTTCAGTCCAATCGACATGTTGGGCGCGAAGCCATGCGGCCTTGATCTCCCGAGCGGACCAGTAAAGCTGCTCCGCGAGTTCGAGACGCCGTGCTGGCGTCATTTGGCGGAAAACTTGGATTTGCTCGGGACTGGGTTGTTCGTCTGGCAACATATTTCCAATCTGCCTCCATCGGTTCAGCCCAGCAAGCTCTTCGCCTTGCCTAGGGCCTCTTCGAGTTTGTCCGCGTCCTTGCCGCCGCCGCGGGCGTTGTCGGGTTTGCCGCCGCCTTTGCCGCCGA
>CAYHFE010000129.1:0-15055 GCA_964355375.1 uncultured Verrucomicrobiota bacterium
AGAGGCAATCTTCCGGCCGGAGCGCAAGACCTGGTCTCGGCTTCGGTGTCCGTGCAAATCCGTCCAGGGCGGGAACTGAACGACGCAATCCTGAGCGCGATTGCGGACCGGGTGTTGGGTGAAGTCGATGGGCTGAAACCCGAACGAATCAGCGTTTCGATCGCTGGGAAGCCCTCGGTGGTATTCGTCCGGGCGCCAGCGACGAACGTCAACCTGTCCACGAACCTGCGGTGGGGCGAGACTCTGTCGAGCCCTGACTTGCTTGCCGGGGAAGATTCGAGGGCTCGACGGAGTCTCACCCCACCCGTGGACGGGTTCATGGCCCCAATGCGTTTCGATGAGAAATGGACGCTGTCCACAAACGCGAATCGAATCCGCACCTCGGCACTCGTCCAGAATGCGCGTGGGTTGATCGACTTGGATGAGTTCGATAGACCGGAGGCCCAATTGAAGGAAATCCTGAAGCTGAATGCTCCCGGAACGACGACCAACCGTCCCGCTATGAGCCCGGGCCGGGCCGCCATCTACCTGAAATTAGAGTCGATCATCCTGGACGAGGTGGGCTTCGATGGCGTGGCCTTGAGCGAGGTGGTCCGACGTTTGGTTGAAGAAACAGGCCGGCGCGACCCGTCCGGGCGTGGGGTTAATTTCATCATCAATTCCCAGCTTCCCGGCGCAGGCGAGCAGATGGTTGGTCTTGTGTCCGGGGTGCCCGCGCCACCCGCATCGGTTGATCTGAACAAAGTGATCGTTCGAATCAACCCCCCGCTCCGCCATGTTCGACTCGCGGACGTCATCGATGCCGTTACGAAGGCCGCAGACACGCCCCTGAAATACTCCGTCGAAGAATACGCGGTGGTGCTGACGCAGAAGTTCGATGAACCTCGGCCACTCTTCACGCGCACGTTCAAGGTCGATCCGAATACGTTTTTGAAGAATCTAACCAACCAGCCCGTTGGGGCGGCGGTCGGGACGAACGTGATGGATAACCTTCGAAGTTTCTTTCGGAATTGGGGAATTGATTTCGTCCCGAGCGTGTCGAGCGTGAACCGGACGGGTGGCAATGGCTTGGGCAATCCTGTGCCGTTCGGTGAGGGCTTGGCCGGAACTAGACAGCCAGCTCAGACCAGCGGTCCCATTAAGAATAATTCGCAAATTAGGGGGAAGATCAGTCAGGCGGACAAGGCGATGTTCTTCAGTGACCGAACGGGCCTTCTGCTTGTGAGGGCGACCATGGCAGATCTCGACGCTGTCGAACAGGCGATCCAAGTTTTGAACAGCGCTCGACCCCAGGTCCAGATCGAGGTGAAGATGGTGGAATTGACCGAGGCGGACGGGAAAAGCCTTGGTTTTGATTGGTTTCTCGGAAGCAGCGCGGATGAGGCGTGTGTCATTACGCTCCGGAAAGAGTCACCGCATTTCTACCTCGACGCACAAGCGATCACGATCGAAAGGCTGAAGGACGAGCTGACCGCGCGGGCTCGGAAGAATCCCAAGTTTACAGTGACGATTCGCGCGGACAAAGAGGTGCCGATGGCCGAGTTCGTGAAGGTATTTGATGCCGCGAAAGCCGCGACTGTAACGTCGGTGCAGGTCGTGACTCCGACCACGGACGGTGGCCCGCTGGAGACCAACGGCATCCCACAATCTGTCGCCGGTGGAGTATTTCCCCGATCTGTCATGGGTGGAACAAACCGATCGGCGGCCATGGTCACCGGTATCTTGACTGATCCGCAATTTCGGGTGGTGCTGCGCGCACTCGAACAGCGGACCGGCGTCGATGTGCTTTCGCTTCCGGCGGTGACGACGGTGAGCGGGCAAAAGGCTCGGATTGCGGTGACCGAGAGCAAGACCGTTGTGTTCGCCAAACAACCAGACGCGAGTGCAACCGGAACGACCCCAACGTCCACGAACGCTGCCAGCGCCGCGTTCGAAACCCGGACCGTTTCGGTCGGTCCGAGCGTGGAGTTGACTCCCGTCGTGATGCCCGACGGCGTTTCCATCCAATTGACCATGATGCCGAACTTGGTCGAGTTTTTGGGCTACGATGATCCGGGGCCTTTCCGGCGCCAGGCGCAATCTCCCGCGACCGGTGAATCAAACTCTCCGCCGCTCACGGCTCAACAACCTTTGCCTCGGTTTCGCGTCCGGCAAACGACCGCAAGCGCCACGGTTCTGGACGGGCAAACGGTGGTGCTGGGCGGCGTGCCGGATTTGGCGGCGACCAACATCATCCGATGGAAAGATAAGGTTCCGGTGCTTGGGGATATTCCGCTCTTGGGTCGGTTTTTCCGACGAGAAGGGACGAGCACGGTGCGAAAGAACCTGGTGATCTTTGTCACCCCGACGATCATCGATCCGGCTGGCAATCCGGTGCATCCTCCGGCGCGATGATTCGGGCATGTCTAAGCAGCACGTCCCCCCCCCGGCAGCGATGCGGTCCTCAATTTCATCAATCCGAAATTGTCCAATGTTCAAGCCCCGGCTGGCTGCATCGTCATCAATGGCTCCACGTCGCGCTCGATTTGCCGCTGCTTCTCGTAACGGGCCAAGCGCAAATCATAGTCTGCCTGCAAACCCGACCACATCTCCGCCGTCGTGCCGAAGAAGCGCCCCAGCCGCAATGCCGTGTCCGCGGTGATGCCTCGCTTCTCCAAGACGATTTCATTGATGCGCCGAGGCGGAACACTCAACGCGCGTGCCAGAGCGTTCTGTGATAATCCGTGGGGTTTCATGAACTCCTCACGGAGTATTTCGCCGGGATGGATCGGAGACAGTCTGTTCGTCGTCATTTGCGTCAATGGTAATCCACAATTTCCACGTCGTATGCATCCTCGCCCCGCCAGCGAAAGCAGAGGCGCCACTGGTCATTGATTCGGACACTGTGTTGACCGGCCCGGCCGCCCTTTAATGCTTCCAGCCGATTGCCCGGTGGAGCGCGCAAGTCTTCCAACCGCCGCGCCTGATGCACCAACAGCAACTTCCGCCGCGCCACCTGTTGGATTTGGGTCGGCAATCGCCGCGACGCCTCGTCGTTGAACAGCCGTTCGGTTTCCAGACAGGCGAAGCCGCGTATCATCTGCGACCGACTATAACGCTCAGCGTTATGGAAAGCAAGCTCATCGCGGAATCTGACCGCGCAACTCTTTCGGCAGACAAAGGCGGAGCAGCGGGCCGGTCATGGCGGTGGTGAGCAGGGCCATGATCACGAACATGGTGAAGAGTTCCTTGGGCAGCAGCTTGAGTTCGTATCCGACGTTGATGGCCACGAGGCCCATGAGCGCCCGGGTGTTCATGAGGGTGGCGATGGAGAGCGCCTCGCGTTGTCGTTGACCGGTCAGAAGGGCGGCCAGCCAGCAACCGCCGAGTTTGCCGGCGGTGGCGACGAAGAAAACCAATCCGCAACCGATCCAAGCCTGAACCGTGTTCAAGGAGCCCACTTCGGTGCGAAGGCCCGTGTTGGTGAAGAAAATCGGAACAAACGCCACCAGGACGAAATCGGAAAACTTTTCCCGCCACGCCTTGACCAAGCCCGGTTCCCGGTGGAGGGCGACGCCGAGCATGAACGCGCCGAAAATTGAAAAAATCCCCAGTTGATTGGTGACCAGGCAGCAGGTGAACAAGACGATGAGCAGGACGGCCAGGAACCCGGGGGGCAAGCCGGTGCCGTGGGTGGACCGCGTGCTCTTCCGCCAGAGATGCATGACCGCCGGACCGACCAGGTAATAGATGATGAGAAAGGCCGCGATCACGCCCGTGGCCTGGAGCAGGATCGGTCGCCAGCCAAAGTGAGCCGTGGCCAACGCGGTCACGGTGGCCAACCCGATCCAGCCAAGAGCATCGTCGATGGCGGCGGCGCTGATGGAGAGGACGCCGATGATGCTTCGCTCCAATTTCATCTCCAGGAGAATGCGACCCATGATGGGGAGGGCGGTAATGGACAGAGCGATGCAGATGAAAAGCTGGAAACCGAGGAACTGGGTGTCCGGCGCGAAGGCGCGGTGCAGCCACGGGCCGATGGCTAATCCGCCCAGGACCGGGGCCGCGATGCCCATGAGCGAAACCGCGGTCACGGTGGTGGACCGGGAGCGGAGATGGCCGAAATCGAATTCCATCCCCACTTGGAAAAGGAGGAGAATGATGCCGAGTTTGCCGAGGAGTTGGAGCGATTGCTGGGTTTCCGCGGGAAACAACGGCGCCCAGCTCGTCGGCCAGATCAGGCCCAGGGCCGAAGGACCCAGCAACAACCCCGCGAGTATTTCGCCGACCGCCATGGGCTGGCCAAAGCGCTGGCCCATCCGCCCAAATAGCGAGGCGACCGCGATGATCACCATCCATTGGAGCAACACCAGCTTGAGGTGAGATTCGATGGCGGTCGGATTCATGTTCGTGTGGCTGCGCGGGGAGTTGATAACGCGGCGGCGGTGGCTTGTCACGGCTGGAGATCATGGAAAGCCGCCTTTCGCTCGGCGCATGCATCGGGACCATGAACCCATCCAACGGTGGGGCGAGACTCCGTCGAGCCCTGGAATCTTGGCAGGCGGGAAGGTCAGGGTTCGACGGAGTCTCACCCCACCCAGGTTCATGGAAAGCCGCCTTTCGCTCGGCGCATGCATCGGGATCCGGAACCGAATGGAGTGGGCCGTGTCGCGCCAGCGTCTTGGAGTGCGCCGGCCCTCCGGCGCTTTGACCCGATGCGGGGAAAGCGGCGGATGCCAAGGGCGAGGTCGAAGTCCCTCAAAACCTGGCGGAGTTCGGTGGAAGAAGGCTGGGGTGAGGTCAGAGCCCCGGCGCCTGGATCGTGACGGCCTCAGTCGCGTCGATCTCGGATCATCGACGGCGCTGGATTCTCCACCACCGGACCTGGGGGCACCGAGGATTCAGATGGGGCTTCGTCCAAATAGGCGCGGACGATTTCGGCCAGTATTTTCTGACTGAACGGCTTTTGCAGAAACCGGACATCTTTTCCGAAGACCGGACGTCCGGCGGTCATGTCCGGATTGTATCCGCTCATATAGATGACTTTGAGAAGGGGTCTTCGGCTCTGAAATTCCTTGGCCAATTCCCAGCCAGTCAGGCCGTCCGGCATGACCACATCCGTGAGCAAGAGATCGATCTCGTGGACCCGGGAAATCCATTCCGCCAGCGCCTTGCCTCCCGAGGCGGCGGAGTGGACGCGATAGCCCTGGCGTTGCAGCGTGACGCTGATCAATTCGAGCACCGAAGGATCATCTTCGACCACCAGAATGGTTTCGTGCGCGGCCGATCCGGAGGCCAGACCGTCGGCTTTCTGGCCGGGCGCTTCGTCAACCCCCGGCACCGGAAGAAACACTTTGAACGTGGTGCCCTGGCCGAGTTGGCTCTCCACCTCGACCCAGCCTTCGTGCTGTTTGACGATGCCGTAAACCGTGGCCAGCCCCAGCCCGGTGCCTTGGCCGACGTCTTTGGTCGTGAAGAACGGTTCGAACAGGCGGGGCAGATGTTCGCGGGCAATCCCCCGGCCACTATCGGTCACGCTCAGGCAAACAAAACGGCCCGGCCGCGATTCCGGATACGGCCGCAAGACTGCCTCGTCCGGGTCGAGCACGCTCGTCGCGAGCGTGAGCCGGCCTCCGTCCGGCATGGCATCACGCGCGTTGATCGCCAGGTTCAAGATGACCTGCTCGATCATGCCGCGATCGCCCACGATGCCGGGGAGGCCGGCTGGGCAATCGGCTCTCACCTTGATGTGTTCGCCGAGCATGCGCCCGAGGATTTGGGTGGTCGCGACCACGAGCTCGGACAAATTCAAATCCCGCCGCCGCATCATTTGCCGCCGGCTGAAGGCGAGCAACTGGCGGGTCAGGTGGCTGGCCTTGTCGGCGGCGGCATGAACCTCGCGGAGGGACTCGATGGCGGTGGTCGGCAAGGGCTCGGTATTGAGGACCAACTCGGTGTAACCAAGAATCACCGTCAGCAGGTTGTTGAAATCGTGGGCGACCCCGCCCGCCAAGTGGCCGATCGATTCCATTTTCTGCGCTTGACGCAATTGCTCCTCGAGCCGGCGCTGCTGGGTGATGTCGGTCCAGCAGCCGACAATTTCCACCGGCTGGCCGGCGGGATCGCGGAGCAATTGCCGGTCATCGCGCACCCAGATTGTCTCGCCGTTCCGGCGTTGGATCCGGTACTGCAGACTCAATTGCCCGCGCTCCGCCAAAGCATCGAGGCTGGCGAAAACAGCGGCGCGGTCCGCCTCCACGACATGATCGAGCGCCGGCATTTGTTGATGCCAATCGCGGGCGTCGCCCCCGAGGAAATCGGCCACGTTGTCGCTCACCCAGGCCGGAACCAGGCGGCCGGACTCCACTCGAAGCGAATAAAGAACGGCTGGGCTTTTGGCCAAAAAATGCCGAAGCTTCTCCTGAGCCTCGCGCAACGCCTGCTCGGTCGCCTGGCGCTCTCGGATCTGGGAGTGCAGTTGTTCGTTCGCGAACTGCAAGTCGCGGGTCCGCTCCACGATCGCTTGCTCGAGATCCTGCAGCTTCATTCGGGACTGTTGCAGCAGCATCCATTTCTCGGTGAGGGCGCTGGCCAGTTGCAGAACCTCGACGGCATCGAACGGCTTCTTGAGAAAGACCAACCGATCCGATTCTCCGACTCGCGCGATCATTTCCTCCCAGGAATAATCCGCGTGCGCTGTGCATAGAACGATCTGCAAGTCGGGATCCGCCTCCCAAAGCCGGGCCGCCGTTTCCAAGCCGTCCCATCCGGGGGGCATGCGCACATCGACAAAGGCCAGTGCGAAGGGTCGCCCGCCCCGGACCCCGGTCTGAACCGCGGCCAGGCCCTGGTTGCCCTGGAGGGCGAAGGTCAGCTCATAGCGCCGGGCTTGGCGGAGCGGAACGGCCGTGCCGAGAAGATGAGCCACCGCCTTCTCCGCCTCCTGGGCGGCCGGATTCGGATCGGCCAGGATCTTTTTGAAGTCGGCGTGGATCGACGGATTGTCGTCGATGATCAGGATTTGCCGGTTGCGCGATGAGAATTCCATGTTCATGTCGTCGAAGCGTTCGGTGGCAAGGGCAGCTCGAGGGTGAAAGTGGCGCCCTGGCCCACTCCCGCGCTCTCCCCGCGTAACGAGCCGCCCATTTCCCGGGCCGCGATGGCGCCGCTGTGCAGGCCAAAGCCATGACCATCGCGGCGCGTCGTAAAACCGTGGGAAAAGATCCGGGTCAGATTCTCCGGCGCGATCCCCACTCCGGTGTCGCTCACGGCCGCGAAGACGCGGCCGCCGTTCCGCCCCACCCGGAGGGTCAAGCGCCGTCCCCCAGAGGCCGTCTCCACCAAAGCATGGCGCGCGTTGTCGATCAGATTAACCAGGATCTGATAGACCTTGTGCTTGTCGAGAGGGATCTGCGGAACCGGATCGAACCGGCGAATCACTTCGACGTTCTGCTGGGCTAATTCGTCGGTCTGGATGCGGAGAGCATCCTCGAGCAGGCGATCGATCGATTCGATTTCGGTCACGCCCGAGATCTTGGCGTAGCTTTGCTGCCGGGCGACGATTTCCTTGATGTGTTCAATGTTTCTCGTCAACTCGCGCAGTTCCTCCAGAACTGTGGCCCGATCGGAGATGAGATGCTGCTCGAGGGTGTGCAGGTACTTGATCAGATGCTCGCCTCGATGGTCGCGACCCAGGAACGCCGCCAGATCGTCGCGATGCTGTTCGAGCATCTGCGTGACTTGGGCCAGACCGGAGAGGGCGGCCGACGCGCGCAATCGGTCCGAGATGACGCCGGCGGAGGTGTTCACGCTGTTGAGCACGTTGCCCACGTTGTGGAGCACGTTCGTCGCCACTTCAGCCATCCCGGCCACACGCGAGGCGCGCAGGAGCTCGCCATGCACGGACTTCACCTTCTCTTCCGCCTGTTTGCGCTCGGTGATGTCGCGAAAATTGAAGACGCGACCGATGCACTGAAGGCCCATGCGCTGCGGCTGAACGTAGCGTTCGAGCATCCGTCCGTCCTGCAGCTCCAACAAATCCAGAGCCTCGATTTCGGGGGAAGCTTTCAGTTCCTCCCAGCGCTGCCAAAACTGCTCCGGCTGCCGCACCCGGGCGGCGGCGTGCCGCATCAGCTCCGCCTCGTCCCCTTTCTCCAGCAGTTCCGCGGGCAGGCCCCACATGGCGGCGAACTTCTGGTTGCGGCAGATGACGCGGCCCGCCAAATCGACCGCCAGAATGCTGTCCGCGGTCGAATCCAACGTGGCGTTGAGCAGCGAGAGCGAGCTGGCCAGCTCCTGGGTCCGCTCCTCGACCCGCCGCTCCAGTTGATCGTGCGCGGCCCGCAGCGCGTCATCCCGCTCCTGAATCTGGGTCAGCATCTCATTGAAACCTTTGATCAATTGACCCAGCTCATCCCGGCTCGATCCCACCGCCCGCACGGAGTAGTTCTTCTCGAGCGCGACGGCCCGGGTGACCTGCGCGAGGTGCAGGATGGGATCCGAGACCACGCGCTGCAGCCGGTTGGACAAGGCCAGGGCGGCGAGAAGGGAAGCGCAGAAGACCAGGGCCACGATTCCCGCGTAGCGCGCCAGGCGCCGTGGCAACTGCCGCAAGTCCGACGCCAGAAAGACGGTTCCGATCACTTCGCCCTGGTAGGAAATCGGGCGGAAGAGGAGGAGCCGGTCCGGTTTGAATTCGTAGCCCGCGGGCGGGACGGGCGGCATCATGGCGAGGCCGGTGCCGCCCCGCGGGTAGGAGGCAAAGGCCTGTCCGTTGGTCCGGTAAATGCCGGCCGCCACGACGTTGGCCTCGACCCGCAAGGCGTCGAGCGCTTCCTGAGCCGCCTTCAGATCGTTGAAATCGAGAGCGGCGGTGCTGGCGTTGCCGATGACCTGGGCCAAGCTGGAAGCCCGCTCCAAAATTCCCCGGCGGAAGGTGAAGGCATCGTAGGCAATGAACGCGGCGCAAGCGAGAAAGAGGGCGGCGCTGCTGGTCAGCATGATGATCCAGGTTTGTTTCCGCCGAATGGACAGATCTTGAAGACGAAAGAGTCTCATGGTGTCTTGCCCAAAATCGTGTCCGCCACTTTCAAGAGCTTCGAGCTGATTTCGAGTCGCGCCTGCCGGGCCGCCGCCAGGTTCACTTCGAGCCGGATTTTGCGCTCGCGCCGGACCAGCTTGATGATGCCCCCGTTCTCGAGAAATCCATCGCTTTCCCCGACCGTCAACACGCTCAGGTCGCGGAGTCGATGGAGCAGGCCGGGAACCCGGCGCTGCTCCGCCGCGCCGACAAAGACGATGTGACAGCCGTTGGCGCACTCCTCCTCGCTACCGACCCGCTTCAAGGCGAGAGGCCGGCCGTTGATCGCTTTGCCCTCGATGGCTTTCCGAAGCTCCCCCTCCAGGTCGGATGTCCCAAAAATGGCCAGCACGAGGGGAGCGGCTGGGGCGGCGGAATTGCCGGACGGCCAGTCCACATATTTGGGGAGATTGACCAGAAACGCGGCTTTGATTTCATTCTCCCCGCCGGAGATCGCCGGATCGGCCGCGCTCACGTCCGACCCGGCCATGAGTTCCAGCAGGGCGCAGAAGAACCAGAGAAACCGCCACCACCTGCGAGTGGGTTGAAGCAGCCCATTCCCGCCGCAGGAGTTGACCTGATCCGTCAGTGGACCTAAAAGCGCCATGTGATCCGGCCGGAGAGGGTTCGCGGGATTTCCACGATCGTGAGCGTCTTGTAGCTGGCGAATTCCGGATGCCCGTCGTCGAGAAGGTTCTGGCCCCACACCGCCAATTCGAGGTGCGGGTTCGGTCGCCAGCTCAATCCCAGATCGAGCCGGGCATAGGCCGCGATCGGCATGGGCCGGAGAAGATCGGCCGACAAGACGGCGATCCGATCGATCCAATAGACGACGGAATTGAATTCCCAACCGTGGGTGAGGTCGAGGCTGGACCGCAGGTGAAACTGTTGCGACGGAACATCGTCAGCCGCGGTTGGTCCCGTCACCACCGCCGAACGCAGCCAGGAATAACCCGCTGACAGCCGCCAATGGTCGGTGGCCAGCCATTGGGCCATCCCCTCCGCGCCCAGGTTGTGACCGGGCGGGCGATTGCCATAGCTGAAGGGCACGACCACGTGCGGCGTTGGGTTGAGTTCTACTCGAACCGACCCAGGATCGGCGAAGGTCACGTCTTCGTATTGGTTGTAAAACCCGGTCAGGTCGAAGGACAGTCGAGACGTGGGCTCGACCCGATAGCCGATCTCGTAGGCGAGCAGTTTCTCGGAGGTCAGAGCGGGATTGCCGTAAACCCGGATCAGCGCCGGCGGCACCGCCGCCGGACTCATCTGGATGCCCGTTTCAAATCGCGTGGGCGTGCGCACGGCCCGCGCCACCGAGGCCCAGACCGACTGGCGCGCTGTCGGCATCCAGAGGAGGCGCACCCCGGGCTGGACCTCGAGCCCGGTATAATCGTTGTGCTCGAACTTCGACCCCAGGGTCAACCGCAGCCGATCTCGCACCAAGGCGATTTCATCTTGGAGAAACGCGCTGAAGAGCTGATCCGCGCGATGATCCGGCACAATGTTCGACTCGGCGCCTCGGCCCGAAAAGTGGTCTTCGGTGTACCGGTAACCCGCCCCCCAAACGAGATCCTGCCGGTCCCCCAAAATGAATCGATGCTGCAGATCCAGATCCCCGGTATCCCGCGTCTCTCCGGGCCTGCGCTCGTTGGTCCAGTAATCCGGGCCGGCCAGGACGGCGGCGCCTCCGAAAGGATGATCTCGCTCGTAATGGTCAAAATACATTTGTAACTTCAGTTCCGACTCGGCCGAGAATTGCCGCTGCCAGCGGCCCAGCCCGAACCCGCCGCTCATCGGCGCCTCGACCTGCAACAAAACATTGGTCGGCGGAAAAAGTGTCGCCCGGGAAACCGGTTCACCGTACGTGCCACCGTAATAGTCTCCGATCAAGGTGAAGCGGTTTTCTTCCGAAGGTTCCCAGTCCAACCGCGCCCCGCCTCGACCCACTTGCCAGTCGTCGCGCATCTCTTGTCCCAAGGTGTTGGCGAAACCCTCTCGATCGAAGTACTTCGCATAAACCCGGTAGTAAAGATTGCTGGCCAACCGCCCCCCGTAGCGGGCGCTGACCGATGGCTGATCCTCCGTGCCAAAGGACGTGGAAAGCAGCGTCCCCTGCGTCTCCTTCGCGCTCTTGGTGATGATATTGATGACCCCATTGACGGCATTGGCCCCCCACAACGTCGCCCCCGGCCCGCGAATCACCTCGATCCGGTCCAAATCCTCGAGCACCAGATCTTGCACGTTCCAATACACGCCGCCGAAGGAGGGCGTATAGACGCTGCGTCCATCCATCAACACCAGCAGTTCACTGGCGTATTCGTCGTTGAAGCCGCGCGAACTGATCGCCCAGGCGTTGGCATTCAAGCGTGCCACCGACAATCCAGGGACGGCGCGCAACGCTTCCGGAATGCTCGTGGCTCCCAAGCGCCGGAAGTCGTCCGGCGTGAGCACGGCGACGGCAGCCGGCGCTTCGTAGAGCGGAGTGCTCTTCTTCGAGACGGAGGTGATTTCGACATTGACCAATTCCTCGATCCCCAATTCGGCGAGAGGGACGGAACCCGGATGCGTCGCGACCCCATCAGCCATCACCACGGTCGGCAGTTCAACTGCTCCACAGGTCAGCAGAAGAACGCCCCCGAGAAGACCAAGCCCCCGACGGTGAATAGGGAATGACGGACGCGTCACTCTCCCGGTGTCACTCCTCCAATGATGCGTTTGGCACATAAACAGCCCCCAGTCATGCGACGGTTTTGTCTCTGTCATTCGCTGATCTATTTGGTCTCTTTCAACTTCGCTGATCCATCGAGCTACTTTCGAAAGGAAAGACCGGCGAGCGTGGCTCTTCAGTGACACCCAGTGCGGCTCAGACGCAAGGGCAATGGTAGTCCGGGTCATGCGGTTTGGAAAGCGCTTAAATTGCGACAACGTCAGAGCCCGTGCATCCCGGAGTTGGCGGTGGCTTTGCGCGGGCTGCCCCAGCCCGCAGCCTGGAGTCTGGACATTTTCCAAGCGTGACGGAGGTATGAGAATTATGCCGGCATGCATGCGGCCGGGAATCCCCACGGGATTCCGCCCCAAAGCCCAGGGTTGGCGTGTCGCGCCTACCCTGGGAATGTCGCCCCGACCAACGGTCCAACCCCATCGGGGTTGCGTCTTCATCCCACACATGGCGTTCGTCCTCAGCCTGTGGAACTCTCACTTCATCGTGTCGGAGAGGCCCGGCGTCTGCGAGGTGGACAGGGCCCCGAGCTGCGCTGACCCGTCCGGGTCGCGGCCCAGCCCCACCAAGCATCGCGCGCCGAACAGTCCGGGCCATCGGGACAAACCCGCGTCGAGCCAGCGCAGCGCCGGGCTCAGCCGGGCCGGGTAAAGACACGGCTTGCTGAATCCGCCGGAGAGCAGGTAACTGAAATCGGCCCACGCTTCCCGGTGAAACAGAGACCAGCCGGACAGCCAGCCGCGCGGAGCGGGCTCGAAGAAGAGCCGCGTGGCATTGCCCTGAGCCGCGTAGTAGGTCCGCGGCCGCGCCCGCGTCCCCGACAGATCGATGGACTTCCGCCAGGCGATCGGCTCGTGGTGTCCCAGGCCGTAAATGGGATGGCTCACCCAACTGATGTAAGGTTCAAAAAGGATCAGGCGTCCGGCCGGAGTGAGGATTCGTCTCGCCTCGTTGAGCAACACCCCGGGAGCCTGCAAATGGTGAAAGACATCGAACAAGACCAAGTGCGAGATCGTGCCATCCCGGAAGGGAAGTTCGTAGCCATCACACACCACATCGAGCCACGGGTTGGGGAAAAGATCGCTCGCGATGGTCTGCGGCAGGTGCGTCTTCAGATGGCCCATGCCGGAACCGATCTCCAGGATCCGGCCCGAAATCCGCGGATCGATCAAGGCCACGATGCGCCGGTAATAGCCGGCGTAGATCTCCCGCAGGCGCGGTTTCCGGTCCCAGGCCCGGCGGTTGCGCCGCATCTCAATCTGATGTTGCTTCAGCTCGGCGTTCATCGCATCGACCGCATCGCGTCCGTCGCCGTAACTATGCAGTTGAAGCCGGGGAACACACGCGCCCTCGCGTGTTCCGACCGGCGCCCTCGCCGGTCGGATGGGAGCATCAGGCAGATACTTGACGGTGACCCGTCCGAACACCTGGAGGTGGTTGGCCAGGGCGTCAACCACCGCACGCGAAGGCGCGTGCGCTCCCCTTTCAAATGCATGGACATGGCTTAGGCGATGAACTTGAGTCGGCGGGCGGCCCAGACAACCATGCGCCAGAGCAGCCAGCCGTGCCGCCATCGGTGAATGTTCGTCGTGCCATAGGTTCGCGCCTGATAACGAATCGGCAGATCGACAATCCTGAGATTCAGTTTGGCCGCGCCGAACAGGAGGTCGAAATCGCCAAAGGGATCGAAGTCGCCAAAATAGGAGCGCTGCCGTGCGATCGCCTCATAATCTTTCCGGAACAAAACCTTGGTTCCGCAGAGGGTGTCCTTGATCGGCTGCCCCAGCAACCAGCTAAACGCCAGCCCGAAAAACTTGTTCGCCACCATGTTGAGAAATCGCATGGCTTGATTCTCCATCGGATAGACCAGGCGGACGCCATTGACGAATTCGGCCGTCCCGGACCGGAGCGCTTCATAAAACTTCGGCAACTGTTCCGGAGGGACCGTCAGATCCGCGTCGAGAATAAATAAAACCTCGCCCGTTGCCACCGCGAACGCTTCCCGGACCGCGCCGCCCTTGCCGCGGCTCTCTTGCTTGAGGATTCTGATCTGCCGGTCGGGATGGCGGGCGGCGACCCGTTGAATCTCTTCCCAGGTATTGTCCTGCGAATGCCCTTCGACGAAGATCAACTCCGTTCCCAGCCCCAGCTCGGGCGTCCGCCGCACCGCCTCTTCGATATTCCCGGCTTCATTGCGCGCCGGCACCACCACGCTGCAGCGGTAATGGCGGTCGGCGGGTTCGGATGGCTTGGGCCGCGCGACCAGAATCACGGTCAGGCAGAAGTGCCGCAGGAGCGGTGCCAGCCAGCGATTGAGCAAGCGTTCCCATCCCGGCGTGGGCACCGGCCAGAGAATGCGCGAATCCGTCTTGATGATTTCCCAGCCGGCCAGATGGAGCAGATTCGTCATGTCCGAGGCGGAAAGCCAATTCTGCAAGAGGGTGGGGGCCTTGCGACCGCAACGCGCCGCTACGGATAAAACCGGATGCCAGAGGTGATTGAAAAAATTGACCACCAAACGCGTCCTCGGATGCGCGACTCGCTGCAGATGCCCGAGCACCGCCTGGACGTCGGGAAGATCGTTCACCAGATCGGACAACAAAATGTAATCGAAAGCTTCGTCGCCCGAAACCGCGGCGGCATCTTCCACCCGAAACTCGAGGGAAGGATGACGCTGTCGAGCCAGCTCGATCATGGCCGGACTGAAATCAATCCCCAGGCCGCGCGCCGGCCGGACCGCCGCCAGCAAATCGCCCAGTCCACAACCGACTTCCAGGACTCGGGCATGCGGCGGCACGAGGAAAACGAAGTAGCGCTGCAGCAAACGGTGATACCACCGCTCACTTTCGGGCGCACGGAACGCCGCCCGCGATTCGTAAAAGTCCCGGCGGTCTGTCATGGACGAGATTACCTAACCGCATTTCTGGAAGGGATCGAGCATTTACTCGAGTCGCCCGAATGCCAGGCGCGATCGAGAGCCTCGATCGACTCCGCGGGTTTGGCCGGGGCCGATCCATGGAGTCTGCCAACAGTTGAGAGGGCGGGGCGCACTCTCGCTTTGACAGCGCGCGCGGTTTCCGCAAACGTTCTGCCCCAGGAACTCAAACCACCGTTGGCGCGTCTTCATTCCTTTGTTGCTTTTGTGGGTGACAGCCCTGGCCGTCCCGGCCGCGGACGATTATGCGCTGGGCCCCGATTCGCAGCCGCACGAAGGCGTGCCGAAAGGGACGGTGTCCAAGCATTCATGGACAAGCCAGATCTTCCCTGGGACCGTCCGG